>NZ_AKJQ01000004.1:0-103356 GCF_000282255.1 Pseudomonas sp. GM25 | reverse complement strand
AAACCTATTTCAGGACTAGACATGGCTATTTTAAAGCCTAGTAACCGTTTTCCGGCAGGCTGGCGATGATCGAGCGGTAGCTGTTCATTCGCTGCTGCTGCACGCGGCCGTCTTCCAGGGCCTTGAGCAGTGCGCATCCCGGTTCGCGGTCGTGTTTGCAGTCGCGGAAGCGGCAGGTGCCGAGCAGGTCGTTGAACTCGATGAAGCCGGCTTCGACGTCGGCGCGGCTGACGTGGCCGAGGCCGAATTCACGGATGCCCGGGGAGTCGATCAGTTCGCCGCCGCCGGGGAAGTGGAACAGGCGTGCGGTGGTCGTGGTGTGCGTGCCCTGACCCGACAGCTCGGACAGCGGGCCGACGCGGGTTTCGACTTCCGGCAGCAGGCTGTTGACCAGCGACGACTTGCCGACACCGGACTGGCCGACGAACACGCTGATGCGCCCGTCGAGCTGCTTCTGCAATTGCTCCATGCCGTTGCCGTGGTGCGCCGAGACTTCCAGCACCGGGTAACCCAGCGTGCGATAGACCGCCAGCAGGGCATTCAGCGCCGGGGCGTTCTGTTCGTCGATCAGGTCGAATTTGTTCAGCAGCAGCAACGGGCGGATGCCGGCGTGCTCGGCGGCGACCAGATAGCGGTCGATCAGGTTCGCATGGGGCTCGGGCAGCGGGGCGAACACGATGACGATCATGTCGACGTTGGCGGCCACCGGTTTGAGCTGGCCACGGCTGTCTGGACGGCACAGCTCGGTGGTGCGCGGCAGTTGCGCGACGATCACGCCGATGCCCTGGTTGCCGGCCCGCCAGACCACTTGGTCGCCAGTCACCAGCGCCGGCAGGTTGGCGCGCAAGTGGCAGCGGAAGACCTGGCCGGCCAGTTCGCCGTCAACGGCCTCGACCTCGACCTGCACACCGAAGTGGGCGATCACCAGGCCGTGCTGTTCCGGGCCCAGATCGCCGCCTTCGAGCGCCTCGACAGCCGAGGACTCGCGTTTGGCGGCGCGGGCGGCGCGTTCGCCCTGAATCTTTTCGATGCGCCAGTTTTGACGACGATTGAGTTGGCGTTTGGCCATGGGTGTTCCGTCTGAAGAATGCAGCGATTAGGTAAAACGGCCGCGAGTTTAGCACGCCCGGCAGGCTGCCTAGGCTAAACTGCGCAGCATTGCTCAGGAGCCGAAATATGCAAAACCCGCAGAATCTGATCTGGATCGACCTCGAAATGACCGGTCTGGATCCGGAAAACGACGTGATCATCGAAATGGCCACCATCGTCACCGACAGTGACCTGAACACCCTGGCCGAAGGCCCGGTGATCGCCATTCACCACAGCGACGAAGTCCTCGCCCGCATGGACGAGTGGAACACCCGCACTCACGGCAACTCGGGCCTGACCCAGCGCGTGCGCGACAGCCGCGTAAGCATGGCCGAGGCTGAAGCCGAAACCATCGCCTTCCTCGAAAAGTGGGTGCCGAAGGGCAAGTCGCCGATCTGTGGCAACAGCATCTGTCAGGATCGCCGCTTCCTTTATACCCACATGAAGTCGCTGGAAAGCTACTTCCACTACCGTAACCTCGACGTTTCCACGCTCAAGGAATTGGCCGCGCGCTGGGCGCCGGACGTGCGTGACAGCTTCAAGAAGGGCAGCACTCACCTGGCGCTGGACGACATCCGCGAATCCATCGCCGAGCTGCAGCACTACCGCAAGCATTTCATCAAGTTCTGAGATCGGCACCCACACCGAGGCGCCCTCTTTTGGTGCCTCGGCGAAGTGAGTAGACTGCGCGCCTTCCTGCCAGGATCGCCACCATGTTGCTGATGCTCTACCTCGTCGCCATTACTGCCGAAGCCATGACCGGCGCCCTGTCTGCGGGCCGTCGCGGCATGGACTGGTTCGGCGTGGTGCTGATCGCCTGCGTCACGGCTTTGGGCGGCGGCTCGGTGCGCGATGTGCTGCTCGGGCATTATCCGCTGACCTGGGTCAAACACCCGGAATACCTGGTGCTGACGACCATTGCGGCGATGATAACCGTGTTCACCGCACGCTGGATGCGTCACCTGCGTTCGCTGTTTCTGGTGCTCGACGCGGTCGGTCTGGTGGCATTTACCCTGATCGGCTGCATGACCGCCCTGGAAATGGGCCACGGCATGCTGGTGGCCTCGGTCAGCGGCGTGATCACGGGTGTATTCGGCGGCATCCTGCGCGATATCTTCTGCAACGACATCCCGTTGATCTTCCGTCGCGAACTGTACGCCAGCGTCTCGTTCGCTGCGGCGTGGTGCTACATGCTCTGTCTGTTTCTGAACGTGCCGAGCGAGCAGGCGATTCTGATCACGCTGTTTGGTGGCTTCCTGTTGCGTCTTCTGGCGATTCGTTTTCATTGGGAAATGCCAAAGTTCGTCTATAACGACGAGCATTGAAACCTTGCGCAAATGAACCCATAGCTGGTCTGCCAGCAAATGACTTCTTTGCTATCTGGATTGTCCGAGGCGGCCGCGTTACGTTCTTCGTGAGCTTTTTTCTTTGGATTTACATTTTATGATGAATGTATCTCGAAGTTAATATGGCCGCTTTTTTAGAATTGCCGATTCTGTATTGGTTTTAGCTACAGGTTCTTACACTTAACTTTTTGCCGGTTTGGGGTTGCATGTTATTCATGGCTTACTTCGTTTTTGCTTTGCGAGGTATGGAATGACATCAAGCACAAGGAGTAAAAGTATGAGTGAGCTTAACGAAGTATCAGGAAATCAGTTGGCCGGTCCTGGAAGATTGGACAGTATTGACTTGAAAGTGAAGTTGAATTCTTCCTCGTCCACGCGAAATAAAGTGCTGTACGGCAACGGCCGTATGCAAGTAAAGGTTCAGGTGCTGGTGTCAGGTTATGATGAAAACGGGGATCGCATTCTGGTTCCAGAAGAAGTCATGAATACGGTTGAGCTTATTCACTACAACACCGGGAGAGCCTTGCGCGACGGCTGGAGTGCCAGTATCGATCAAGGTCGATATACGCTGGAAGCGCCAGTGATTAAGGATGAGCCGGATAACGGTATCCATCCGCAAGTGCGCACATTCTGGGTATCGTCCTCGGGTAGCGGCTCGACGCAAATCGCGGCAAGCGTTTTTTTGAACGGAGTGACTATCCGAAGCAATGCAACCGGTCTTTCCGGTTTTCAGGACAGCAGTGTCACTCTGGACGCTCAGGTGCCGGTTACCTATTCGGTCGACCAGTTTCGCTGGACTTCGACCAGGCGCGGCAATGAGGAGCCGGGAAACCGGATCTGGAACTACTATCTCGGACTTGTTTATCAGGGACAGCAGATCAATCTGGTGGACTGGGTTGCTTCAAAAGGTACGGATGATGTCATGTTTGCCTATGGTAACTGGGTACATGCGTGGAAAACCAACTATCTGAAGGGAGTCATGGTAAGGCCGAACAAGACTGATATCACTGTGGCGCTACCTGTTAATGACAATACTTTTGTGAATTATACATTTCGAGATCACGCTCTGGATTCTTCGTCAAAGACCAAAGAGTATGTCGTGATAGTCAATGATCGTCACGGCGAGTTGACCGTCGTGCAGGCGCTTTCCGAGTTTGCGTACACTGCGGCGGATTCCAGCGCCGATGGCGTGTTTCCGTTTGCCGTAATCGATCAATATGGAACAGAGCACAAGTTGGCCATTCGGACCGACTCTGAAAAGCGTGAGTTCTTTCTGGAACGGGGATAAGTCCGCGGCGAGTGCAGTCACTGCTTGAGTTCTTTTCGTCGAGACCTTGCCGATTAAAAATACAACGGTGTCGACTCCTGTATTGGTTGATGGTGAGCGTGGCAGCGTGCACGTCTGATGTCGCCCGATTTGTTTTACGGTTAATGCAGCCGTTTTTTCGCAGTTTTAAATGATTGCGGAAAAGCGGTTCTTTATTGTGCGTAATTGATTCGATTTTGAAACAAATGACAGGATGTTATTTATGAGTAACCACTCTCCGGAATCCGTGCATTCGAATGCGTTCAATTTTGGTGATTTTGTAGCCGGCGGGTCGATCCCAGAACCGGCGTTTATACCTGTTCGTTATCCCTTGGGTCTATTCAGTCCGTCGATCTGAATGGCCCTTCATTCAATCTTGCGCTGAATTTCAATCCCTTGAATTCACACAATGCCGGTTATGGCGCTGGCTGGTCCTTGTCGATCACCCGTTATGACTTGCGCAGCAGAGTCATGACGTTCTCCAGCGGCGAGAGCTACAAAGCTGTGGAGTCGCGGGGATCCTTGCATTTCAAGGAAATGAAGCTGGAAAGTGCCAAGGTTCTGAAAACTGCTGATGGACGATACGAGATCCGATACAAGGATGGTCGACGTGAAGTGCTCAAGGTCCATGGGGCGACTAACATCGCGGTTCCCGAGACGATATTCGCAGCCAATGGCGTGAGTATTTCCCTGAAGTACAGGACGTTCAATGAGCAGCCGATGCTGATCGAGATCAGCGACTTCCAAAGAACGTTGCTCAAGATCGCCCGCAAAGACACAAGAGTGATTCTGACCCGGCATCCGGATACGCCCTCCAGCGCTGAGTTTGCTCTGACGCTCAGAAACGATCAGGTCAACGCCATCGATTTGCCGGAAGGCGGGGGCTGGAAGCTGCAGTACGCAGACGGTTATCTGACCCGAGTTGAATCGCCCCTGGGTGCCGTGGAGAACATTCGCTACAAGGAAGTCGGCCATCTCTTCCCGACCGTGGAGGGTGATCAAAGCCTGCCGTGCGTCATTGCCCACGATATTTACGCCAGACACGGGCAACCGAAGGTCAGCAAGATTTACACCTACTCGGACCATAATTACCTTGGGCACGGCGTTGCAGCGGATCCCCAGGACGATGGCGATCCTCTTTTCCGCGCCGTGGGTGGCTATCAGTACTCCAGCGAAGAGCGGCTGATTGTCGGGAGCATAGTCCACACCCGTATCAAGCGAACCTACAACAAGTTCCATTTGTTGATTTCCGAGGTGACCACTTGCGGTAATGCGCAAACGTCGGTTTCAACCCGATATTACTGTGACGTAAAGCTACCTTTCACTCAGCAACCTGCGCAGTTCCGGATGCCTCAAGTCCAGACCCTGACTTACGAGGACCTGACGACAAAAGAGAAGCGTTCCGAGACCTCTGTCACTGAATACGATGCCATCGGCAACCTGCTCAAACAGGTTGGGATGGACGGGGTGACAACGCGGTTTGAATACTATCCGGCGACCCAGACTCCGGATTGTCCGGCCGATCCGCTGGAGTTTGTCCGCTTCCTGAAGCAGAAAACCGTGGCCCCCGCGACGGGTGGCGGTGCGTCCACCGTCACACGTTACCGCTATGCCTTACTCCCCATGCTCGAGGGAGGGACGCTGGCCAGTGTGGTGCCTGTGGAGGAAAACTTCTTCGAGTGGGTCGCAGATCGCGAAGTCCATCGTTCGACCATTGCGCTGACTTATCTGGAAACGCCGGACAACCCGCTTACACACGGCCTCCTGAAGCAGCAGAAGGTCACCCGTAACGGCACGACGACTTGTATCAACTATGCCTACGCGACTGACGATTTCTCCCTGAGGCTGAAGACAACCTTGCAGGGTTTCGACGGTACCGCGAGTTCGACCGAGCAAACGCTTTCCACCCTGAGCGGTTTGGCGCTGTCCGAGCGCGATGCCGACGACAGTGTGGTTACATTCGAATACGACAAGCTCGGGCGTCGTGTCCGCAAGACGCTTGTCTCTGGCACGGCGCATGTCGCGTCGTACCAATGGCGTCACGAAACGGCCAAGGTAGACGTGCCGCCCACGGTGGTTCTGACCGATCCGTCGGGAGGTATGCAAAAAGTTACCTACGACGCGTTGGGGAGGGTCATCGGCGTTGAAGAAACGGATTGTGACAACCCGGATCCGGCAGGTGCATTTCCAATGCGAGTGTTCTATGCCGCGCTCCATGATCAGGTCGGACGACTGACTGAGCAGACCCGCACCGATTGGTGGGACGATGTTGCGCGCCCTGTGAAGTCGCAGTTGTTTTACGACAACTGGGGTCAGGTCAAGGAGACTCGCCATGCCGACGGACGAGTCGAGTACAACGAGTTCGATCCGGTGAAGCGCCAGCACAAGCATTGGCAGCAGGGCCTCGGTAAAACCGTCACCGTCTTCAATGCCTTCGGCAAGCCGGACAGCCTTGAAGTCTTCGACCTCAAGGCGCAAAGCCTGGGCAAAACCGTCTTTGAGTACGACGGATTGGGGCGCACCATCAGTCAAACCGATCCGGCGGGGAACAAGACCAGTTATGAGTACGATGCGTACGATCGTCTGTTTCGCAGTGTTTTGCCTGACGGGCATGCGGTACAGACCGAGTTTGCCGTCCATAGCACCGAGGCATTGCCGGTCGCCATCAGGGTCGCCGGGAAACTGTTGGGGCAGCAGGTCTTCGATGGTTTGAACCGGCTGACAGAGCATTCGGTGGGCGGGCGCAAGTCGGTTGCGGTTTATTCGGCCGGCAAGACTCAGCCCGCATCGCACACGAGCGCCGCAGGGGAAACGACCGGGTTTGTCTATTCATCGGGTCCGGGTGGGGCCTTGATTGAGCGCAAAGCGCTACCAGGCAGCGGAGTACTCACCCGTTTCACCTACGATGTACGAAACGGCAGAATGGAAAGTTGCGTCGAGCAAGGACGTGAGAATCTGTTCGAATACTTTCCTTCCGGGCGCCTGAAGTCGGAAACAACCCGCTTTGACGGGCAGCGCCGGACGACCTCCCATACCTACTCGCTGGCGGGGCGCCCTCTGGAACACGTGGACGTGTCGGGCACGCGGCACAGAACCGAGTACGACACCTGGGGGCGCGAAACCTTGCACAGGCAAGGCCCGGTAGAAACTCGATATTTCTATGGCAAGGCTGGGTTGCTCGACCGGATCGAAACCCGGGATACCCTGTCCCGGCATCAGCTCCTCACGCATCTGACTTACGATGATATCGGTCGTGAGCTGACCCGCCGTTTCGAAGTCAACGGATTGCCCTCGCAAACACTGACCTCCAGTTACACCGTGGCAGGCAAACTTGCGCAGAAGGTTCTCAGGCGCGGCTTCATGGTGTTGCGCGATGAGCGGTTCTCTTACGACGCACGCGGGCGAGTCATCCAGTACGACTGTGAAGGGCTCCAGCGACCGCGAGACCCTTATGGCAAGGAAATTATCCAGCAAACATTCACGTTCGATGCGCTGGATAACATTCTCGCCCTGCAAACCACGTTCCCTCTGGGCGTCAACGTGACGACGTTCAGTTTCAGCGAACAGGACCCGGCCCGATTGGTCGGGGTCCAACATTCTCATGCCGACTATCCGGCACCGGTCACCCTGGAATACGACGCCAATGGCCGAATGATCAAGGACGATCAGAACCGCACTCTGGCCTACGACGCCTTTGGCCGCCTGACTCAGGTGATCGATGCACATGGGGAGGTCCTGCGCGGCTACCAATACGACGGCCTCGATCGGCTGGGTGAGTTGTCGCAATCCGGGAAGTCGGCGGTGCAGCGCTTTTATCACCATAGCAAAGTGAGCAGCGAAATCAGTGGTCCTGAATCACGCAGTGTCCTGCGACACGGCCGTCTGATATTGGGACAGCAGCAACTGGGAGCGGGTGCCGGCATTCGGCTTTTCGGGGCTGATCAGCAGCAGAGCGTGCTGACTCGTTCGTACGGCGAGCAATTGCTCGACAGCGCCTACAGTCCCTACGGGCATCGGGCTGTCGAGGGAGGCCTGTTCAGTCAGGCGGGTTTCAACGGCGAGCAACTGGATGAGGTCACCGGTCTGTATCTGCTGGGCAATGGTTACCGGGCCTACAGCCCGACACTGATGCGCTTCACCAGCCCGGACAGCCTGAGTCCGCTCGATGCAGGCGGCTTGAATGCTTACGCGTATTGCCTTGGCGATCCGGTTAACCGAGTGGATCCCACGGGGCATGTTTCCTGGCAGTCGATTGCCGGGATTGCGCTGGGGTTTATCGGGGGTATTGCAAGTATCGCGACACTGGGGGCGGCCACGCCATTGGCATTACTGGCCGTGGGGCTGGGAGTCGCCTCGGGCGTTACGGCCATTGCCAGCGAGTTGGCGCATGAACTGGATCCGCAATCTTCGGTTGGCGATATTCTGGGTTACATCAGTCTGGGGCTTGGGTTGGCATCCCTTGGCGCCGGGCTGGCGGGTCAGGCTATCAAAGGTGCCAGCAGGTTGGCGGGGGCTTTCAAGTCAGGGCTGAGCAATAATCCTCGCGAGGCCGCCAGAGCCATGGCGAGTGGAATGGGGGGGCGAAGCACTTCAGGAACGAGTGCGGGGGCACGACAATGGACATACAAGACCCAAGGCTTCAGGGGGACGGTGGATGGGCAAAAAACAGGAAGAGGCGCCATTGCCGGTTTTGAAGAGCTTGATGATATTTCAAGGGATAAATTCTTCCGTTTCAAGGATGCAATCAAGGACGCAGGAAAGTCTCCAAGCGAAGCTGCCAATGGGCTTGGGGGCAAGACTTATTACAATGAGATGGTCCCTTTCAAGTCTCCCAATCCGCGTCAACTCCGCGACCCAGGTTACTTCAATGACACGGGTTACACAGAAATCAGACTTAACCAGGCCACGCGCCTGTTTTTCTTTGCGAACCATGACACCCGTACGGTGACCATGCATGCGTTTGGTCATACCGTGAGAGGCGCTTGATGGGCTTGGCATGCCATGGCCGGGAGAGCAACGCTCACTCGTGCTTTTGCCGGACATATTCTGAGGAATGATCCGGTCGCGCCTTCAACGGTTCCAGCAGGAATCGCTGAAGGCGCCTTTTCATTTTCTGGTCAGGCAGTCAACGCGCCGCGGGGTGGCGGTCTGGGCATGCAGGCTCATGCGGTAGACATACATACGACAGCCCGCAGCAAGCGCAGCGGTATGATGGTTTTCTCGAGGGCCAGACAATTCAGGTTTGGCTGACTGATCTGCGCGCTCGATACGGTTCGCGTAGAACTCCGTTATCAGTGCAACCCAATCTCAAGGATGAGAGTTTCATGGCTGACAAATCACCCAGGATCAAACCTGGCTCCAGCAAAATAAATGACTCCGCTGCCGATGGTTCTCATCGGGTGCCCAGCGGGGATTCTCCCCCCTCAGCCCTGCCGCATCGTCCGGATCCGCTACCGTCTCTTTTTCTGCCGGATCCTGTCACGAGGGCGCAGATAACCGATCCCAGGCCGAGCCTGGAGCTTTTCGCGATCAATGAAGTAGCGGGAGTTGCCTCGCCCACTTCTTTCGCGGATTACCGGGTGCCCGCCCGAAAAAATCTCGGCGCAGTCGACGCGCAGGGCGTTCGGGTGTTCAAGCAGCGCCAGTATGTAGCTGTTTCCGACGATCATTTCGTCCAGGTAGTTCGGGATGCCGAAAGCGGTCTTTTTCGCGCCACGGTCGCCAGAGAACTCAAGGCTTCCGGTCCGCTGATGGAGCCGGACGCCGAGGGCAGGTACTGGCACCCTATAGCATCAGGGAGCCCGTTGGATCGAGGCGATGCCCCGTCGGGGCTGGCGCGCAGTGTAGATGAGCGTCTGGCAACGTTGTTTCCGACCATGGCCCAGGATGCTCGGACTTCCATGCACCGCGAGCGATTGACGGGTGATCCGCTGCTGGCAGTGGCCCGGCTGGAAGCGCAACACTTCACTCTGGTGAAGGATCTTGGCGCGTGGACCGGGCAGGTGCCGTCCCGACACCCGGTCACGGGTTTGCCTCTGACAAATACCGAAATTGCTGCGCAGACAGCAAGCCGAGAGCGTTTTGCTCAGGAGCTTCAGGACAATTGGTCCCGGAAGGCAACCAGCGCCAATCCGTACACTCCATCGACGCTGGATTACGATCTCGATGTACTTGGCAGCCTGCCTCGTTTGTCGGCGGATTTCAGCCATGTTCGCGAGTTGAGTCTGACCAGCACTGCCCCGTTGGAAGCCAGCGCCTTTCTCGCGAGTTTTCCGGGTGTGCGGTATCTCACCCTGTCCGGCTTTGCGTTGAAATCGTTTCCCGCTGAGGTGTACCAGATGAGGGAACTGGTGACGCTGACCTTGGACAACTGTGACATACGGCTCAGCGAAGCCAGCGTTGAAGGCCTTGCCCACATTGAACAACTGACACTGTTGGACTTGAGCAACAACCCGCTCGGACTGTCGCCCGATCTCAGATTCATGAGGCGCCTGGACAGTCTTTATCTCTCGGATACAGGGCTGAACGAGGTGCCTGTCGGGCTATTTGAAAGCGAAAGTCTGGCATTTGCCGATCTGCGCAATAACGAAATTGCACACTTGCCAGACGAACTCTTCGAGGTGCCGGATGTTCGGCAAGTCAATTTTAACTTTCGAAACAATCCGCTGGATGAGGCTACGCTGCAGCGACTCAGGGTCTATATGGAGGCCGCTGGCCTGGACAGGAAAGTCCTGATTCAAGTTGATGGAGAAGTCCAGATGCAGCCACAAATTGCAGCATTCGAGGGTGAGGACAGTGGTGTGGAGAGCTCGTGAAGGAAAGCTTTAGGGCTTTTTATCCAGATGCTGGCGCAGTGCCCATTCGACATGTTCTCTAACCAACTCTGACGGATGATCCCGTCGCGCCTGCAATGCTTCCAGCACCGGAATCGTTGAGGGCGCATTTCCCAGCCCCACCGCCAGATTGCGCAGCCAGCGCTCATAACCGGCACGGCGCAGCGGCGAACCCTCGGTGCTGCTGAGGAATTTGTCTTCATCCCACAAGAACAGCTCTGCCAGTTCGGCGTTGTCCAGGTTGTGCCGTGGCTTGAAATCGCTTTCGCCGGACGGGCGGGCGAAGCGGTTCCACGGGCAGCAGATCTGGCAGTCGTCGCAGCCGAACACCCGGTTACCGATCAGCGGTCGCAGGTCTTCGGGGATGGCGTTCTTCAGTTCGATGGTCAGGTAAGAAATACAGCGTCGTGCGTCCAGCACATACGGGCCGACGAAGGCGTTGGTCGGGCAGATGTCGAGGCACGCGGTGCAGCGTCCGCAGTGTTCGGTGCTGTGGGGTTCATCCACCGGCAGGGGCAGGTCGACGAACAGTTCGCTGAGAAAGAAGTAACTGCCGGCCTTGCGGTTCAGCACCAGGGTGTTTTTGCCGATCCAGCCCAGCCCGGCCTGTTCGGCGATGGCCTTTTCCAGCACCGGGGCGCTGTCGACGAAGGCGCGGAAACCGAACGGGCCGATCTCGGATTGAATCTTGTCCGCCAGTTGTTGAACGCGTTTACGGATCAACTTGTGATAATCGCGGCCCAAGGCATAGCGCGAGATGTAGGCCTTTTCCGGTTTGGCCAGCAATTGCGCCATTTGCGTGTCGCCCGGCAGGTAGTCCATGCGCAGCGACACCACGCGCAAGGTGCCCGGCACCAGCTCCTCGGGGTGCGAGCGTTTGCTGCCGTGGGCGCCCATATACTCCATTTCGCCGTGGTAGCCGGCCTCGAGCCAGCGTTGCAGGTGCTGCTCGTGCTCGGCCAGGTCCAGACCGCTGATGCCGACTTGCTGGAAGCCCAGCTCGCGGCCCCAGTCCTTGATGGATTGGGCGAGGGCAGGCAGATCTGTGGTGATGGCGGACATGAGGCGAGAGAAACCGGAGCTGAGGTGCGTATAATTCTGCCAGACATCGGAGCCCGAAGACGCATGCCGCACACTAAAGATCAATTACCCGACGCGCTGTACCGTGCCGCGCAGGTGCGTGAACTCGATGCACGGCTGATCGCCGCGGGCACACCGGGCTTCGAATTGATGCAGCGTGCCGCCCATGCCACGTGGCGCGCACTGGTACGCCAATGGCCGGCCGCGAATGAAATGACTGTGCTGGCCGGGCACGGCAACAACGCCGGCGATGGTTATCTGGTGGCGGCGCTGGCCCACCGTGCGGGTTGGCAGGTTCAGGTGCTGGCTGTCGGCGAGCCGCAGCGTTTGAAGGGCGATGCCGCCGTGGCGCACGCCGAAGCCGTGGCTGACGGCGTCTCGATTGCCCAGTGGGATCTGTCCTGCGAGTTGCGCGGCATCGTCGTTGACGCGTTGCTCGGCACCGGCCTGAGCGGCGAGGTGCGTGAGCCTTACGCCGCTGCGATTGCGGCGATCAATGCCAGCGGACTGCCGATGGTGGCGGTCGATATCCCTTCCGGATTGTGCGCCGATACCGGTCATGCGCTGGGTGATGCGGTGCGCGCTGACCTCACCGTGACATTCATCGGCCTGAAACTCGGGCTGTTCACGGGCGCGGCGGCAGATCACGTCGGCGTACTGCTGTTTAACGATCTGCAGGCCTCGGCCGAAAACTTCAGTGACATTCCTGCCGCCGCTCAACGGCTCAACGCGGTTAACCTGCCGCGTCTGGCGGCCCGCGCGCCGGCCGCGCACAAGGGGCGTTTCGGCCATGTGCTGCTGATCGGCGGCGATCACGGCTTTGGCGGGGCAATTCTATTGAGCACCGAAAGTGCTTTGCGCAGTGGCGCCGGTATGGTGTCGCTTGCGACCCGTCCGGAACATGTGCCGGCGGCGCTGAGCCGAGTACCGGAAGCCATGGCGCTGGGCACTTCTTCGGCCAATCAATTGATGGGGCTGCTGGAAAAGGTGTCCGTGCTGGTGGTCGGGCCGGGGCTGGGTCAGGCCGGTTGGGGAAGGGCGCTGCTGTCGGCTGCTGCCAATGCCTCGCTGCCGCAGGTGTGGGATGCCGATGCGCTGAACCTGTTGGCCTCCGGTTTCGTCAGTCTGCCCAAGGATTGCGTGATCACGCCGCATCCGGGTGAGGCGGCGCGGCTGCTAGGGATCAGCACCGCGGAGGTGCAGGCCGATCGTCCGGCGGCGGCAGCAGCATTGAGCAAAAAATATACAGCGGTGGTGGTGCTCAAAGGCGCAGGCAGTCTGATTGCTCATCCCGATGGTCGTCTGGCGCTGTGTCATCAAGGCCATCCGGCCATGGCCACTGCCGGGCTCGGCGATGTATTGGCCGGTCTGATCGGCGCGCTGCTGGCCCAGGGCATGGACGGTTTCGATGCCGCGTGTCTGGCGGTCTGGCTGCACGCCAACGCCGGTCTGCAACAAGGTAAATTCGGCCGTGGGCTGGCGGCCAGTGATCTGATTCCAGCCATTCGTCAGTTGTTGGAGGAGCATGCACCGTGTCTGAAGTAACCCTGTACCTGGCCGATGAACAGGCCATGAGCGACTTTGGCGCACGCATCGCCCGTATCACCCAGGGCCATGGTCTGATCTTTCTCGAAGGCAATCTCGGGATGGGCAAAACCACGCTGTCGCGGGGCATCATTCGCGGTCTGGGGCACGTGGGGGCGGTGAAAAGTCCGACCTTCACCCTGGTCGAGCCCTACGAGATCGGTGACGTCCGGGCGTTTCACTTCGACCTGTATCGTCTGGTCGATCCGGAGGAGCTGGAGTTTCTCGGGATCCGCGACTATTTCGAAGACGACGCCCTGTGCCTGATCGAATGGCCCGATAAAGGTGCAGGCTTTTTGCCAAAGCCTGACCTGACCATTACCATTAGCCCGCAAGACAGCGGACGTTCGCTGACCATTTTATCCCAGGGCTCGCGCGGCGAGGCCTGGTGTGCCGCTTTGGCATTGGAAACCAATTGAATGATGGGGTTAGGTATGCGCTTTCGCGCGTTGGTGGCTGCCGCTGGACTGATGTTGATGGCAGTAACCGTCAACGCTGTGGCCGAGACGAAGGTCAACAGCGTGCGCCTGTGGCGGGCGCCGGACAACACGCGACTGGTGTTCGACCTGACAGGCCCGGTGCAGCACAGCGTCTTTACGCTGACCGCGCCGGATCGTCTGGTGATCGACATCAACGGCGCCACTCTCGGCGCGCCGCTGAATGTGCAGACCGCCAACACGCCGATCACCGCCATGCGCTCGGCCCAACGCACGCCGACCGACCTGCGGGTGGTCATCGACCTGAAAAAAGCCGTCACCCCGAAAAGCTTCTCGCTGGCGCCGAATGCGCAGTACGGCAACCGTCTGGTCGTCGACCTGTTCGACAACCCGGCTGACGCCGCACCAGCGCCGACGCCTGCGCCGACCCCAACGGTTGCGACCGTGCCTGCGGTGCCGGTCACCCCGGCCGAGCCTGCGATCAAACTGCCACCGGCCCCGGCCGGCAAGCGCGACATCATTGTGGTGATCGACGCCGGCCACGGTGGCGAAGACCCGGGTGCGTCCGGTTCTCGCGGTCAGCGCGAGAAAGACGTGGTACTGCAGATCGCCCGCGAGTTGCAGCGTCAGGTCAACGGCATGAAAGGCTTCCGCGCCGAACTGACCCGTACCGGCGACTACTTCATCCCGTTGCGTGGCCGTACCGAAATCGCCCGCAAGAAGGGCGCCGACCTGTTCGTCTCGATCCACGCCGACGCCGCGCCATCTGCAGCCGCGTTCGGTGCGTCGGTGTTTGCCCTGTCCGATCGTGGCGCCACTTCGGAAACCGCCCGTTGGCTGGCCGACAGCGAAAACCGTTCCGACCTGATCGGCGGTGCCGGCAACGTCAGCCTCGACGACAAGGACCGCATGCTGGCCGGCGTTCTGCTCGACCTGTCGATGACCGCCTCGCTGACCTCCAGCCTCAACGTCGGCCAGAAAGTCCTGACCAACATTGGCCGGGTCACCCCGCTGCACAAACAGCGCGTGGAACAGGCCGGATTCATGGTGCTGAAGTCGCCGGACATTCCATCGATCCTGGTGGAAACCGGCTTCATCTCCAACGCCAACGAAGCGAACAAGCTCTCGGCAGCGAGCCACCAGCAGGCGCTGGCGCGCTCGATCAGCAGCGGCGTGCGCCAGTTCTTCCAGCAGAACCCGCCACCGGGCACTTACATCGCCTGGCTGCGTGATTCGGGCAAGATTGCTCAAGGGCCGCGTGATCACCGGGTAGGTCCGGGTGAAACCGTGGCGATGATTGCCGTGCGGTATCAGATCTCGCCGGCCACGTTGCGCAGCGCCAACAATCTGAAAAGCGATGATCTGAAAGTCGGTCAGCACCTGACCATTCCCGGCACCGAACTGGCGTCCAAAGAATGAATCAGGTCCTGAACGCTGCCCGCATTGAACTGCTCAGCCCGCGGCTGGCGAACCAGATCGCCGCCGGTGAGGTAGTCGAACGCCCGGCCTCGGTGATCAAGGAACTGCTGGAAAACAGCCTCGACTCCGGCGCCAAACGTATCGACGTCGATGTTGAACAGGGCGGCGTCAAACTGCTGCGTGTGCGTGACGACGGCAGCGGTATTTCCGCCGATGACCTGCCGCTGGCCCTGGCGCGTCACGCCACCAGCAAGATCCGCAACCTGGAAGACCTTGAGCAGGTAATGAGCCTGGGTTTCCGGGGCGAGGCTTTGGCATCGATCAGCTCCGTGGCACGTCTGACCCTGACCTCGCGCACCCGCGATGCCGATCAGGCCTGGCAGGTCGAGACCGAAGGCCGTGACATGGCGCCCCGCGTGCAGCCGGCGGCGCATCCGGTCGGCACTTCGGTGGAAGTCCGTGACCTGTTCTTCAACACCCCGGCGCGACGCAAATTCCTCAAGACCGAAAAAACCGAATTCGATCACCTGCAAGAAGTGATCAAGCGTCTGGCGCTGGCGCGTTTTGACGTGGCCTTCCACCTGCGCCACAACGGCAAGACCATCCTCAGCCTGCACGAAGCCCATGATGATGCAGCCCGCGCCCGGCGTGTGGCGGCAATCTGTGGTTCGGGCTTCCTTGAGCAGGCGCTGCCGATCGAGATCGAACGCAATGGCCTGCATTTGTGGGGCTGGGTCGGTCTGCCGACCTTCAACCGCAGTCAGGCGGACTTGCAGTATTTCTTCGTCAACGGCCGTGCGGTGCGCGACAAACTGGTGGCCCACGCGGTGCGTCAGGCTTATCGCGATGTGCTGTTCAATGGCCGGCACCCGACGTTCGCGCTGTTTTTCGAGGTCGATCCGGCAGCGGTCGACGTCAACGTGCACCCGACCAAACACGAAGTGCGTTTCCGTGACGGACGCATGGTGCATGACTTCCTGTATGGCACCTTGCACCGTGCCCTCGGCGATGTGCGGCCGGAAGATCAGCTTGCCGGATCGGTCACCACCGCGATCGTCCGGCCAACCGGCCTTGAAGCTGGTGAATTCGGTCCGCAGGGCGAAATGCGTCTGGCGGCCAATGCGCTGCTGGAGCAGCCGCAGGCGCAACCGGTGTTCAATACCTCGTCGGGTGCCAGCGCCGGCGGCGCTTATCAGTATCAATACACGCCGCGTCCGCAATCGACCGTGCCGGTTGCCGAGGCGCAGGCTGCGTACCGCGAGTTTTTTGCGCCGCTGCCCGAAGCGAACGCCAATGCGCTGCCGGCCGGTCAGGAAGACATTCCGCCGCTTGGCTACGCGCTGGCGCAGCTCAAGGGCATCTACATTCTGTCCGAGAACGCCCAAGGCCTGGTTTTGGTGGACATGCACGCCGCTCACGAACGCATCATGTACGAACGTCTGAAGATCGCCATGGCCAGCGAAGGCCTGAGCGGTCAGCCGCTGCTGGTGCCGGAGTCGCTGGCGGTCAGTCAGCGCGAGGCTGATTGCGCTGAAGAACATGCAGCTTGGTTCCAGCGCCTCGGTTTTGAATTGCAGCGCCTTGGCCCGGAAACCCTGGCCATCCGGCAGATCCCGGCCTTGCTCAAACAGGCCGAAGCCAACCGTCTGGTCGGCGATGTGCTGTCGGACTTGATGGAATACGGCACCAGCGACCGGATCCAGGCGCATCTGAACGAACTGCTCGGCACCATGGCCTGCCACGGCGCGATCCGCGCCAACCGGCGCCTGGCCCTGCCGGAAATGAACGGCCTGCTGCGTGACATGGAAAACACCGAGCGCAGCGGTCAATGCAACCATGGCCGGCCGACCTGGACCCAACTGGGCCTGGACGATCTGGACAAACTGTTTCTGCGCGGTCGTTGATGAGCCAGCTTCCTCCAGCGATTTTCCTGATGGGCCCGACCGCTGCGGGCAAGACCGACCTGGCCATCGAGCTGACCAAGGTGCTGCCGTGCGAGCTGATCAGCGTCGATTCGGCGCTGGTCTATCGCGGCATGGACATCGGCACCGCCAAACCGTCCAAAGAACTGCTGGCCGAGTTTCCGCACCGGTTGATCGACATACTCGACCCGGCCGAAGCCTATTCGGCAGCGGATTTCCGCCGCGATGCACTGGAGGCCATGGCCGAGATCACCGCGCGTGGAAAAATTCCGCTGCTGGTGGGCGGCACGATGCTCTATTACAAGGCTTTGATCGACGGTCTGGCGGACATGCCAGCGGCTGATCCCGAAGTTCGCGCGCAGATCGAAGAAGAGGCTGCACGCCTTGGCTGGCAAGCCCTGCACGATCAGCTGGCGGCAATCGATCCAGAGTCGGCGGCGCGCATCCATCCGAACGATCCGCAACGACTGAGTCGTGCGCTGGAAGTTTACCGGGTCAGCGGTCAGAGCATGACTGAACTGCGGCTGAAACAATCTGTACAAAGTACCGAAGCGGCCGCATCGGGACTGCAACAATTGCCCTATACTGTCGCGAACCTGGCGATTGCTCCAACTAATCGGCAGGTACTGCACGAGCGCATTAAACAAAGATTCACAAATATGCTGGAACAGGGATTCATCGACGAGGTCGTAGCCCTGCGTAATAGAAGTGACCTGCATGCCGGGTTGCCGTCTATACGTGCGGTAGGCTACCGCCAGGTCTGGGACTTCCTGGATGGCAAGCTGACTTCGGCCGAGATGCAGGAGCGGGGCATCATCGCCACGCGCCAATTGGCCAAACGCCAGTTCACCTGGCTGCGCAGCTGGAAAGATTTACACTGGCTCGACAGTCTGGATTGCGACAATCTGCCACGCGCCTTGAAATACCTTGGGACGATCTCCATATTGAGCTGAGTCCTTGCAATTGCCGTCTATCCTTGGGGGTGTGGCGGCAAAAGCCATCTGTTTACCTATTTTTTATATTGAATCCTTAAAGGAGTGCGGCACATGTCAAAAGGGCATTCGCTACAAGACCCTTACTTGAATACTTTACGTAAAGAGAAAGTGGGGGTTTCCATCTACCTGGTGAACGGGATCAAACTGCAAGGCACGATCGAGTCGTTCGACCAGTTCGTTATCCTGCTGAAGAACACCGTCAGCCAGATGGTTTACAAACACGCTATCTCTACAGTCGTGCCGGTTCGTCCAATTCGTCTGCCAAGCGCAACCGAATCCGAAGCAGGTGACGCTGAGCCAGGTAACGCCTGATAGGAGTCTCCTTTGTTCTTTGAGCGCCACGGTGGTGGTGAACGAGTCATCCTCGTTCACTTGGATGGACAGGACCCTGAGGCGCGCGAAGATCCGCAGGAGTTTCAGGAACTGGCAAATTCGGCTGGCGCCGAGACCGTTGCGTTTTTTAACGTGCCGCGTCATCGGCCAACCGCCAAATACCTGATTGGCAGCGGCAAGGTCGAGGAACTGCGCGACCTGGTCCACGCCGAAGAAGCCGATCTGGTGATCTTCAATCACGTCCTCACGCCCAGTCAGGAACGTAACCTCGAACGTGTTTTCGAGTGTCGCGTGATCGACCGTACCGGTCTGATTCTCGATATTTTCGCCCAACGCGCCCGTACCCATGAGGGCAAGCTCCAGGTAGAACTGGCCCAGCTTGACCACATGAGCACCCGGCTGGTTCGTGGCTGGACTCACCTTGAGCGTCAGGGTGGCGGTATCGGCATGCGCGGCCCGGGTGAAACCCAGCTCGAAACCGACCGGCGACTGCTGCGGGTACGCCTGCGCCAGATCAAGGGCCGGCTGGAAAAAGTGCGCAGCCAGCGCGAACAGTCGCGTCGCGGCCGCTCGCGTGCGGATATCCCTACCGTGTCTCTGGTGGGATACACCAACGCCGGCAAGTCCACGCTGTTCAATAACGTGACCAAGTCCGACGTGTATGCGGCTGACCAGCTGTTCGCCACGCTCGACCCGACCCTGCGCCGTCTGGATCTGGACGATCTGGGGCCGATTGTCCTGGCCGACACGGTGGGTTTCATCCGCCACTTGCCGCACAAACTGGTCGAGGCATTTCGGTCTACGCTCGAAGAGTCGAGCAACTCCGACCTGCTGTTGCACGTGATCGATGCGGCCGAACCGGATCGCATGTTGCAGATCGAGCAGGTGATGGTGGTGCTGGGCGAGATCGGTGCCCAGGACTTGCCGATCCTCGAGGTCTATAACAAACTCGATTTGCTTGAAGGCGTTGAGCCACAAATCCAGCGCGATGAAAACGGCAAGCCCCAGCGGGTCTGGCTGTCGGCGCGTGATGGCACCGGTCTGGAATTGCTCGAGCAGGCGATTGCCGAGTTGTTGGGCAGTGACCTGTTCGTAGGAACCTTGCGCCTGCCTCAGCGGTTCGCGCGTCTGCGTGCGCAGTTCTTCGAACTGGGCGCGGTACAGAAAGAAGAACACGACGAAGAAGGGGTCAGCTTGCTGGCCGTTCGATTGCCACGCTCGGAGCTCAATCGACTGGTGAGTCGTGAAGGCGTTGTGCCGACGGAGTTCATCGAGCAACACACTTTGCAATAAAAGCCTGGCAAAGCGGTTGTGCCGCAACGGCAGGCATTCTGTAGCATTGGTCGGCGCGCCGTGGGTGCGTCTTTGCTTTATCAGATGGAGAGCGCTATGGCTTGGAATGAGCCGGGTGGCAACTCGAACAATCAGGATCCTTGGGGTGGCAAGCGTCGCAACAACGGCGACCGCAAGGGACCGCCGGATCTCGACGAGGCCTTCCGAAAGCTGCAGGAAAGCCTGAACGGGTTGTTCGGTGGTGGAAAAAAACGCGGTGATGACGGTGGTGGCTCGGGCAAGAGCGGCGGCTTTGGCGGCCTGCTCGGCATCGGCTTGGTCGTGCTGGCGGCCGTCTGGCTGTACAGCGCGGTCTACGTCGTGGACGAGCAGGAGCAGGCCGTGGTGCTGCGCTTCGGCAAGTACTACGAGACTGTCGGCCCCGGCCTGAACATCTACTTCCCGCCGATCGACAAGAAGTACATGGAGAACGTCACGCGTGAGCGTGCCTACACCAAGCAGGGCCAGATGCTGACCGAAGACGAGAACATCGTCGAAGTGCCGCTGACCGTGCAGTACAAGATCAGCAACCTGCAGGACTTCGTGCTGAACGTCGACCAGCCGGAAATCAGCCTGCAGCACGCGACCGACAGTGCGCTGCGCCATGTGGTGGGTTCCACCGCGATGGACCAGGTGCTGACCGAAGGTCGTGAGCTGATGGCCAGCGAGATCAAGGAGCGTCTGCAACGCTTCCTCGATACCTATCGCACCGGTATCACCGTCACCCAGGTCAACGTACAGAGCGCAGCGGCACCGCGTGAAGTGCAGGAAGCCTTCGATGACGTGATCCGCGCCCGTGAAGACGAGCAGCGTTCGCGCAACCAGGCTGAAACCTACGCCAACGGCGTGGTGCCGGAAGCCCGTGGTCAGGCCCAGCGTATCCTCGAAGATGCCAACGGTTACCGTGACGAAACGGTCTCGCGCGCCAAGGGTGAGGCGGATCGCTTCACCAAGCTGGTTGCCGAGTATCGCAAGGCGCCCGAGGTCACTCGCCAGCGTCTGTACCTGGACACCATGCAGGAAGTCTTCAGCAGCACCAGCAAGGTACTCGTGACCGGCAACAAGAACGGCCAGAGCAACCTGCTTTACCTGCCGCTGGACAAGATGATTCAGAACAGTTCGGGCAGCAATGCACCGGTCACCGGTTCGGCTGCCGCCAGCAACAACACGGATGCTACGCCGCATGTCACTGACGTGCCGCAGTCGCGTACAAGGGAGACCCGCTGATGAGCAATAAATCGCTGATCGCCCTGATCGTTGGCGTTGTCGTGGTACTGGTTGGCTGGAACTGCTTCTACATCGTGGCTCAGACCGAGCGTGCGGTGTTGCTGCAATTCGGTCGCGTGGTTCAGGCTGACGTTCAGCCGGGTCTGCACGTGAAGGTTCCTTACGTTAACCAGGTGCGTAAATTCGACGCACGTCTGATGACGCTGGATGCACCGACACAGCGCTTCCTGACGCTGGAAAAGAAAGCCGTGATGGTCGATGCCTACGCCAAGTGGCGCGTGAAAGATGCCGAGCGCTTCTACACCGCAACGTCCGGCCTCAAGCAGATCGCCGACGAGCGTCTGTCCCGTCGTCTGGAATCGGGTCTGCGTGACCAGTTCGGTAAGCGCACCCTGCACGAAGTGGTGTCCGGTGAGCGTGATGCGCTGATGGCCGACATCACGGCGTCGCTGAACAAGATGGCGGAAAAAGAGCTGGGTATCGAAGTGGTCGATGTCCGGGTCAAGGCCATCGATCTGCCGAAAGAAGTGAACCGCAGCGTGTTCGAGCGTATGAGCACCGAGCGTGAGCGTGAAGCTCGCGAGCACCGCGCCAAGGGTAACGAGCTGGCCGAAGGCATCCGTGCCGACGCCGATCGTCAACGCCGCGTGCTGTTGGCTGAAGCCTATCGTGAATCCGAAGAGATTCGCGGTGACGGCGACGCCCAGGCCGCTGCGATCTACTCCAAGGCCTACGGCCAGGATCAGGAATTCTACGGTTTCTACCGTAGCCTGCGTGCCTACCGTGAAAGCTTCGCGAACAAATCCGACGTCCTGGTCCTCGACCCAAGCAGCGACTTCTTCCGTTACCTGGAAAAGTCCAAGCCTTGATACGACGTTGACCTGAATCATTCCGCCCGGCGGCTAAAACCTCGGGCGGGGTGATCCTTTGGGAAAACGTGTGTATGATGCGGCAGCCGGGAAATTCCCGGCTTTTTTGCGTCTGCACGTTTGATTGCTGTTTTTGTTGCAGAAGATCGGGTTGAATGGCCCGACAGTTTTTCGAGGAAAGTGATGGGCGAAGCCGGTAACAGGCCTTTCGCCGCGTCGTTCATGCGCGTGCGTTTTGAACGGGCCGGTCATTTTCTGCTTCACTCAAGGCTCGCCCTCGGGCTGGCCGCCCGGATCTAAGGGGAATGGCGTAATGGCAACGGTAGACCGCTGGCTGCTGCCAGATGGCATCGAAGAAGTACTGCCACCGGAAGCGGCGCGCATTGAAGTCGCGCGTCGTCAGGTGTTGGATCTGTTCCAGAGCTGGGGTTACGAGTTTGTCGTGACTCCCCATATCGAGTACCTGGAATCCCTGCTGACCGGCGCGGGCCAGGACCTGGATCTGCGTACCTTCAAGGTCATCGACCCGCAATCGGGCCGGCAGATGGGTTTCCGTGCCGACATCACGCCGCAAGTGGCGCGCATCGATGCGCACACCCTGCGTCGCGAAGGCCCGAGCCGTCTGTGCTACGCCGGCAGCGTGCTGCATGCCCAGCCGCGTGCCTTGTCGTCCTCGCGCAGCCCGATCCAGCTGGGCGCCGAGTTGTACGGCGATGCCAGCCCGAGCAGCGACGTCGAAGTCATCAGCCTGATGCTGGCCATGCTGCAACTGGCCGACGTGCCGGACGTGCACATGGATCTGGGGCATGTCGGCATCTACCGTGGTCTGGCCCAGGCGGCCGGTCTGTCGGGTGAGGTCGAGCAGCAGTTGTTCGATGCGTTGCAACGCAAGGCCATCGACGAGGTCATTACCCTGACCGAAGGCCTGCCGGCCGATCTGTCCGGCATGCTGCGCGCGCTGGTCGACCTGTGCGGCGGTCGTGAAGTACTGACCGCTGCCCGCGAGCGTCTGGCCAATGCGCCGGCCCCGGTACTGGCGGCACTGGAAGACTTGCTGGCGATTGCCGAGCGTCTGTCGGTGCGTTTCCCGGAGCTGCCGCTGTACTTCGACCTGGGCGAGCTGCGCGGTTATCACTACCACACCGGTGTGGTGTTCGCGGTGTTCGTGCCGGGTGTTGGCCAGTCCATCGCCCAGGGCGGTCGCTACGACGACATCGGCGCCGACTTCGGTCGCGCCCGTCCGGCCACCGGCTTCTCCACCGATTTGAAAACCCTGGTGACCCTGGGGCGTGCTGAGATCGAGCTACCGTCTGGCGGTATCTGGATGCCTGACAGTACGGATGCGGCACTCTGGCAGCAGGTTTGCCAGTTGCGCAGTGAGGGTCAGCGTGTCGTTCAGGCATTGCCTGGACAACCTTTGGCCGCCGCCCGTGATGCGGACTGCGACCGGCAATTGATCCAGCAGAACGGGCTTTGGCAAGTATCGCCACTGGCTTCTTGAGTTTTCCTGCCGGCTGACGCCGGCACCAAGTTTGCGCGAATGAGGACAAGTGTTATGGGTAAGAATGTCGTAGTCCTGGGCACCCAATGGGGTGATGAGGGCAAAGGCAAGATCGTTGATCTGCTGACCGAACATGCTGCCGCCGTAGTGCGCTACCAGGGTGGCCACAACGCCGGCCACACTCTGGTGATCGACGGTGAAAAAACCGTCTTGCACCTGATCCCGTCGGGCGTGCTGCGCGAAGGCGTGCAGTGCCTGATCGGCAACGGCGTGGTGGTTGCACCTGACGCCCTGCTGCGCGAGATCACCAAGCTGGAAGAGAAAGGCGTTCCGGTGCGCGAGCGCCTGCGCATCAGCCCTTCCTGCCCGCTGATCCTGTCCTTCCACGTGGCGCTGGACCAGGCCCGTGAAAAGGCCCGCGGCGAGCTGAAGATCGGTACGACCGGTCGCGGCATCGGCCCGGCTTACGAAGACAAGGTTGCACGTCGCGGTCTGCGTGTTGGCGATTTGCTCAACATGCCGCGCTTTGAAGACAAGCTGCGTGAACTGGTGGATTACCACAACTTCATGCTGGTCGGTTACTACAAAGAGCCTGCCATCGAGTACGAAAAGACTCTGGCCGAGTGCAAGGAATACGCCGAGCTGCTCAAGCCGCTGATGCTGGACGTGACTGCCGAGCTGCACGACCTGCGTCGCGCCGGCAAAGACATCATGTTCGAAGGCGCCCAGGGTTCGTTGCTCGACATCGACCACGGTACCTATCCGTACGTGACCAGCTCCAACACCACCGCGGGTGGCGTTGCGACCGGTTCGGGCGTTGGCCCGATGTTCCTGGATTACATCCTGGGCATCACCAAGGCTTACACCACTCGCGTAGGTTCGGGTCCATTCCCGACCGAGCTGTTCGACGAAGTCGGTGCGCACCTGGCCAAGCAAGGTCACGAGTTCGGTGCTACCACCGGCCGTGCCCGTCGTTGCGGCTGGTTCGACGCCGTTATCCTGCGTCGCGCTATCGATGTGAACAGCATCTCGGGCATCTGCCTGACCAAGCTGGACGTACTCGACGGTCTGGAAACCATCAACATCTGCACCGGCTACAAGGATGCACAAGGCAACGCTGTTGCCCCGACTGACGCTGACAGCTACGTAGGCCTGCAGCCTGTGTACGAAGAAGTGCCAGGCTGGACCGAATCGACCGTGGGTGCCAAAACCCTGGAAGAGCTGCCGGCTAACGCTCGTGCCTACATCAAACGCGTTGAAGAGTTGATCGGCGCGCCGATCGACATTATTTCGACGGGCCCGGACCGCAACGAAACCATCGTTCTGCGCCATCCGTTCGCTTGATAAGTCGTTGATGTAAAAACACAAAGGCCCCTTCATCGGGGCCTTTGTCGTTTATGCCTGTTGGACGGCATGACCTTTGCTGTGATTCTGTCTACAAGAGTGCCATCAAATTAATGGCGTCAGAAGTAGAGGGATTCAAAGTGTCAGCCGTTCTCTCACTGTTACAAAGCCGTCTGTTGCGGCCTGTGTTCGTTACCCTTGGTATCGCCCTTTTGGTGCAAGTGCTGGTGGCCGTCGCCCTGACGCGGAGCACTGTCACCGCGCTGGAAGCCGATCTCGGCACTCGTCTGGGCGCCGACAGCCAGAAATTGTCCGGTGAGCTGGAGCAGGCCGGGCGCGAAGTCACGTCGAGCCTCGACAATCTCTCCTCAAGTACCCGTCAGCGTCTTACCGCTGGTCTTTCCTCGCGTCTGAAGGAAGAGCAGGCGCAGCTGCGTGCGACTCTGGAAAAAGACCTGAAGGATTCGGCCAATGACATGGCGCAGTTGCTGGCCTCGGTGGCACCTCGTGCCATGTGGGACAGCGACGTGCCGACCCTGTCCGAATTCGCCCGCCGGGCCCAGCGCAATCCCAACGTGCTGTTCGTGGTGTATGACGACGCCACCGGTCAGCATCTGACCCGCTACCTCAACCGCGAAAACCCGATCAACAAGGCCCTTTTGGAAAAAGGCCAGGGTGAGCGGGCGCTGGATAAAGTGCTGGATGCGGCGAAGAACGATCCTTCGGTCTACTACCTCGAAGCCTCGATCAACCCTAACGGCGTGGAAATCGGCAAGGTGCTGATGGGCGTCTCGACTGCTTCGGTCGAAACCGATCTGGCGGCGCTCGATCAGCGCTTCACGGCGTTGATTGCCAGCAGCGATCAACTGGTTGGCGACAGCCTCAAAGGCGCCGCTGCCGACAGTGCAACGGCCATGCGCGCACGCCTGCAATCGGCGCAGTCCACGGCTGCCGAGATGAAGGCGAACACCACCAGTACCGTGCAGGACGCTGCAGCAACCCTGCGCTGGCGTATCGGCATGGGCCTGGCGCTGGTCGGTGCCGGCGTGCTGTTGCTGCTGGCGGTGGTGCTCGGTCATCGAGTGGTCAATCGCCTGAAAATGCTCAACGCCGCCATGGATGATCTGGCAGCAGGTGAGGGCGATCTGACCAAGCGCGTGCAGATCAACAGCAAGGACGAAATCGGCGACATGGCGTCGGCGGTCAACCGCTTTGTGGACAAGTTGCAGCCGATCGTGCGCGAGGCCGGGGATGTGGCTCAGCGTACCGGTCTGGAAATCGGCGCCATGACCCTGCGCAACGCCGGTGCCGATGCGGCGGCCGGGATGCAGCGTGATGAAGTGGCCGAAAGTCTGCGGGCGCTTTCGCAAATGGCCGACGAAGCGCAATCGGAAAGTCATGCGATGCAGGCGGCACTGAAGCAGGTTGTGGATATTCGCCAGGCCACCGACGAAAACACTCGCACCTCGGCCAAGGTCGGCAGCCTGATCGAGGCGCTGGCGGGGCAGGTCGATACCGGGGCGAAAGTCATCGAACGGCTGGCGCAGCAGAGCGAGCAGATCGAAGTGGTGCTGACCGTGATTCACGGCATCGCCGAGCAGACCAACCTGCTGGCGCTCAACGCGGCCATCGAAGCGGCCCGGGCCGGCGAGACCGGTCGCGGGTTTGCGGTAGTGGCGGATGAAGTCCGTGCGCTGGCGAGCAAGACCCAAAGCTCCACCGGCGACATTCAGGCGCACATCGTGGCCTTGCAGCAGGGTGCCCGTGAGGCGGTGGAAGCGATCGGCCAGGCCGGGCGTCAGGCCAGCGAAGGTTTGCTGGTGCTGCGTGACAGCGCGCGGTTGCAGCAGTCGGTGCAGGCGTCGGTCGAGCAGGTGCATGCGGCGATTGGCCTGGCAACTCAGGCAGCGGCGCATCAGGCGCAAGGTGCGCAGGCCGTACGTGGGCGCGTCGAGACGATTCATGCCCAGGCCGAGAAAGCCGCTCAGGCGGTGGTCGAAACCACCGCCAGCGGCAAGGTGCTGGATGGTCTGGCGGCGCAGCTCAAGGCGAGTCTGGGGCAGTTCCGGGCCTGATAGTGCGGGCAAAAAAATCGCAGCCTCGGCTGCGATTTTTTTATCGGCTCAGATACATCCGGGTCGTCAGCAGATACACCGGCAATCCCGACACCACAATCAACAACGCCGCATAAGGCGCCGCCGCTGCGAACTCGACATTCGCGGTGTGCGCCCAGACTTCGGTTGCCAATGTGTTGAGCCCGGTCGGACTCAACAGCAGCGTCGCCGTCAGTTCTTTCATGGCATCCAGAAACACCAGCGCGAACGCCGCGCCCAGTGCCGGGAAGATGATCGGCAAGGTCACTCGGCAGAACGCCGTGAACGAAGAGGCGCCCAGCGTGCGGGCGGCTTCTTCGAGTTGCGGTGCGGCTTTGTTCAGCGCCGTGCGGATCGGCGCCTGAGCCAGCGGCAGAAACAGCAGCGCATAAGCGATCAACAATAGCGCGGAGGTCTGGTACAGCGCCGGCACGTAATGCAGGGCGAAATACACCAGCGTCAGGGCGATCACCAATCCCGGCAGGGCGTGCAGCAGATAGGGCAAGCGCTCGGCCCAGATCGCCAATTGGCCTTTGTAGCGCACCACCAGCAACCCGACCGGCACCGCCAGCACCAGACACAATCCCGCGCCACCCAGCGATAGCGCCAGCGACGACAGCAAAGCTTCGGTGATCGCCGCAACCGGGAAGGCTGCTGACGATCCCACGGCAAGCCAGTAAGCCAGCATGCCCAGCGGAACCCCGCTGCCGACAATTGCCAGCATCAGGCAGTACAGCTGACCGGCGACCGACCAAGGCCCGAGTCGCACTTGTTCAGCCCGACGCGCCGCGCCCTGGCCAGTGCGCACATGACGGCCCTTGCCGCGCACGCGCAACTCCAGCCACAACAGCATCAGGCACAGCGCCAGCAATACCGCCGACAGCATCGCCGCGTTGGCATTGCTGAATTCCAGTTCGAATTGCTGATAGATCGCGGTGGTGAAAGTTTGCAGGCCAATGATCGACAGTGCGCCGAATTCCACCAGCATGTGCAATGCAATCAGCAGCGAACCGGCCAGCAGCGAAGGCCAGAGCAGGGGCAGGGTGACCCGGAAAAACACGCCCCAGCGATTCTGGCCCAGCGTGCGAGCCGATTCCTCAAGAGAGGGATCGAGATTGCGCAGGGTTGCTGCGACCGGCAGAAAGATCAGCGGGTACTTCGACAGGCTCATCACCAGGATCGCCCCGCCGAGTCCTTCGAACTGCGCACTGAGCGAAACCCAGGTGAAGCTGCTGACAAATGCCGGCACCGCGAACGGCAGGCAAAGAATCACGCCCCACAGCCGTCGGCCCGGCAGATTGCTGCGTTCCAGCAACCACGCCAGCGACAGGCCGATCACGCCACAGGTCACGGTCACGCCAACCATCAGCGCCAGCGTATTGCGCAGCAGGCCGAACACATACGGGCGCCACAGCAAGTGCAGCGCCTCGGTCCAGCCGGCCTGCCAGGCTTTGAGCCCGACGTAGGCCAGCGGCAACAGGCTCATGACCACCAGCAACAACACCGGCAGCATCAGCCAGATCGACGGCCGCTTGAGCCGTGGCACGTAACCCCCGCGTGTAGCGGGGGCGAATAACGATGCGGTCATCAGTTCAGGCCAACTTCGCGTTCCAGCTCCAGCGCTTCCTCGGCATTACCCAGATCGGCCGGCGTGACGTCCGGCGCTTCCAGTTCGCTGAACGGTTTGAGGCCGCGATCCGACTCCATGCCTTTATGCAGCGGGTATTCGGCGGTGGTCTGGGTGATCACGCGCTGGCCTTCTTCGCTGGCCATGTAGGCGAGGAATTGCTGAGCTTCTTTTGGATGTTTGCTGGATTTCAGCACGGCTGCGCTGGACACGGTGATCAAACCGCCAACGTCACCACCGGTGAAGTAATGCAGTTTCGAATCAAGTTGGCCTTTCTCCCGTTGCAGGGCGAACCAGTAGTAATTGTTCACCAGCACGGTGGCGACTTCGCCGTTTTCCACAGCCTTGAGGGCGACCATGTTGTTGCTATAGGTCTTGCCGAAGGCGCGCAGGCCGGTCAGCCATTCTTCGGCGGCTTCACGGCCGTGTTTTTTGATGATGGCGACAGCCTGTTCCTGGAACGCGCCGCTGGTCGGTACGAAGCCGACCTTGCCTTGCCACTGCGGGTCGGCGAAATCCAGCACCGATTTCGGCAGGTCCTTTTCATCGACCAGTTTAGGGTTGAAGGCCACCACGCGAACCCGGGCGGTAACGCCGATCCACGTGCCGTTGCCGGCGACGTATTCTTTCGGCAGAACAGCCAGGGTCTCGTCGTCGGCCTTGGCCAGCAGGCCTTGCTCGCCGAGGTTGTTCAGCGGCGGGGATTCTTCGGTGTAGATGACGTCGGCGGGGGAGCGGTCGCCTTCTTCGATGATCTGGCTGGCCAGCTGATTGCTGCTGCCCTTGCGTACATTGACGTGAATGCCGGTCTTGGCTTCGAAGGCTTTGGCGATCGCGTCGCCTACTTCCTTGTGTTGACCGTTATAGAGAGTCAGGGAAACCGCGTCGGCAGCCTGGGTGAGGGGAGTGGCGAGTGCCAGGCCGAGCAGGGTGAAGGTCAAGCCGCGGCGCAGGGTATTTCGAAACATCATTCGCAGGGTTCCTCACTGTCGCATTGCAAAAACTTGCAACAATGATAAACGATATTGTTTCTCAAGTGCGCCTTGCGGGGAGGGGTTGGGTCTGGTAGGCGTTGGAGCTCAGGTTTTTCCAAACCCCGGAAACGCAAAAACCCGCTTTCGCGGGTTTTTGTGAAATTCAAGATCGTGACCTTGAATTTGAATTGGTGCCCAGAAGAAGACTCGAACTTCCACGACCGTAAGGTCACCAGCACCTGAAGCTGGCGTGTCTACCAATTTCACCATCTGGGCTTCATCTTCAGCGTTGCCGCTGTTGATGTGGCGCACTATACGGAGCGCCTTTTGATCTGTAAACCCCTGATTTGATTTTAATAAATCATTTTCAGAAAAAGGCGGGGCGCAGAATGCAAAAAAACCGCTTTCGCGGGTTTTTGTGTGAGTCTTGAAACTGATCTAGTCTCAAACTCGAAATTGGTGCCCAGGAGAAGACTCGAACTTCCACGACCGTAAGGTCACCAGCACCTGAAGCTGGCGTGTCTACCAATTTCACCACCTGGGCATCTCGTCAACGTGTGTACGTCGTCGATGGCGCGCACTATACGGAGCGCCTTTTTAACTGTAAACCCCTGCCAGCAAAAAAAATGATTTTTTTTACCAGCGGTGTTCAAAACGCCCTCCAGGCGTCGATACAAGGCTCCAGACGCGTCTTATATAGTCGGAAATTTCCCGTTTGATGGCGCCTATGCCAAACTAACCCGCATATAGACAAGGTGAAAACTCTCTAATGGCCGATTGGCAGTCCCTCGATCCCGAGGCCGCTCGTGAAGCGGAAAAATATGAAAACCCTATTCCCAGCCGCGAACTGATCCTTCAGCACCTTGCTGATCGGGGTTCGCCTGCTGCCCGCGAGCAACTGGTCGAAGAGTTTGGTCTGACTACAGAAGACCAGATCGAAGCCCTGCGCCGCCGCCTGCGCGCCATGGAGCGCGACGCTCAACTGATCTACACCCGCCGTGGCACGTATGCGCCGGTGGACAAGCTCGACCTGATCCTCGGTCGCATCAGCGGTCACCGCGACGGCTTCGGCTTCCTGGTACCGGATGACGGCTCCGACGATTTGTTCATGAGCCCGGCGCAAATGCGTCTGGTGTTCGATGGCGACCGTGCCCTGGCCCGTGTTTCCGGCCTGGACCGTCGCGGTCGTCGCGAAGGCGTGATCGTCGAAGTGGTGTCCCGTGCCCACGAAAGCATCGTCGGCCGTTACTTCGAAGAAGGCGGTATCGGCTTCGTCGTTGCGGACAACCCGAAGATCCAGCAGGAAGTGCTGGTTACCCCGGGCCGCAACGCCAATGCCCAGATCGGTCAGTTCGTCGAGGTGAAAATCACCCACTGGCCGACTCCGCGCTTCCAGCCGCAAGGTGACGTGATCGAAGTCGTCGGCAACTACATGGCGCCGGGCATGGAAATCGATGTCGCCCTGCGCACCTACGACATTCCGCACGTCTGGCCTGAAGCCGTTCTGAAGGAGGCCGGCAAGCTCAAGCCGGAAGTCGAAGAGAAAGACAAAGAGAAGCGCGTCGACCTGCGCCATCTGCCGTTCGTCACCATCGACGGCGAAGATGCCCGCGACTTCGACGACGCGGTCTACTGCGAAGCCAAGCCAGGCAAGCTGCGCCTGTTCTCCGGGGGCTGGAAGTTGTACGTGGCGATTGCCGACGTTTCCAGCTACGTGAAGATCGGTTCGGCCCTGGACAACGAAGCCCAGGTGCGCGGCAACTCGGTGTACTTCCCCGAGCGCGTGGTGCCGATGCTGCCGGAGCAGCTCTCCAACGGCCTGTGCTCGTTGAATCCACATGTCGATCGTCTGGCCATGGTTTGCGAGATGACCATCTCCAAGTCCGGCGAAATGACCGACTACTGCTTCTATGAAGCAGTGATCCATTCCCACGCCCGTCTGACCTACAACAAGGTCAGTGCGATGCTGGAAACGCCGAAGGCTACCGAAGGTCGCAAGCTGCGCGGTGAATACACCGACGTCTTGCCGCACCTCAAGCAGCTCTACGCGCTGTACAAGGTGTTGCTGGCTGCCCGTCACGTGCGCGGCGCGATCGATTTCGAAACTCAGGAAACCCGGATCATCTTCGGTTCCGAGCGCAAGATTGCCGAAATCCGTCCGACCACCCGTAACGACGCGCACAAGCTGATCGAGGAATGCATGCTGGCGGCCAACGTGGCCACTGCCGAATTCCTGAAGAAGCACGAAATCCCTGCGCTGTACCGCGTCCACGACGGCCCGCCACCGGAGCGTCTGGAAAAACTGCGTGCGTTCCTCGGTGAGCTCGGCCTGTCCCTGCACAAAGGCAAGGATGGTCCGTCGCCGAAGGACTATCAGGCCCTGTTGGCCAGCATCAAGGACCGTCCGGATTTCCACCTGATCCAGACCGTGATGCTGCGCTCTCTGAGCCAGGCGGTGTACAGCGCCCAGAACGAAGGCCACTTCGGCCTGAATTACGAAGCCTATACCCACTTCACCTCGCCGATCCGTCGTTACCCGGACCTGCTCACGCACCGGGCGATCCGCAGCGTGATCCATTCGAAACAGGACACTCCGCACGTTCGTCGTGCCGGTGCGATGACCATTCCGAAGGCGCGCATTTATCCGTACGACGAAGCGGCGCTGGAGCAACTCGGCGAGCAGTGCTCGATGAGCGAGCGCCGCGCCGACGAAGCGACCCGCGACGTGGTGAACTGGCTCAAGTGCGAGTTCATGAAGGACCGCGTGGGCGAATCGTTCCCGGGCGTGATCACTGCCGTGACCGGTTTTGGTCTGTTCGTCGAACTGACCGATATCTACGTCGAAGGCCTGGTGCATGTCACCGCACTGCCGGGCGACTACTATCACTTCGACCCTGTGCACCACCGCCTGGCGGGCGAGCGCACCGGTCGCAGCTTCCGTCTTGGCGACACCGTTGAAGTGCGCGTCATGCGCGTCGATCTCGACGAGCGCAAGATCGACTTCGAGATGGCTGAAAAAACCATCAGCGCGCCGATCGGCCGCAAGAAGCGTGGCGCCGAGACGACCGCTCCTGCAGCGAAGGTTGTGGAAGAAAAGGCTACGGCAAAAACCGCCAGTCGTCGTCCTGCCAAAGAAAAGGTTGCCGAGGCTTATCGTCCAAGCGATGCCGTGGCGAAAAACGCCGAACTGCGCAAAAGCCGTGAAATGAAGAAGGCCTTGCTGGCCGACGCCAAAAACGGTGGTAAAGCGGCGTCCGGGGGAAAGACCGGACGGTCGGCGCCTGAAAAGGCCTCCGGCGGCAAGCCAGCCAAACCGAGCAAACACCGTAAAGGCCCGCCGAAAGCGGGTTCCGCTCCAGCCAAAAGTGGCGGGGCGCGTAAACCGAAGGCGAAGTCATGAGTCAGTTGGAAAAAATCTACGGCGTTCACGCGGTAGAAGCGTTGCTGCGTCACCACCCTAAACGCGTCAAGCAGATCTGGCTGGCTGAAAGCCGCAACGATCCGCGCGTGCAGACGCTGATCGAACTGGCCAACGAAAACCGGGTCCAGATCGGTCAGGCCGAGCGCCGCGAAATGGACGCCTGGGTCGAAGGCGTGCACCAGGGCGTAGTGGCGGACGTCAGTCCGAGCCAGGTCTGGGGTGAAGCGATGCTCGACGAGCTGCTCGATCGCACCGAAGGCGCGCCGCTGTTGCTGGTGCTCGACGGCGTGACCGACCCGCACAACCTGGGCGCCTGCCTGCGTTCGGCGGATGCTGCCGGTGCGCTGGCGGTCATTGTGCCAAAAGACAAGTCGGCCACCCTGACACCTGTGGTGCGTAAAGTGGCTTGCGGCGCGGCGGAAGTGATTCCGCTGGTGGCCGTCACCAACCTTGCGCGCACCCTGGAAAAGCTCCAGCAGCGTGGTCTGTGGATCGTCGGCACGGCGGGTGAAGCCGAGGTCAGCATCTATGACCAGGATCTGACCGGCCCGACCATCCTGATCATGGGCGCCGAAGGCAAAGGCATGCGTCGCCTGACTCGTGAGCATTGCGATTACCTGGTGCACCTGCCGATGGCCGGTAGCGTCAGCAGTCTCAACGTTTCGGTTGCGACCGGCGTGTGCCTGTTCGAAGCCCAGCGCCAGCGCGGTGCCAAGGCCAAGGCAGCTGCCAAGAAGGCTTAAGCCTTATGCGGTCATAAATGTGGGAGCGAGCCTGCTCGCGAAGCGGAGTTACATTCAGCATCATTGTTGGATGTTGAGCCGCCATCGCGAGCAGACTCGCTCCCACAGTGTTTTCTGGTGTGGCAGAAAGTGTGACTGTTCAAATAATCACCAATTGCCTTGCACCTCTTCAGTCCCTTCTCTACAATTGCGCCCCTTGCTGTGGCGGCAGGCATGCATGTGTCCCGCGCCAGCAAGTCCATAAGTGTCATTCACTCCTTGTCTGACCGTTTTTGAGCGGCAGGCTACAACCCGTAAGGAGCATTCATGCGTCATTACGAAATCATCTTTCTGGTCCACCCTGACCAGAGCGAGCAAGTCGGCGGCATGGTTGAGCGTTACACCAAGCTGATCGAAGAAGACGGCGGCAAAATCCACCGTCTGGAAGACTGGGGCCGTCGTCAACTGGCCTACGCAATCAACAATGTTCACAAGGCTCACTACGTGATGCTGAACGTTGAGTGCACCGGCAAGGCCCTGGCCGAGCTGGAAGACAACTTCCGCTACAACGATGCAGTGATCCGTAACCTGGTCATCCGTCGCGACGAAGCCGTTACCGGCCAGTCCGAGATGCTCAAGGCTGAAGAAAACCGCAGTGAGCGCCGTGAGCGTCGCGAACGTCCTGAGCACGATGGCAGCGCCGATGGCGATGACAGCGATAGCGACAGCGACAACAGCGATAACGCTGACGAGTAATCCACGGACCTTTTAAGGAGCCTATCAAATGGCACGTTTCTTCCGTCGTCGTAAATTCTGCCGCTTCACCGCTGAAGACGTGAAGGAGATCGATTACAAAGATCTCAACACTCTGAAAGCCTACGTATCCGAGACCGGCAAAATCGTTCCAAGCCGCATCACCGGTACCAAAGCTCGTTATCAGCGTCAGCTGGCCACCGCTATCAAGCGCGCCCGCTTCCTGGCCCTGCTGGCCTACACCGACAGCCACGGCCGCTGAGACCGGGCAGTCGACAAGTAGCAAAGGATTGAATGCATGCGTGCCTTAGCTGAGTTCATCATGCGCGGCCGTATGCAGGCCACTCTCGTAGTGGCCGGGTTTGCAACATTGCCGTTGTTGTATTGGTTGGGTGCTGCCGCCGGGAGCCTGGTGCTTCTGCGGCGCGGATTGACCGACGCCCTGGGCGTCGTGTCGCTGGGACTGCTGCCGGCATTGATCTGGTGGTTGTATGCCGATGACCCACGGGCACTTCTGGTGCTGCTGGGTTCTTCGGGGCTTGCGCTGGTGTTGCGCGCAAGCGAGTCCTGGGTCCGTACGCTGCTGGTCAGCGTAGCCATGGGGCTGGTGTTTTCAGTGGTGCTCGGGGCGGCGTTTGCGCCCCAGATCGAGATGCTGGCGCAGGCCTTGGTAAAGGTCATGCCCGCGCTTCTCGGTGATGCCTACCAACAATTGTCGGTAGACGAGCAGGCGCATTTCGCGTCGCTGATCGCACCGGTCCTGACCGGCCTGATTGCGGCTTTGTTGCAGATCGTCAGCGTGCTGAGCCTGATTGTCGGGCGTTACTGGCAGGCGTTGTTGTACAACCCGGGTGGTTTTGGTCGCGAGTTTCGCGCCATCCGGATCCCGCTGGGGCCGGCGATGTTACTGCTGGCGTTGATGCTTCTGGGCCCGAATCTCGGTGCACAGATGGCCATGTTGACGCCGTTGTGCAGTGTACCGCTGGTGTTCGCCGGGCTGGCCCTGATTCACGGGCTGGTGGCGCAAAGGCGACTGGCCGGTTTCTGGCTGGTGGGGTTGTACGTGACGCTGTTGCTGTTCATGCAGCTGATCTATCCGTTGCTCGTGGTTCTGGCCATTGTCGACAGCCTGATTGATTTTCGCGGTCGGGTGTCGAAAGACACCGATAACGTGAACGGTGAAGGTTAAAAGTTAAGAGGATTTCCACATGCAACTGATCCTTCTGGAAAAAATCGCCAACCTGGGCAACCTGGGCGACAAAGTAAACGTTAAGGCCGGTTACGGCCGTAACTACCTGCTGCCTTTCGGCAAAGCCACCGCTGCGACCGCTGCCAACCTGGCTGCGTTCGAAGAGCGTCGCGCTGAGCTGGAAAAAGCCGCCGCAGACCGTAAAGCATCGGCTGAAAGCCGTGCTGCCCAACTGGCCGAGCTGGAAGTGACCATCACTGCCACCGCTGGCGACGAAGGCAAGCTGTTCGGTTCGATCGGTACTCACGACATCGCTGACGCACTGACCGCCTCCGGCGTTGAAGTTGCGAAAAGCGAAGTTCGTCTGCCGAACGGCACCATCCGCAACGTGGGTGAATTCGACGTGGCTGTGCACCTGCACGCCGAAGTTGAAGCCACCGTACGCGTTGTCGTGGTAGCAGCTTAAGCAACACCCTGATCGACTGGCGGCTTGTCCGTCAGACGGTTAACATCGGGCACGATCCTGTTTACAGGTCGTGCCCTTTGTCTTTCTGCACTCCCTGCTTTTCCTGATTAAAAAGTGGCCATGAACGAAATCTCCGCTCCCGAGCAATACGATCTGCAAACCGCCGCGCTGAAAGTGCCGCCGCATTCCATCGAGGCCGAACAGGCCGTGCTCGGTGGTCTGATGCTGGACAACAACGCCTGGGAGCGCGTGCTCGATCAAGTCTCCGACGGCGATTTCTACCGACATGACCACCGTCTGATTTTCCGTGCGATCGCCAAACTGGCCGATCAGAACATGCCGATCGACGTCGTGACCCTTGCCGAGCAACTGGACAAGGAAGGTCAGACCTCGCAGGTCGGCGGCCTCGGTTATCTCGGCGAGCTGGCGAAAAACACGCCGTCCGTCGCCAACATCAAGGCCTATGCGCAGATCGTCCGCCAGCGTGCGACGTTGCGTCAGCTGATCGGTATCAGCACCGAAATTGCCGACAGCGCCTTCAACCCCGAAGGCCGCACCGCCGAGGAAATCCTCGACGAAGCCGAGCGGCAGATTTTCGCGATTGCCGAGGCCCGGCCAAAAACCGGCGGTCCGGTGGGCGTGAATGACCTGTTGACCAAGGCCATCGACCGCATCGACACCCTGTTCAACACCGCCGACTCGATCACCGGCCTGTCCACCGGCTATACCGACCTCGACGAGAAGACCAGCGGCCTGCAGCCGGCCGACTTGATCATCGTCGCCGGCCGTCCGTCGATGGGTAAGACCACCTTCGCGATGAACCTGGTGGAAAACGCCGTACTGCGCAGCGACAAGGTGGTGCTGGTGTACTCCCTCGAGATGCCAGGCGAATCGCTGATCATGCGTATGCTGTCGTCCCTCGGTCGTATCGATCAGACCAAGGTGCGTTCCGGCCAGCTGGAAGACGACGACTGGCCGCGCCTGACCTCGGCGGTCAATCTGCTCAACGACCGCAAGCTGTTCATCGATGACACCGCCGGCATCAGCCCGTCGGAAATGCGTGCCCGGACCCGGCGTCTGGTGCGCGAGCACGGCGACATCGGCCTGATCATGATCGACTACCTGCAGCTGATGCAGATCCCGGGCTCCAGCGGTGACAACCGGACCAACGAGATTTCCGAGATCTCCCGATCCCTGAAGGCCCTGGCCAAGGAATTCAACTGTCCGGTAGTTGCCCTGTCGCAGCTCAACCGTTCCCTGGAACAACGTCCCAACAAGCGTCCGGTGAACTCCGACTTGCGGGAATCCGGAGCGATCGAGCAGGACGCCGACGTGATCATGTTCGTGTACCGGGACGAGGTGTATCACCCGGAGACCGAGCACAAGGGCATCGCCGAGATCATCATCGGCAAGCAGCGGAACGGCCCGATCGGCTTCATCCGCCTGGCCTTCATCGGCAAGTACACCCGCTTCGAAAACCTCGCGCCGGGCAGTTACAACTTCGACGACGACGAGTAAGTCCGTCCTCGTCTGACAGCCTCTGATATTTCCGACCACAGCCGTCGGAATTGGTCATTTTTTGTGCTATATTCCGCGCCCGCGATTTTGCACCTCAACACCGGTCATCGACATGCAAGCAGCCAAGCCGTTATTTGACTATCCAAAATACTGGGCCGAATGTTTCGGGCCGGCGCCATTCCTGCCGATGAGCAGGGAGGAGATGGATCAGCTTGGCTGGGATTCCTGCGACATCATCATTGTTACGGGAGATGCCTACGTCGATCACCCGTCGTTCGGCATGGCGATCATTGGCCGGCTGCTGGAGTCGCAAGGCTTCCGCGTCGGGATCATCGCGCAGCCTAACTGGCAGTCCAAAGACGACTTCATGAAACTTGGCGAGCCGAACCTGTTCTTCGGTGTCGCGGCCGGCAACATGGACTCGATGATCAACCGCTACACCGCGGACAAGAAAATCCGTTCCGACGACGCCTACACCCCGGGTGGCATGGCCGGCAAACGTCCGGACCGCGCGAGCCTGGTTTACAGCCAGCGCTGCAAGGAAGCCTACAAGCACGTGCCGATCGTGCTCGGGGGCATCGAAGCCTCCCTGCGCCGCATCGCCCACTACGACTACTGGCAGGATCGCGTGCGCAACTCGATCCTGATCGACGCCAGCGCCGACATCCTGCTGTACGGCAACGCCGAGCGGGCGATTGTCGAAGTCGCCCAGCGTCTGTCCTACGGTCACAAGATCGAAGACATCACCGATGTGCGCGGCACCGCGTTCATCCGTCGCGACACGCCGGCGGGCTGGTACGAAGTCGACTCCACGCGCATCGACCGTCCGGGCAAGATCGACAAGATCATCAACCCGTACGTCAATACCCAGGACACTCAGGCTTGTGCGATCGAGCAGGAGAAGGGGCCGGTTGAAGATCCGGAAGAAGCCAAGGTCGTACAGATCCTGGCCAGCCCGAAAATGACCCGCGACAAAACCGTGATCCGCCTGCCGTCGATGGAAAAGGTGCGTAACGACCCGGTCCTGTACGCCCACGCCAACCGCGTGCTGCACCTGGAAACCAACCCGGGCAACGCCCGTGCGCTGGTGCAGAAGCATGGCGAGATCGACGTCTGGTTCAACCCGCCGCCGATTCCGATGACCACTGAAGAAATGGACTACGTGTTCGGCATGCCTTACGCACGTGTTCCGCACCCTGCATACGGCAAGGAAAAGATCCCGGCCTACGACATGATCCGTTTCTCGGTGAACATCATGCGTGGCTGCTTCGGTGGCTGCACCTTCTGCTCGATCACCGAGCACGAAGGCCGGATCATTCAGAACCGTTCCGAAGAGTCGATCATTCGCGAAATCGAAGAGATCCGCGACAAGGTGCCGGGTTTCACCGGCGTCATTTCCGACCTCGGCGGCCCGACCGCGAACATGTACCGCATCGCCTGCAAGAGCCCGGAAATCGAATCCGCGTGCCGCAAGCCGTCCTGCGTGTTCCCGGGCATCTGCCCGAACCTGAACACCGACCACTCGTCGCTGATTCAGCTGTACCGCAGCGCCCGTGCGTTGCCGGGTGTGAAGAAGATTTTGATCGCCTCCGGCCTGCGTTACGACCTTGCGGTCGAGTCGCCGGAGTACGTCAAGGAGCTGGTGACCCACCACGTTGGTGGTTACCTGAAGATCGCCCCGGAACACACCGAGGAAGGTCCGCTCAACCAGATGATGAAACCGGGGATCGGCACCTACGATCGCTTCAAGCGCATGTTCGAGAAGTACACCAAGGAAGCCGGGAAAGAGCAGTACCTGATTCCGTACTTCATCGCCGCGCACCCGGGCACCACCGACGAAGACATGATGAACCTGGCCCTGTGGCTCAAGGGCAACGGCTTCCGTGCCGACCAGGTGCAGGCGTTCTATCCGTCGCCGATGGCCACCGCGACCGCGATGTACCACTCCGGCAAGAACCCGCTGCGCAAGGTCACCTACAAGAGCGACGGCGTGACCATCGTCAAGAGCGAGGAGCAGCGTCGTCTGCACAAGGCGTTCTTGCGTTATCACGACCCGAAAGGCTGGCCGATGCTGCGTGAAGCGCTGACCCGCATGGGTCGCGCCGACCTGATCGGGCCGGGCAAGAACCAGTTGATCCCGCTGCACCAGCCGGCCACCGACAGCTACCAGAGTGCCCGTCGCAAGAACTCGACACCGGCTGGCAGCCACAAGGTCGCGAAAGAGAAGACCACCAAGATCCTCACCCAGCACACCGGTCTGCCACCGCGCGCCAGTGATGGCGGCAACCCTTGGGACAAGCGTGAACAGGCCAAGGCCGCGGCATTCGCCCGCAACCAGCAGGCCGCCAAGGAGCGCAAGGAAGCCGCGAAAGGCAAAGGGCCGAAACCGGCACGCAAGCCGGTCGTACCGCGCTAAAACGCACTTGAGCTCAAACAGAACGCCAACCTTCGGGTTGGCGTTTTGCGTTGTGCCTCGCAACATTTGCGTGCAACTGTGCCAAACCATTTCACCGCATCGCCCGATTTTGGTGCTGTACTGCCCTAAGCATTCCGGGAAAGCGCCCAAGCCTCTGCATGGCATAAGTCTTGCGCGCTTTCGAATACGCTTGGGCTCGCAGGAGGCACGCCGTGTCGATTCATGTCGCATTGCATCACGTCACGCATTACCGCTACGACCGCGCTGTCGAACTCGGCCCGCAGATCGTGCGTCTGCGCCCGGCTGCTCACAGCCGCACGCGGATTCTGTCTTATTCACTGAAAGTCTCGCCCGAGCAGCACTTCATCAACTGGCAGCAGGATCCTCAAGGCAACTACCTTGCACGGCTGGTGTTCCCCGAGAAAACCGCCGAACTGCGGATCGAGGTCGATCTGCTGGCCGAGATGGCGGTGTTCAACCCGTTCGACTTTTTCCTCGAGCCCTACGCCGAGAAAATCCCTTTCGCCTACGCCGCCGATGAACGCAAGGAGCTGGCGCCGTACCTCGAAACCCTGCCGCTGACGCCGAAATTCAAGGCCTATCTGGACGCCATCGACCGCACGCCGTTGCCGGCCGTGGATTTTTTGGTGGCGCTCAATCAGCGTCTTAGCGAAGACATCAATTACCTGATTCGCATGGAGCCGGGTGTGCAGACCCCGGAACATACCCTCGAACACGCCTCCGGTTCCTGCCGGGATTCGGCGTGGCTGTTGGTGCAACTGCTGCGCAATCTCGGGCTGGCGGCGCGTTTCGTCTCCGGTTACCTGATTCAACTGACCGCCGACGTGAAAAGCCTCGACGGCCCGTCCGGCACCGAAGTGGACTTCACCGACCTGCACGCCTGGTGCGAGGTGTATTTGCCCGGCGCCGGCTGGATCGGCCTCGACGCCACGTCCGGATTGTTCGCGGGGGAAGGGCATATCCCGCTGGCCTGCAGTCCCGATCCATCGTCGGCGGCGCCGATCAGTGGTTTGGTAGAGCCCTGCGAATGTGAGTTCAGCCACGAAATGTCCGTGGAGCGGATCTGGGAAGCGCCGCGGGTTACCAAGCCCTACACCGATGAGCAATGGCTGGCGATCCAGGCGCTGGGCCGACAGATCGATGCCGACCTGCTGGAAGGCGATGTGCGCCTGACCATGGGCGGCGAACCGACCTTCGTGTCCATCGACGACCCCGACGGTGCCGAATGGAATACCGCTGCGCTGGGCCCGGACAAGCGCCGGCTCTCCGCCGAACTGTTCCAGCGCATGCGCAAACATTACGCGCCCAAGGGGCTGGTGCATTTCGGCCAGGGCAAGTGGTATCCGGGTGAGCAACTGCCGCGCTGGTCGCTGAATTGCTACTGGCGCCGCGACGGCGTGCCGATCTGGCACAACAACGCGTTGATCGCCGATGAGCAGCAGGATTACGGCGCCACGGGTGAAGTGGCCGGGCGCTTTCTGGCGAGTGTCGCCGAACGCCTGAAACTGCCGACACGTTTTGTATTCCCGGCCTACGAAGACCATTTCTATTACCTCTGGCGCGAGGGCGCCTTGCCGAGCAACGTCTGCGCCGAAGACTCGCGTCTGGAGGAACCGCTGGAACGCGCGCGACTGCGCAAGGTGTTCAGTCAGGGGCTGGACAAGGTCATCGGCCAGGTGCTGCCGCTGGCGCGCACCGCCAAGGGCGATCAATGGCAGAGCGGGCGCTGGTATCTGCGCGATGAGCATTGTCGCTTGGTGCCGGGGGATTCGCCGCTTGGCTATCGCCTGCCATTGGGTTCGCAGCCCTGGGTGAAGGCGGCGGAGTATCCGTTCATTCATCCGAACGATCCGAATCAGGACTTCCCCGAACTGCCCGAAACATCGCAGCTCAACGAACACGGCGAGCCCGCTCCGGCGGACGAGCGTGTGCCGAAGATCGACGAGTCCGCCGACTGGCTGACCCGCACCGCGTTCTGCGCCGAGGCCCGGGAAGGCCGGTTGTACCTGTTCATGCCGCCGCTGGAGCGGGTCGAGGATTATCTGGAACTGGTGGCCGCCATCGAAGCCACTGCCGAGGAGCTGCATTGTCCGGTGTTGCTGGAAGGCTACGAGCCGCCGAGCGACCCGCGCCTGAGCAATTTCCGCATCACCCCGGATCCCGGCGTGATCGAGGTCAACGTGCAGCCGTCGGCGACCTGGGACGAGTTGGTCGAGCGCACCGAATTTCTGTACGAAGAAGCGCGCCAGACCCGACTGTCCACCGAGAAATTCATGGTCGACGGACGACACACCGGCACCGGCGGCGGCAACCATTTCGTGCTCGGTGGCGCGACACCGGGCGATTCACCGTTTCTGCGCCGTCCGGACCTGCTGCGCAGCCTGATCAGCTACTGGCACAACCATCCTTCGCTGTCCTACCTGTTTTCCGGCCTGTTCATCGGCCCGACCTCTCAGGCACCGCGAGTCGATGAAGCGCGCAACGATGCGCTGTATGAGCTGGAAATCGCTTTCGCGCAGATGCCGGCGCCGGGAGAGGAATGCCCGCCGTGGCTGGTGGATCGACTGCTGCGCAATCTGCTGATCGACGTCACTGGCAACACCCATCGCGCCGAGTTCTGCATCGACAAGCTGTATTCGCCGGATGGCGCCACCGGGCGCCTCGGTCTGCTGGAGCTGCGCGCGTTCGAGATGCCGCCCCATGCGCGCATGAGCCTGGCTCAGCAGCTGTTGTTGCGGGCGCTGGTGGCGCGGTTCTGGCGCGAGCCTTATGCTCCGCCGAAACTGGTGCGCTGGGGCACGGAACTGCACGACCGCTTCCTGCTGCCGCATTTTATCGAGCAGGACTTTGCCGACGTCATCGTCGAACTCAACAACGCCGGTTATCCACTGCGCGCCGAATGGTTCGCGGCGCATCTCGAGTTTCGTTTCCCCAAGGTCGGCGACTACGCCGTCAACGGTATCGAGCTGGAATTGCGTCAGGCCCTTGAACCCTGGCATGTGCTGGGCGAGGAGGGCGCGGCGGGCGGTACGGTGCGCTACGTCGACTCATCGCTGGAGCGTTTGCAGGTCAAGCTTACGGGGCTGCCGCCGCAGCGTTATCTGCTGACCTGCAATGGCATCCCGGTGCCGTTGCAACCGAGCGGGCGGGTGGGCGAGTTTGTCGCCGGCGTGCGTTTCCGCGCGTGGCAACCGGCCAACTGCCTGCAACCGACGATCCCGGTGCATGCACCGCTGGTGTTCGACTTGCTTGATACCTGGATGCAGCGCTCGCTGGGCGGTTGCCAGTACCACGTCGCCCATCCGGGCGGGCGCAATTACGAGACGCTGCCGGTCAACGCCAACGAAGCGGAGAGTCGACGCATGGCGCGTTTCTTCCGCATCGGACATACGCCGGGGAAACTTCCGATACCCAATGTCGAAACGAACGACGAACTACCGATGACACTCGATTTACGACGTTTCTGAATCAGGCACGACGCCCGGATTTTTCGTATATCCGGGCGTCATGTGCCTGCGTTAGTCTGACCGCTCCTTGCCGGCTGCCGAGCTTTCCATGCCTGACCTGCTTGACCGCTACCCGCTGACAGCGGGCACCTATCACGAACTGCTCGACGACAGCGGGGCGGTGCGCCCGCACTGGCGGCGACTGGTCGACCAATTGCAGCGCAGCACCCCGGCGCAACTGGTGCAGCGTCAGGCTTTGCTGACCCGGCAGATTCAGGAAAACGGTGTCACCTACAACGTGTATGCCGACCCCAAGGGCGCGGATCGTCCGTGGGAGCTGGATCTGCTGCCCCACGTGATCGCCGCCGATGAGTGGCAACAGCTGTCGGCCGGAATCGCCCAGCGTGCACGTTTGCTCAATGCGGTGCTGGCGGATCTGTACGGCCCGCAGCGGCTGATCAGCGAAGGGCTGCTGCCGGCAGAACTGGTGTTCGGCCACAACAACTTCCTCTGGCCCTGTCAGGGTATCTCGCCACCGGACGGGGCCTTTCTGCATCTGTATGCCGTGGATCTGGCGCGCACGCCGGACGGGCGCTGGTGGGTGACGGCGGATCGTACCCAGGCGCCATCGGGCGCCGGTTATGCGCTGGAAAACCGCACCATCGTGTCCCGCGCCTTCCCCGAGTTATATCGGGATCTGAAAGTGCAGCACCTGGCCGGCTTCTTCCGCACCTTGCAGGAAACCCTGGCCCGTCAGGCCCCCTGCGACGATGACGCGCCGCTGGTGGTGTTGCTGACCCCGGGGCGTTTCAACGAAAGCTATTTCGAGCATCTCTATCTCGCCCGCCAGCTCGGTTATCCGCTGGTTGAAGGCGGCGACCTGACGGTACGCGATGCCACGGTCTACCTGAAAACCCTCAGCGGCCTGCGTCGGGTACACGCGATCATGCGTCGGCTCGACGATGACTTCTGTGATCCGCTGGAGCTGCGCACGGATTCGGCGCTCGGCGTTCCGGGATTGCTGGAGGCGGTGCGTCAGGGCCGGGTGCTGGTGGCGAACGCGCTGGGCAGCGGCGTGCTGGAGTCGCCGGGGCTGCTGGGTTTCCTGCCGAAGATCAATCAGTACCTGTTCGGCGAAGAGCTGATCCTGCCGTCCATCGCCACGTGGTGGTGCGGCGAAGCGCCGGTGTTGGCCCAGGCCCTGGAAAAACTGCCGGAGCTGTTGATCAAACCGGCGTTCCCATCGCAAAGCTTTACACCGGTGTTTGGTCGGGATCTGAGCGAAAAACAGCGTGAAAGTCTCGCTGCGCGCATGCAGGCGCGCCCTTATGCGTATGTCGCGCAAGAACTCGCCCAGTTGTCCCAGGCGCCGATCTGGCAGCCCGAGGACGGGCAACTGCAACCCCGGGCAATCGGCATGCGCATGTACGCAGTGGTCAGTCACGATGGATATCGGGTGCTGCCCGGTGGCCTGACCCGGGTCGCGGCCGAAGCCGATGCCGAAGTGGTGTCGATGCAGCGCGGTGGCGCGAGCAAGGACACTTGGGTGCTGGGGGATCGACCGCCGAGCGGTGAACAGTGGAAAGCCCAGCGCAACATCGGCGTGCCCGATCTGGTGCGCCGCGATCCGTATCTGCCGTCGCGGGTGGTGGAAAACCTGTTCTGGTTCGGCCGTTACTGCGAGCGTTGCGACGACAGCGCGCGGCTGCTGCGGATCATGCTGGCGCGATACGTCGACGGCGATGACCCGCAAGCCTTGCAGGCTGCGGTAGATCTGGGCGAGCGGCTGATGCTGCTACCGGACGAAGGTGAACTGCCGGAGCGATTGCTTGCGGCGCTGCTCGGTGAGGACTGGTCATTCAGCCTGCGTTCCAATCTGCAACGTTTGCAGTGGGCGGCATCGCAGGTGCGCGGCAAGCTCTCACGGGAAAACTGGCAGGCATTGGTGGAACTGCAACGCGAGGCTTCGGAGCTGGACACCGACGAGCCGGATTTCGGCGAGTTGCTGGATTTTCTCAACCGGTTGGTGATGTCGCTGGCGGCGTTGTCCGGGTTTGCCCTCGACGACATGACACGTGACGAAGGCTGGCGCTTCCTGATGATCGGTCGGCGGATCGAGCGTCTGCAATTTCTCAGCAGCAGCCTCGCGGGTTTCTTGCGTGGCGCCGGGGCGTTCGATCAGGCCGGGCTTGAGTGGTTGCTGGAGCTGGGCAACAGCAGCATCACTTACCGCTCGCGTTATCTGGCGGTGGCGCAGTTGATTCCGGTGCTCGACCTGTTGCTGCTGGATGAGCAGAACCCCCATGCGGTGCTGTTCCAGTTGAAGCTGGTGACTCGCACCCTGAAGCGTCTGAATGATGACTTCGGTGTGCCGAGAGAGGCTGGGTTGCCGCCGCTGGTCGAGCGTCTGGCGCGTTTCGATCTGAGCTGTCTGGAGAATCCGCTGTTCGGTGAATCCAGCGTACGCGCGGCCCTCGACGGTCTGGCGGACCTGCTGCAGGAAATCGCCGACGCCAGCAGTCAGGTGTCGGATCGTCTGGCCCTGCGCCATTTCGCCCATGTCGATGATGTCAGCCAGCGCACGGTGTCCGTCTGATGAGCGCCCATTACCAGATCCTTCACGACACCTGCTATCGCTACGACAGCCCGGTGTCCCTGGCCCAGCAACTGGCGCATCTGTGGCCGCGCGAATGCGAGTGGCAGCGCTGCACCGAACAGCAACTGCTGATCAGTCCGGAGCCGACCACCCGCCGTGACGAGCAGGATGTGTTCGGCAATCCGTTGACCCGCCTGGCCTTCGAACGGCCCCACGATGAATTGCAGGTCAACGCACGGCTGACAGTCGAAGTGCTGGCGCGGCCCGTGGTGGATTTCCATCAGTCACCGGCCTGGGAACTGACCCGTAATGCGTTGACCTACAGCAGCCAGCCGTTGTCCGCCTCGTTGCTGGAAGCCTGTCGCTATCGATTCCAGTCGCCCTACGTGCATCTGAAGCGCAGTTTCGTCGAGTTCTCGGAGAGCTGTTTCCCGGCTGGCAGGCCGTTGATGCTGGGCGTGCAGGCCCTGATGCAGAAGATCTTCAGCGAATTCACCTTCGATGCCGAAGCGACACAGGTCGCGACGCCGCTGGTGGAGGTGCTGGAGCGGCGGCGCGGGGTCTGTCAGGACTTCGCGCACCTGATGCTCGCCTGTGTACGATCACGCGGGTTGGCGGCGCGTTACGTCAGCGGCTACCTGCTGACTCAGCCGCCACCGGGGCAGCCACGGCTGATCGGCGCCGATGCGTCCCATGCCTGGGTTTCGGTGTTTTGCCCGGTGCTGGGCTGGGTGGATTTCGATCCGACGAACAATGTGCAGCCGGCACTGGAGCACATCACCCTGGCCTGGGGCCGGGATTTTTCCGATGTCTCGCCGTTGCGCGGGGTGATTCTGGGGGGAGGGAGCCATGATCCGGAGGTGCGGGTCACGGTGATGCCGCTGGAGTAAGTGCGATCCATCGTGGGAGCCAGTCAGCTCCCACAATGGAGGGTGTTCAATTTCGCGATTCAGCTCAGGCGTCGGGTGCCTGGTCTTTCGGTGCCTCAACATCATCATCGGTCGCCACTTCACCGTCAGGGTTCAGTGCCGCTTCTTCAGCCATCTGTTTCTTGCGCTGAAGCTTTTCCTCTTTCTTCTGTTCCTTGGCCAGGTCACGTTGACGTTTGGCGAAGGAGTAATTGGGTTTGGCCATGGGCGATCCTCTGGGGTCGAAGGTGAGGTTGAGCGGCGCGTATTCTGCCCTGTATCGGTGCCCGGCGGTTAATCGGGTTTCTGGTCGACCCATTTTGGGGTGACGGTGGGCTTCCAGTTGTCGAGGGCTTCGAGCAGCGTTTGCGGCGATTCACTCACTTGCAGCATGTCACGGTGCGGCGCGCGAACGAAGCCTTCGCCGACGATGTGATCGAGAAAAGCAGTGAGTTTGCTGTAGAAACCGTTCACTTCCAGCAGGCCCAGCGGCTTGCCGTGGTAGCCGAGCTGGCCCCAGGTCCAGACTTCGAACAGCTCCTCCAGGGTGCCAAGGCCACCGGGCAGGGCGATGAACGCATCGCTGAGTTCAGCCATCCGCGCCTTGCGCGCGTGCATGCCGTCGACCACTTCCAGACGCGTCAGGCTCTTGTGACCGATTTCCTTGTCCATCAGGCTCTGCGGGATGATGCCGATCACTTCGCCACCGGCCGCTAGCGCGGCGTCCGCGACAATCCCCATCAGGCCGACGGCGCCACCGCCGTAGACCAGCGTCAGCTTACGCTCGGCGAGAGCTGTGCCGAGGGCGATCGCGGCTTCGGTGTACGCCGGGGTGGTGCCGGCGTTGGCACCGCAAAATACACAAACGGATGTGAGAGACATGCCTTCCTCCTGGGTCAATCGGTCACAGGGTAATGGCTGGCACGCCTTGATCCAAGGGCTAGACTTCGCGTTTCGGGGTTTCATAGGTGCCGCTGGCACCACAGGCATAGGCGGCGAGCAGACTGCACCACAGGCTGTTGAAGGACATGACGGATGCTCCAGATGAACGTTGAGCCCTGAAGATACGGCCCGGCCAAACGTCTGGCTGTTAGATTGTTTCGATGAGTGTCATAGCCTGAAAGTTGTATACAATTTTTGACTCAAGTCATAGGAACTTGCGAAGATTTCAGGCAGTCTTCCAACCATTCGTGTTTTTGTTAACCCTGCCTTGGAGATTCACCATGTTTTCCAAAGTTGTTGCGGTATCCCTGCTGGCGCTGGCCAGCAGCCAATTGATGGCTGCCGAGTGCAAAACCACCGTTGATTCCACCGACCAGATGTCCTTCAACACCAAGGCCATCGAAATCGACAAGAGCTGCAAGACCTTCACCGTCGAGCTGACCCACTCCGGCAGCCTGCCGAAGAACGTCATGGGCCATAACCTGGTGATCAGCAAAGAAGCCGACATGCAGCCGATCGCCACCGACGGCCTGGCCGCCGGCATCGACAAGAACTACCTGAAGGACGGTGACGAGCGCGTCATCGCTCACACCAAGATCATCGGCGCCAAGGAAACCGACTCGCTGACCATCGACGTGTCCAAGCTCAAGGCTGACGAGAAGTACGGCTTCTTCTGCTCGTTCCCGGGCCACATCTCGATGATGAAAGGCACCGTGACCCTGAAGTAAGCAACACAAGGTCAAAAAAAAGCGTCCCGAAGGACGCTTTTTTTATGCCTCGGATTCAAGGCGCAAACGGCATGACCCGCTTGTGATGAGTCTTTTTGTAGGTGTTGACGATGATGTCGAACGCTTCCTGACGCACCGGCTCGCCGTGCAGGAACGCGTCGATCTCGGCGTAGGTCACGCCGTGGGACGCCTCGTCCGGCTTGCCTGGCGAAAGGTCTTCCAGATCCGCCGTCGGCACTTTTTCCACCAGCGATTCCGGTGCGCCGAAGCTGCGGGCGATGGCCCGGACCTGGTTTTTCACCAGACCGCTGAGCGGGGCCAGGTCGCAGGCACCGTCACCGAACTTGGTGAAGAAACCCATCACCGCTTCCGCCGCGTGGTCGGTGCCGATCACCAGGCCATGGGCCGCGCCGGCGATGGTGTACTGGGCGACCATGCGCATCCGCGCCTTGGTGTTGCCGAGCACGAAATCCACCGACACCGCGTGCTTGCCTTCGAAGGCCGCGACTTCGCTGGCCAGGGATTTCACCGCCGGGCCGATGTTGACGGTGTGGCGCTCGTCCGGGGCGATGAAGTCCACCGAAGCCTGGGCGTCGTGTTCATCGAACTGCACGTCGTACGGCAGGCGCACGGCGATGAACTTGTAGGCCTCGTCACCGGTGCGCTCGCGCAGTTCACGCATGGCGCGCTGGGCCAGCAACCCTGCGGTCAGAGAATCGACGCCGCCGCTGATGCCCAGCACCAGGGTCTTGAGTCCGGAACTGGTCAGGCAATCCTGGATGAAGGTGATGCGTCGGGCGACTTCCGCTTCGAGGGCCTGGTAATCGGCGAACGGCGGCTGAACGTTGAGCTGTTCAGCAATCTCACGCTGTACGGCTTGCATGAATTCACTCCTTGCTAGAAAGGCTGGAAACGGCAGGAACCTGGAAAACGTGTCGCAAATAGGCGACGAAATTCGGGTCTTTGCAGTGGGTCTTGCCCGGCTCGTCGGAGATCTTCGCCACCGGTTGGCCGTTGCAGGCGGTCATTTTAAGCACGATGCTCATCGGTTCGACACCCGGAATGTCACAGGTCAGGTTGGTGCCGATGCCGAAGCTGACATTGATCCGGCCGCGCAGCGCCCGGAAGATCTCCAGCGACTTGGGCAGCGTCAGGCTGTCGGAGAACACCAGGGTCTTGCTCATCGGGTCAATGCCGAGTTTGTGATAGTGAGCGATGCATTTTTCACCCCACTGCACCGGATCCCCGGAGTCATGCCGCAAACCGTCGAACAGCTTGGCGAAGAACAGATCGAAATCGCCGAGGAAAGCGTCGGTGGTGATGCAGTCGGTCAGGGCGATCCCCAGCAGGCCGCGATATTCGCGGACCCAGCAATCGAGGGCGGCGATCTGGCTGTCGATCAGTCGCGGGCCGAGTTGCTGGTGAGCCATGATCCATTCGTGGGCCATGGTGCCCAGCGGTTTCATGTCCAGTTCGCGGGACAGGTGCACGTTGCTGGTGCCGACGAAACGCCCGGGGAAATCGTGCTTGAGCACATTCACCACTTCTTCCTGCACACGGTAGGAAAACCTGCGACGGGTGCCGAAATCGGCTACTTGCAGTTCAGATAATTCATCGGCTGAGGCGTTGGCGGTCAGCCAGTCGAACTTGCGGTAAAGCTGTTCACGGGCCTGTTCCAGCACCGTTTCACGGTAGCGATAGCGGTTGCGCACTTCGCTGACGATCGCCAGCAGCGGCACTTCAAACAGGATCACATGCAGCCACGGCCCGCGCAGGCGGATGAACAGCTCGCCGTTCTCGATGCCGGTGTGCAGGTAGCGCAGGTTGAAACGGAACAGACCGAGGAAGCGCAGGAAATCCGGCTTGAGGAACGAGATGCGCTCGAGAAAGCTCAACTGATCGGCGCTCAGGCTCAACTCGGCCAGACGCTCGATCTGGAAGCGGATCTCCGCCAGGTACGGGCGCAGATCTTCACTGTTACGGCAACGGAACTCCCATTCGACTTCGACGTTGGGGTAGTTGTGCAGCACCGCCTGCATCATCGTCAGTTTGTAGAAGTCGGTGTCGAGCAGGTTCTGCACGATGCGATCGGCAAACACACTCTCGCTCATAACGGGGTCTCCAGGCGGACCGCGCGTTGGCGCGGTATCAATCAATGGCGCTAGTGGCGCATATCCGGGGTGGGGATTGCCAGCGATTTTTATCCCGGCGCAGCGCCTCAGACCGCGTCGGGACTGTCGATCTGCTCCAGCATCCATTTCACGAAATCGCGCACCTTGGGCACTTCTGCCGCGTGTTCCGGGTAGGCCAGGTAATAGGCGTCGGTGCTGGGCATTGCATGCTGCCAGGGAATGACCAGTTTGCCGTCGGCCAATTCCTCCTCCACCAGAAACCTCGGGAGCAGGGCGACGCCGCAGCCGACCTGCGCGGCGCGGATGCACATATAAAAGGTTTCGAAACGCGGGCCGTGGTAGCTGTGTTCGGTCTGGTAGCCCTGGCTGTCGAACCAGTCGTGCCACGCTTGCGGGCGCGAAGCATTCTGCAGCAGGACCAGATCGGTGAGTTGCGTTGGATCAGTCAACGGAGTGTCCGGCAGGCTGCTCGGCGCGCAGACCGGCACCAGCTCTTCGCCGAACAGCTTCAGGCATTCGGTGCCGGGGCGTGAACCCTGGCCGAAATAGAACGCCAGGTCGCTGCGCCCTTGCAGCAGGTCATCGGCCTCCTGCTCGTTGCACAGGTCCAGATGAATTGACGGATGACGCAGGCGCCAGCCCTTGAGGCGCGGCACCAGCCAGCGAGCGCCGAAGGTCGAGGGCGTGGAGACGCGCAGGACTTCGGTTTCGCCGCCGTAGGAACGCAGGTAATGGGTCGACATCTCGACCTGGGTCAGGATTTTTCTGACTTCCACCAGGTACAGATCGCCGGCCGGGGTCATCTGCAAACGGCGGCGCACCCGGCGGAACAACAAGTGCTGTAACAATTCTTCGAGCTGCGCCACCTGTTTGCTGACAGCGCTCTGGGTCAGGTTCAGTTCCTCGGCAGCCCGGGTGAAGCTCAGGTGCCGGGTCACGGCCTCGAAGCACTGCAACGCGGTGATCGACGGCAAGTGGCGTTTGTTCAGCATGGGCGATCCTTTTCTTGTCTTTCTGCGCAGCATGAATAAACGGAATGATATCTCGCGTAAAGGTCGTTTGTTGCACAGCCTTCCTGACGCTACAACTAAAGGTCTGCCCGGTCGTGAAAACGCGCCCGCACACATTCAGTTTTTTGCTCGAGGAGTGACCCATGGTTGCCGCATTGCTTGATCGTCTAGGTGTGAACCCGGCCCTGTACCAGAACGGCAAAGTGCCGGTGCATTCGCCCATCGACGGCAGCCGCATCGGCGCCGTGAACTGGGAAGGCCCGGCCGAAGTCGAGCAGCACATCAGTCGCGCAGATCATGCGTTCGAACAATGGCGCAAGGTGCCGGCCCCGCGTCGCGGCGAGCTGGTGCGTCAGTTCGGCGAAGTGCTGCGTGAATACAAGACCGAACTCGGCGAACTGGTGTCCTGGGAAGCGGGCAAGATCACCCAGGAAGGCCTCGGTGAAGTGCAGGAGATGATCGACATCTGCGATTTCGCCGTCGGTCTGTCCCGCCAGTTGTACGGCTTGACCATCGCCTCCGAGCGCCCGGGCCACCACATGCGTGAAACCTGGCACCCGCTGGGCGTGGTCGGTGTGATCAGTGCGTTCAACTTCCCGGTCGCGGTGTGGGCGTGGAACACCACGCTGGCGCTGGTCTGCGGCAACCCGGTGGTGTGGAAACCGTCGGAGAAAACCCCGCTGACCGCGCTGGCCTGTCAGGCGCTGTTCGAACGCGTATTGAAGAACTTCAGCGATGCCCCGGCGCACCTGAGCCAGGTGATCATCGGCGGTCGCGATGCCGGCGAAGCGCTGGTCGATGACCCGCGTGTCGCACTGATCAGCGCCACCGGCAGCACCCGCATGGGCCGCGAAGTGGCGCCGAAAGTCGCCGCACGCTTTGCCCGCAGCATTCTCGAACTGGGCGGCAACAACGCAATGATCCTCGGCCCGAGCGCCGATCTGGACATGGCCGTGCGCGCCATTCTGTTCAGCGCCGTCGGCACCGCCGGTCAACGTTGCACCACGTTGCGTCGCCTGATTGCCCATGAATCGGTGAAAGAAGAAATCGTCACCCGCCTCAAAGCCGCGTACTCCAAAGTCCGCATCGGTCACCCGCTGGAAGGCAACCTGATCGGCCCGCTGATCGACAAGCACAGCTTCGAAAACATGCAGGATGCACTGGAGCAGGCGCTGAGCGAGGGCGGTCGGGTGTTCGGCGGCAAGCGCCAACTGGAAGATCAATTTCCGAATGCCTACTACGTGGCGCCGGCCATCGTTGAAATGCCGGAGCAGAGCGACGTGGTGTGCAGCGAGACTTTCGCTCCGATCCTGTACGTGGTCGGCTACAGCGATTTCGAAGAGGCGTTGCGCCTGAACAACGCCGTGCCGCAAGGCCTGTCGTCGTGCATCTTCACCACCGATGTGCGCGAGGCCGAGAAATTCATGTCGGCGGTCGGCAGTGACTGCGGCATCGCCAACGTCAACATCGGCCCGAGCGGCGCTGAGATCGGCGGTGCGTTTGGAGGTGAAAAAGAAACCGGTGGTGGTCGTGAGTCGGGCTCGGATGCATGGCGCGCGTACATGCGTCGCCAGACCAACACCGTGAACTACTCGCTGGAGTTGCCGCTGGCGCAGGGCATTACTTTCGACTGACAGTTGGATATTCCCCCTGTGGGAGCGAGCTTGCTCGCGAATGCGGCGGTTCAGTCGACATCAGTGTTGGCTGAAACGCCGCTTTCGTCGGAGCGCCGCCCGGAGCAGGCTCGCTCCCACATTGTTGAACTGTGTGTTTGTTAGGTTTCTGTTGGAGTCTGGCAATGCCGTTACGCGAAGAATGTCTGTGGGAAAAACTCACGCCGCAACGACCGGATAACTCGGCGCTCAGGGGCGAAGTCAAAGTCGATGTCTGCGTGATCGGCGCCGGGTTTACCGGGCTGTCGGCGGCGCTGCATCTGCTGGAAAAGGGCAAGAGCGTCTGCGTGCTCGAAGCCCATCGCGCCGGGCATGGCGGGTCCGGGCGCAACGTCGGACTGGTCAACGCCGGGATGTGGATTCCGCCGGACGAGATCGAGGCCGGGTTCGGCGAGGCGGTCGGCAGTCAGCTCAACCGCATGCTCGGTGCGGCGCCGGCGCTGGTGTTCAGCCTTGTGGATAAATACAACATCGATTGCCAGTTGCGTCGCGAGGGCACCCTGCACATGGCGCACAACGCCAAGGGTGAGGCGGATCTGCGCAGTCGCGAAGAACAGTGGAAACGCCGCGGTGCACCGGTTGAACTGCTGACCGGCAAGGCCTGTGAACAGGCGACCGGTACACAGAAGATCGCCGCCGCATTGCTCGACCGGCGCGCCGGTACGCTCAATCCGATGGCTTATGTCACCGGGCTGGCCAACGCTGTGATCGGGCTCGGCGGACAGATGTTCGATCACTCCCCGGTCACGCGTCTTGAACGGCAGGGTCAGCAATGGTCGGTGCAGACCGAGCAGGGTTCGGTGCTCGCTGAACAAGTGGTGATCGCCTCCAACGCCTACACCGAAGGCGACTGGACCGAACTCAAGCGCAACTTCTTCCCCGGTTACTACTATCAGGTCGCTTCGGTGCCGCTCACCGAAGACGCCGCCCATGAAATCCTCCCGGGCGGGCAGGGCTCGTGGGATACCCGTCAGGTGCTGAGCAGCATCCGCCGCGACAAGGATGGTCGTCTGCTGCTGGGAAGTCTCGGTAACGGCAATCAGAAACCGACCTGGTTCCTCAAGGCCTGGGCCGACCGGGTTCAGCAGCATTACTTCCCCAACCTCAAACCCGTGGAGTGGGAATGCACCTGGACCGGGCGCATCGCTTTCACTCCCGATCACCTGATGCGCCTGTTCGAGCCTGCACCGGGACTGGTGGCCGTCACCGGCTATAACGGCCGTGGCGTGACCACCGGCACCGTGGTCGGCAAGGCCTTCGCCGATTACCTGTGTAACGGAAATCCTCAGGCGTTGCCGATTCCCTTCGCACCGATGCAGCCCCTGGCGGGTGTGGGCTTGCGCAGTTGTCTGTACGAGGCCGGGTTCTCGCTGTATCACGCGGGCCAGTGCCTGCGGATCGTCATTTGAGTGTTGAAATATGTTGCCGGAAGCGGCGCTTTTCGATGTAGCGACTAGCCTGTAATGGTGCGGGTTGTAGCAGTCCCGCACCAGCAGTGTGCAGTTCGGTGACGCGGGCTGTTACAGGCTGGTTGCACGTCGTTTGGCGCCGCGGTTGCAATGATGGCGCGTGCGGGTTGCGCCTGAAAAAATAATTGGTTTCACCTTCCGCGGTTTAGACGGTTGCACGCCCAATGAAAATGGGAACGAAACAGTCGAAATAACAAGAAAGCAGCGACTTTTTGAAGAATAAAAAACCGATGGCACGGCCCTTGCTCTGAGCATTCAAGTGAAGTCGCAGTGCCAACTAAAAAAAACCTTGGAGCACCACCTCATGTCCCAGACGTTTTACAAGAAAGGCTTTCTGGCCCTCGCAGTGGCTACTGCGCTGGGTGTTTCTGCGTTTGCACAAGCTGATGTGAAAATCGGTGTGGCGGGTCCGATGACGGGCGCCAACGCGGCATTTGGCGAACAGTACATGAAAGGGGCACAAGCGGCGGCCGACGCGGTCAACGCGGCGGGCGGCGTCAACGGGGAGAAGATCGTCCTGGTCAAGGGCGATGACGCTTGCGAACCGAAACAGGCGGTGACGGTCGCCAAGGACCTCACCAACCAGAAAGTCGCCGGTGTGGTCGGCCACTTCTGCTCGTCCTCCACCATTCCTGCGTCGGAGATCTACGACGAAGCCGGCATCATCGCGATCACTCCGGGTTCCACCAACCCGCAAGTGACCGAGCGCGGCCTGAGCGCCATGTTCCGTATGTGCGGCCGTGACGACCAGCAAGGCATCGTGGCCGGCGACTACATCGTCGACGTGCTCAAGGGTAAGAAAGTGGCCGTGCTGCACGACAAGGACACCTACGGTCAGGGCCTGGCCGATGCGACCAAGGCTCAGCTGGAAAAACGCGGCGTGAAGCCGGTGCTGTACGAAGGCCTGACCCGTGGCGAGAAAGACTTCAGCGCCGTGGTCACCAAGATCCGTGCGGCCGGTGCCGACGTGGTCTACTTCGGCGGTCTGCACCCGGAAGCCGGTCCACTGGTCAAGCAACTGCGTACCGAAGGCCTGAAAGACGTGAAGTTCATGTCTGACGACGGCATCGTGACCGACGAACTGGTGACCACCGCCGGTGGCCCGCAATACGTCGACGGCGTGCTGATGACCTTCGGCGCTGACCCGCGCATGCTGCCGGACAGCAAAACCGTGGTGGACGCGTTCCGCAAGGCCGGCACCGAGCCTGAAGGCTACACCCTGTACGCCTACGCCTCGGTTCAGGCACTAGCCGCCGGTTTCAACGGCGCCAAGTCCAACAAGGGCGAAGACGCTGCCAAGTGGCTGAAAGCCAACCCAGTGAAAACCGTGATGGGCGAGAAGACCTGGGACGCCAAGGGCGACCTGAAAGTCTCCGACTACGTGGTTTACCAGTGGGACAAGGACGGCAAATATCACCAGCTGGAAAAACAGAAGTAAGGGCTGACGCGATCGGCTGACCTCTGCAGAACTTCTGTGGGGGCCAGCCCGGTCGTGGCTGACATTGCTCCGACGTAAATCTGTATTTTTCCTAGAAGAACCGCGCGCTCCAGGGTGTGCAGGTTCTCACTGCGTGAGATTGCGTTATGGATGGTATTTTCCTGCAGCAACTGGTCAACGGCCTGACCCTCGGGTCGGTCTATGGCCTGATCGCCATCGGCTACACAATGGTCTACGGCATCATCGGCATGATCAACTTCGCCCACGGCGAGGTTTACATGATTTCCGCTTACCTCGCGGCAATCAGTCTGGCTCTGCTGGCTTACTTCGGTATCGAATCCTTCCCGCTGCTGATGCTCGGCACCCTGGTCTTCACCATCGTCGTCACGGGGGTGTATGGCTGGGTCATCGAACGCATCGCCTACAAACCACTGCGCAACTCCACCCGACTGGCACCGCTGATCAGCGCCATCGGTATCTCCCTGATCCTGCAAAACTATGCCCAGATCAGCCAGGGCGCCCGCCAACAGGGTGTTCCGACGCTGCTCACCGGAGCCTGGCGCATCGACGTCGGCTCGGGCTTCGTCCAGCTGACCTACACCAAGATCTTCATTCTCGTCGCGGCGTTCGTCGGGATGGGCCTGCTGACCTATGTAATCAAGTACACCAAGCTCGGCCGCATGTGCCGCGCCACCCAGCAAGACCGCAAGATGGCCTCGATCCTGGGGATCAACACCGACCGGGTGATTTCCTATGTGTTCATCATCGGTGCAGCGATGGCGGCCCTGGCCGGCGTGCTGATCACCATGAACTACGGCACGTTCGACTTCTACGCAGGCTTCGTCATCGGCATCAAGGCATTCACCGCTGCGGTGCTCGGCGGGATCGGTTCGCTGCCTGGCGCCATGTTGGGCGGGATCATCCTCGGGATCTCCGAGTCGCTGTTCTCGGGCCTGGTCAACTCCGACTACAAAGACGTGTTCAGCTTCTCGCTGCTCGTACTTGTTCTGGTCTTCCGGCCTCAGGGCCTGCTGGGCCGTCCTCTTGTGTCGAAGGTGTAAGCGATGTCTTCAACCACTACAAAATCCATTGATGTCAAAAAAAGCCTGGTTGAGGCGATTCTCGCCGGTCTGATCGCCCTGATCGTGTTCGGGCCGATTGTCGGCGTGGTACTCGACGGCTACAGCTTCAACCTCGAACCGACCCGCGTGGCGTGGATCATCGCCATCGTCATGGCTGGCCGCTTCGCCCTCAGCCTGTTCCTGCAAACCCCCAAGGGCCTGCGCATTCTCGAAGGATTCGAGAGCACCGGTTCCGGTGTGCATGTGTTGCCCGCCGATCACAAATCCCGCCTGCGCTGGATCATCCCGCTGCTGATCGTGCTGGCCGTGGCCGTGCCGTTCGTGTCCAACTCCTACCTGCTGGGCGTGGTCATCCTCGGTTTGATCTACGTGTTGCTGGGTCTGGGGCTGAACATCGTGGTCGGTCTGGCCGGCCTGCTCGACCTCGGTTATGTGGCGTTCTACGCCATCGGCGCCTACGGTCTGGCGCTCGGTTATCAGTACCTCGGGCTGGGCTTCTGGACGGTGCTGCCGCTGGCGGCGATCACCGCCGGGCTGGCCGGTTGCATCCTCGGTTTCCCGGTGCTGCGCCTGCACGGCGACTACCTGGCGATCGTGACCCTGGGCTTCGGTGAAATCATTCGTCTGGTGCTCAACAACTGGCTGTCCCTGACCGGCGGCCCGAACGGCATGCCGGCACCACTGCCGACCTTCTTCGGTCTGGAATTCGGCAAACGGGCGAAGGATGGCGGGGTACCGTTTCACGAGTTCTTCGGTATCGCCTACAACCCGGACGTGAAGTACTACTTCATCTATGCGGTGCTGTTCCTGGTGGTACTGGCCGTGCTGTACATCAAGCATCGTCTGGTGAAAATGCCGGTTGGCCGCGCCTGGGAAGCCCTGCGTGAAGACGAGATCGCCTGCCGCTCGATGGGCCTCAACCACGTGCTGGTCAAGCTCTCGGCGTTCACCATCGGTGCGTCCACGGCAGGTCTGGCGGGTGTGTTCTTCGCCACTTACCAAGGCTTCGTCAACCCGACCTCGTTCACCTTCTTCGAATCGGCATTGATCCTCGCCATAGTGGTACTCGGCGGAATGGGCTCGACCATCGGTGTGGTGATCGCAGCGTTCGTGCTGACCGTCGCCCCGGAACTGCTGCGCGGCTTCGCCGAATACCGCGTGCTGCTGTTCGGGATCCTGATGGTGTTGATGATGATCTGGCGACCTCGCGGGCTGATCCGCATCAGCCGCACCGGGGTCACTCCACGCAAAGGTGCCATTCACTATGAGAGGACTGCGCCATGAGTGAAGTCGTACTCTCTGTTGAAAAACTGATGATGCATTTCGGTGGCATCAAGGCCTTGAGCGATGTCAGCCTGAAGGTCAAACGCAACTCGATCTTCGCCCTGATCGGCCCCAACGGCGCCGGCAAGACCACGGTGTTCAACTGCCTGACCGGGTTCTACAAGGCCTCCGGCGGCAAGATCGAACTCAACGTGCGCGGCCAGCAGACCAACGTCATCCAGCTGCTGGGCGAGTCGTTCAAGCCGACCGACTTCGTCTCGCCGAAAAACTTTGCCAGTCGCCTGTACTACAAGATGTTCGGCGGCACCCATCTGGTAAACCGCGCGGGCCTGGCCCGGACGTTCCAGAACATTCGTCTGTTCAAGGAAATGTCGGTGCTGGAAAACCTGCTGGTGGCCCAGCACATGTGGGTCAACCGCAACATGCTGGCCGGCATCCTTAACACAAAGGGCTATCGCAAGGCCGAAAGCGACGCGCTGGACTGCGCGTTCTACTGGCTGGAAGTGGTGGATCTGGTGGACTGCGCCAACCGTCTGGCCGGTGAGCTGTCCTACGGCCAGCAACGCCGTCTGGAAATTGCCCGGGCCATGTGCACGCGGCCGCAGATCATCTGCCTCGACGAACCGGCCGCCGGCCTCAACCCTCAGGAAACCGAAGCGCTGAGCGCGATGATCCGGCTGCTGCGCGACGAGCACGATCTGACCGTGGTGCTGATCGAACACGACATGGGCATGGTAATGAGCATTTCCGATCACATCGTGGTGCTGGACCACGGCATCGTCATCGCCGAGGGCGGGCCGGATGCCATTCGTAACGATCCGAAAGTGATCGCTGCCTACCTGGGCGCCGACGAAGAGGAAGTCGTATGACGCAACCCATCCTCGAACTCAAGGATCTGGACGTGTTCTACGGCCCGATCCAGGCCCTCAAAGGCGTTTCGCTGCAGATCAACGAAGGGGAAACCGTCAGCCTGATCGGCTCCAACGGTGCCGGCAAATCCACCCTGCTGATGTCGATCTTCGGCCAGCCACGGGCGGCGGGCGGGCAGATCCTCTATCAGGGCGTGGACATTACCCACAAGTCATCGCACTACATCGCTTCCAATGGCATTGCGCAATCGCCGGAAGGGCGGCGGGTGTTCCCCGACATGACCGTCGAGGAAAACCTGCTGATGGGCACCATCCCGATCGGCGACAAGTACGCCAAGGAAGACATGCAGCGCATGTTCGAGCTGTTCCCGCGGCTCGAAGAGCGCCGCACTCAGCGTGCCATGACCATGTCCGGCGGCGAGCAGCAGATGCTCGCCATCGCCCGGGCGCTGATGAGCCGGCCCAAGCTGTTGCTGCTGGATGAGCCGAGCCTGGGCCTGGCGCCGATCGTGGTGAAACAGATCTTCGCCACCCTGCGGGAACTGGCGAAAACCGGCATGACCATTTTCCTCGTCGAGCAGAACGCCAACCATGCGCTGAAACTGTCCGACCGGGCGTACGTGATGGTCAACGGCGAGATCCGCCTGACGGGCACCGGCAAGGAGCTGCTGGTGAACGAGGAGGTGCGTAACGCTTACCTCGGCGGTCACTGATCGCTTGAAGTTGTCCACAAGCCCCGATGCGTGAGTGTCGGGGCTTTTTTGCGTCTGCTCGTTCGCTGAACACCAGGACTTTCGGGAAATTGTGGAAAACAAAATCGCCAACCTGGCAAAGCGCGACATAAAGCCGCTGCAAATGGCTGTTTTTCCACAGTTTTGACTTGTCCCCGTTTGCTGTGGAGCTGGCTGTGAATAACGTGGGTGTAGCTGGCTGAAAGCCTTTGAAACCGTGGCTTTCAGCGCTGTGGTTGTTTTTTGAGCAGTGTGTTTTTGCTGAGGGGAAGGCCTGTTTGTCAACCTTTTTATGGGCGTGCAAAAAGGTGAGGATCCGTGTGGTCAATCCTGTGGATAAGTCTGTGACTAAACTCTGGAAAGACTCGGCTAAGGGCCGTAATTGCTGGCCTCGCGCAATCATGGCCATGACTGGCCGGTCGTGCAAAATGCCCTGCCCGGCACAACTGGTTGTTCAGGGTCAAGCAAAAAACTTTCCAGATCGCCCGCAAAGCCTTGTGTGGCGCGGCTTTGCGCTTTTCCACTTGCCCCCGGAAACTGTGGAAGGGCTTGTGGATAACGTGCGTGCACATGGCTACAGGCCACGGCGCGTCTGGCGTAGCGGCCATTGATCAATTAATGAGCAGGATTCGGTAGTTGCCGGTTAAAGCAGGGCCGGGCATGCTGCCCGCTGATTTTCTATTCCAATGGCTGCCCCGGCGGCCGAAGCAAGGAGAACACGATGTCCAACACCCTGTTTATCACCGGCGCGACCTCCGGTTTTGGTGAAGCCTGTGCCCGTCGTTTTGCCGAGGCCGGCTGGAAACTGGTGCTGACCGGTCGTCGTGAAGAACGCCTCAACGCGCTGTGCGCCGAGCTGTCGAAGCAGACTGAAGTGCATGGCCTGGTGCTGGACGTGCGTGATCGCAAGGCGATGGAGGAGGCGATTGCCAACCTGCCGCCGTCGTTCGCCAAACTGCGCGGCCTGATCAACAACGCCGGGCTGGCGCTGGGCGTGGACCCTGCACCGAAGTGCGACCTCGACGATTGGGACACCATGGTCGACACCAACGTCAAAGGCCTGATGTACAGCACTCGCCTGTTGCTGCCACGCCTGATCGCCCACGGTCGTGGCGCAGGTATCGTCAACCTCGGTTCCATCGCCGGTAACTACCCGTACCCGGGCAGCCACGTTTACGGCGCGACCAAGGCGTTCGTCAAACAGTTCTCGCTGAACCTGCGGTGCGACCTGCAGGGCACTGGCGTGCGCGTCAGCAACATCGAGCCGGGCCTCTGCGAGAGCGAGTTCTCGCTGGTGCGCTTCGCGGGCGATCAGGCGCGTTACGACGCGACCTACGCCGGTGCCGAGCCGATCCAGCCGCAGGACATCGCCGAGACCATCTTCTGGGTGCTGAATGCGCCGGCGCACATCAACATCAACAGCCTTGAGCTGATGCCGGTGAGCCAGACCTGGGCCGGTTTTGCCATCGAGCGTAACAAGGCCTGATACGGTTTTGCCCTCTTCGCCAGTCTGTTGGCGAAGAGGGCAAATCGGCCAAATTTTGGCAGTAAGGTAGACTCACTCCTCAACAACCCCACCGCACCCAGCGGTTTTCAAGGTTTTTCGAGGAGTCAAAGTGAGTAACCGAGGTGAGCAGTCGCTGCTCAAACAATCCACCCTTCTGATGTTGGCCGTGTCGATCGCCGGGATCGTCACCGGTTTTGTTTCGGGTTCCCAGTCCATCCTGTTCGATGGCTTTTTTTCGCTGATCGCCACCTTCATCAAAGTTCTGATGCTGATCACCGCGAAGCTGATCGCCAAGCAAAGCAACCAGCGTTTCCAGTTCGGTTTCTGGCATCTGGAGCCGATGGTGCTGCTGATCGAGGGCAGTTTCCTGTTGCTGATCGCGATCTACGCGTTTCTCAACGGTGTGTTCGGCATCATCAACGGTGGTCGTGAGATCGAACTGGGGCTGGTGATCATCTACGCGGCGGTGTTCACCGTTGTCGAGTTCGCCTACTTCTTCTACGTCCGGCACCGCAATCGCAAGCTCAAGTCGAGCCTGATCCAGTTCGACAACATCAGTTGGCTGGTGGACGCGATGCTGTCCGTGGGCCTGTTGATCAGTTTCCTCGCGGCGTTGCTGCTCAAGTCCCAGGGCTATGGTGAATGGGCGAAGTTTGTCGACCCGCTGATTCTCATCGTGCTGGCCCTGACCATGTTGCCGCCGGCCTTCAAGATCCTCGGCCCGGCGCTGCGGGACGTGCTCGGCATTGCGCCGGACACGCTGGATGAGCAGGTGCGCGAGGTGATGGAGGCGGCGAAGGTCGAGCATGGTTTCGACGACTACGTGTCCTATGTGCAGAAGCACGGGCGGGCGCGGTTCATCGAGATTCATGTGGTGTTGCCGGCGGATTACCGGCTGCAGAGCGTCGGCCAGCTGGATGTGCTGCGGGAAGAGATTTCCGCGAAGCTGGGCAAACCGGACGCGGCGCGCTGGCTGACCATCAGCTTCACTGGCGACAGGAAGTGGATTGCCTGATGTTTGCGGCGAGGAAGCAGGCTCCCTCGCCACGGATGTCAGCTCAGATAGTCGGCGATGCCGCGATAGCAGGTCGCCAAGTGATACGGCGTGGTCGACGGCATGTCCTTGCGGCTGACCTCGCCCTGATCGTCACGGCACTCGTGCCAGCCGCCGGCATGCAGGAAGCGCTGTTGCAGCGCCTGCAACTGGCGCAGCACCGCGCTTTCACTGCCCGGACGCAAGGTCAGGGCGCGCAGGTATTCGGCCTGGGCCCAGATGCGCTGGGTCGAATCCTTCCCGTGTCCTTGCGGATCGAGCATGGCCAGCACCGCACCGGTGTCGCTCTCGACGCCCTGCTGTTCGGTGAAGGCAAACGCACGATCCTGTGCCGCGTGCAGTTTCGACCCTCGCAGCAGCGGTGAGGATTCGAGCAGGAAATACCATTCGAACTGATGCCCCGGCTCAAACCAGTTATCCACAGTACCCAGCGGTTTTTCCATCAGCACGCCTTGTTGCGGTTCGATGAAGCGCTTGTGCATGGCTGTGCATAACTCGCTCAGCGCCTGCTGGGTCTGGGGATCTTCGCGCACGGCCAACGTGGCCAGGAAGGCTTCGGCCAGGTGCATCAGCGGGTTTTGCAGCGGGCCGGTTTCCAGCGTGATCCAGTCGCGGTCGAGGCAGGCTTCGTAGAGGCCGTCGCCCGTTGCGAATCGCCGGCCGATCACTTCCAGCGCGGCGTTGAGCGTCGATTCCACCAACGGTTCGCGAGACTTGTCCCAATAGTGGGCGCAGGCGAACAGGATAAAGGCGTGGGTGTAGAGGTCCTTGCGCTGATCCAGCGGTTTGCCCTGCGGATCGATGCTGTAGAACCAGCCGCCGTGCTCGGCATCGTGGAAGTGCCGTTGCAGGGAGCGAAACAGCGCAGCTGCGCGGGCTTCGGCGTTATCCACAACTCCGATCAGGCTGGAAAACAGGTACAGCTGCCGTGCGCAGGCCATGGCCCGGTAGCGCTGCGGTGGCAGCGGCTGATGCGCGGCGTCCAGCGCCTCGTAAGGCAACGCCATGTCGGCGTTCCAGCCCGGTCCTTGCCAGAGGGGCACGATCACGTTCAGAAAGTGCTGTTGCACTTCACCGAACAGGGCGGTCAGTTCAGGCAGGGAGGTGGAGCGGGAAGCGTGGGGCATGGGCGGACGTCGTCACGGCAGGGGCGATTGCGCGACATGGTAGCAGAGAGTGGCGATCGATCGTTCCCGCGCCATGCGCGGGAACGATCAGAGGTGCAGTTCAGCCGGCCAGCAACCACGCGCCCGTCACCGCCGAAGCCGCTCCGGCCAGTCGGACCAGCGGCGCGGCTGCCTGAGGCAGAAAGCGCACGACCGCATAACCCGCCGCATGCAGCGCAGCCGTTGCGACCACGAAACCGGCGGCATACGCCCAAGGGCTCGACATGTCCGGCAGCTCCAGGCCATGGGCCACGCCATGGAACAGCGCAAACAGCGCCGTCGCCGCCACCGCCATCACCAGTGGCGGACGCACCGCCAGCGCCACCGCCAGACCCAGCGCCAGCACCGAGGCGGCAATCCCGCTTTCCAGCGCCGGCAGATCCAGCCCTTCGAAGCCGAGCAGGCCGCCGATCAGCATGGTGCCGACGAAGGTGCACGGCAGCGCCCAGCGTGCCGCGCCTTGCTGCTGCGCCGCCCACAGGCCGACGGCCACCATCGCCAGCAAATGGTCGAGGCCGCCGATCGGGTGGCTGATGCCAGCCACCAGGCCAGAGTCGCCGTGGCCGGGGTGGGCGAAGGCCAGGGCCGGAGTCAGCAGCAGCGCGACGGCGCCGAGAATGCGTTTGAGTGTCATGGATAAGCTTCCTTGTTGATCAGTGAATCAGGCTGCAGTCAGCAGGCCCTGGCGTTCGATGAAGGCGATGATGTCTTCCAGGCCCTGACCGGTTTTCTGGTTGCTGAACACGAACGGCTTGCCGTTGCGCATACGCTGAGTGTCGCTGTTCATCATCTCCAGCGAGGCACCGACCAGTGGCGCGAGATCGATCTTGTTGATCACCAGCAGGTCGGATTTGCAAATGCCGGGCCCGCCCTTGCGTGGCAGCTTGTCGCCGGCCGAAACGTCGATCACGTAGATGGTCAGGTCGGACAGTTCCGGGCTGAAGGTGGCGGACAGGTTGTCGCCGCCGGACTCCACCAGAATCAGGTCCAGCCCTGGAAAACGCCGGTTCAGTTGATCCACCGCTTCGAGGTTGATCGAGGCGTCTTCGCGGATCGCGGTGTGCGGGCAGCCACCGGTTTCCACGCCGATGATGCGTTCCGGTGCCAGCGCTTCGTTGCGCACCAGAAAGTCGGCGTCTTCGCGGGTGTAGATGTCGTTGGTGACCACGGCCAGGTTGTAGCGCTCGCGCAGGGCCAGGCACAGGGCCAGGGTCAACGCGGTCTTGCCGGAACCGACCGGGCCGCCAATGCCGACGCGCAGGGGTTGTGTGTTCATGTGATTCTCCAGATAAAAGGACCTAGGAACGGAACAGGCGGCTGTACTGGCGCTCATGGGCCATGCACGCCAGGGACAGACCGAACGCGGCGCTGCCGAGGTGTTCGGGATTGATTCGGGTGGCATCCTGCTGCGCCTGCTGCAACAACGGCAGCAATTCGCTGGTCAGGCGCTGGGCGGCTTGCTGGCCCAGCGGCAAGGTTTTCATCAGCACCGCGAGCTGGTTTTCCAGCCAGCTCCACAGCCACGCGGCGAGTGCGTCCTGCGGGCTGATCTGCCAGGCGCGTGCGGCCAGTGCCCAGCACAGGGCCAGGTGCGGCTCGGTGCAGTTTTCGAGAAAGTCCCGCGCGGGCTGATCGAGTTCGGGCAGGCCGTTGAGCAATTGCTGCAACGAGTAGCCCATCTGCCGGCTCTCCAGATGCAGTTCGCGGGTTTCGCGGCTGGCGCGATGGCTTTCGCAGAGCTTGCGCAATTCATCCCAGTGTTCGTCCGCGGCGGCCTGACAATGGGCGAGCAGCATGGGCGCCTCGAACCGCGCGAGGTTGAGCAGCAATTGATCGCTGATCCAGCGGCGGGCGCTGTCCGGGCTGTCGACGCGGCCGTTATCCACAGCCATTTCCAGGCCCTGGGAATAGCTGTAGCCGCCAATCGGCAATTGCGGACTGGCCAGGCGCAGCAGCGCCCAGGCCGGGTTCACAAACGGACGCCGAACTGATGGAGTTTCGGCGCGTAGTTGAAGTCTTCGTCACCGTGCCGCGAATGGTGATGGCCGCCACCGTAGGCGCCGTGTTCCGGCTGGAACGGCGCTTCGATCGATTCCACGGCGGCGCCGAGCTGTTCGAGCATCGCCTTGAGTACGTAATCGTCGAGCAGGCGCAACCAGCCGTCACCGACTTGCAGCGCCACATGGCGATTGCCCAAGTGATAGGCGGCGCGGGTCAGTTCAAAGGCATTGGCGCAGGTGACGTGCAGCAATTGTTCGGGGCGGGCGCAGACCCGGACGATCCGGCCATCTTCGGCTTGCAGGCATTCGCCGTCATACAGCGGCGGCTGGCCGCGCTCCAGAAACAGTCCGACGTCCTCGCCTTCGGCACTGAAACAGCGCAGGCGGCTTTTGCTCCTGGCTTCGAAGGTCAGGTGCAACTCGGCGGCCCAGACGGGTTGGGGGTCGATTCTGCGATGAATCACCAGCATCGGAAAGCTTCCAGCAGTGGACAATGCTCAGGCTAGAGCAAGGGGCTTGCCAACCGGACGAGGCGTAGGAAAACCCTGTCGGAGACTAGTGGATGTTTCAAGATGTTGCAGGATTGTGGGGTGTTTTGGTGCATGAAGTTTTTTACATGCACCAAACCGGAGCCAGTGTGGGAGCGAGCCTGCTCGCGATGGCGTGCGCTCAGTCAGCATCGAGTTGACTGATACACCGCTATCGCGAGCAGGCTCGCTCCCACAGGGTGATTGGGGGGCTGGAGGATTACTCGGTACTGCCGAGCCCTTGCCAGTGCTTCAACCCGATAAAGATGAAGCGCAACTGCTGGGTGATCTTCGCCTGGGGCGTCAGATGCTCGGGCAGGGCTTCGGCCGGCGGGTCGATGATGTCCGGCAGGGTGGCGAACACCGATTTGACGATCAGATCGGCCATCACGCTCAGACCTTCGCGATTGAGGTGCTGGAGCTTGGGCATCAACGCCAGATCCGCCGCCAGGTCGGAGCTGATGTCCTCACGCAAACGGCCGATGGCCTGACGCACCGGCAACGATCCGCCGTACTGCTCGCGGGCCAGAAACAGGAATTGCGAACGGTTGGCGCTGACCACGTCGAGGAAGATCCGCACCGACGCATCGATGATGCCGCCCATGACGAATTCATTGTGGCGTACCAGGCGGATGGTTTCGCGGAAGGTCTGGCCGACTTCGCTGACCAGTACCAGGCCGAGTTCGTCCATATCAGCGAAATGCCGGTAGAAACCGGTGGGCACGATGCCGGCGGTTTTCGTCACTTCACGCAGGCTCAGGCTGCCGAATCCTCGGCCGCTTTCCATCAAGTGGCGGGCAGCGTCCATCAGGGCGTTGCGGGTCTGTTGTTTCTGTTCGGCGCGGGGCAGCATCGCAAGGGTGTGTTCTTAGGCAAGACAAGCGCCGCACTCTAGCAAATCGGCTTTGTCGGCGTCGAACGGCAGCGGGGGAGATGGAACCGGGAAATCGAGACTTCTTTATACAGGCTGCTGAAAAGTCAAAAGCCCAATCCGGGGATTGGGCTTTTTTTCCAGGCCGCCATGAGCTTAGCTCAAAGCGCTGTTGCGTTCGATCACACGGTCACCACCACCTTCGGCCAGCGTTTGACCTTGTGGGGTTTTGTCGTAGCCGTCAGCAGCCAGGGTTTGACCTTGTGGGGTACGGTCGCCGCCGTCAGAAGCCAGAGTCTGGCCTTGTGGGGTACGGTCGCCACCGTCAGATGCCAGGGTTTGACCTTGTGGAGTGCGATCCGAACCGTCTTGAACCAGACCTTTCTCTTCCAGACGATCACGGCCGCCTTCAGCTACGGTTTGACCTTGTGGGGTTTTGTCATAGCCATCTTGAACCAGACCTTTTTCTTCCAGACGGTTGCGACCGTTTTCAGCCAGGGTCTGGCCTTGTGGAGTGCGGTCGGAGCCATCAGCGGCAACAGTCTGGCTGAACACCGAGTAGCTGGATTTCACTTGCGGGGTAGCCTGTTCGGCAGCTGGCAGGGCGAAAGCGGTGCTGGCCAGCATCGAGAGGGTAAGACTGAACAGAAGTTGGCGTTTCATGATGGGTTGCTCCTTGGGAGGGCGATAAAGTGGGTACGAGGGCAATGCTACTCTCGATAAGTCGATATAAAAGTTCATAAACACAATGGTAATAATCAACAGAATTGATTGTTCGCTTGGGAGGCTCTAGCTCGGGCGTTTCAGGCGGGCGGTTTTGCACTGCGGTGGGTATTTTCCACCCACTCGCGCCCCGCAAAAGTGCGGGTCCGGTAACGCCAATTCGACCGATCGGTCAGAATGGCGACCGTTTTTTCCCCTCGATGGGGCTTTGGATTAAACCTGCGGGCTGTTTGTCAGTCACAGATTTCATGAGGGCCATCACGGCCCGTCGTTTCAGCTGCGTCGTGCCAATGGATGCAGTCGTCTTCAGGAGCTTTGTGCAATGACGCGCACGCGTAAAATCTTCGCCTGGACCTTCGCCACCCTCGTGCTGCTTCTGGCAGTGCTGGTGCTGATCATCGTGTTCTTCGACTGGAACCGGATCAAACCGCCGCTCAACGCCAAAGTTTCGGAAGAACTGCATCGACCGTTCGCCATCAACGGCAACCTGTCGGTGGTCTGGCGGCGTGAACTCGACGAGGGTGGTTGGCGCGCCTGGGTGCCGTGGCCGCATGTGGTGGCCGAGGACCTGACGCTGGGCAATCCGGACTGGTCGAAACAGCCGCAGATGGTCACCCTCAAACGGGTCGAGCTGCGCATTTCGCCGCTGGCCTTGCTGGCGCAACGGGTGACGATCCCGCGCATCGACCTGACCGAACCCAACGCGCAATTGCAGCGCCTGGCCGACGGCCGCGCCAACTGGACCTTCAAGTTCGATCCCAAGGACCCGAATGCCGAGCCCTCGAACTGGGTGGTCGACATCGGCGCCATCGGTTTCGACAAGGGCCACGTCATCCTGGATGACCAGACCCTCAAGACCAATCTCGACCTGTTGATCGATCCGCTGGGCAAGCCGATTCCGTTCAGCGACATCGTCGGCGACAAAGCCGCGAAAACCGCACAGGACAAGGGTGGCGCACCGCAGGATTACGCCTTCGGCCTGAAAGTCACCGGCCAGTACCACGGCCAGAAACTCGCCGGCCAGGGCAAGATCGGCGGCCTGCTGGCCCTGCAGGACGCAAGCAAACCGTTCCCGTTGCAGGCCCAGGCGAAGATCGGCGATACCAGCGTCGAACTCGCCGGCACCCTGACCGATCCGCTGAATCTCGGCGCCCTCGACCTGCGCCTGAAACTGGCGGGCGCCAGCCTCGGCAATCTGTATCCGCTGACCGGCGTGACCCTGCCGGACACCCCGCCGTACGCCACCGACGGCCATTTGATTGCCAAGCTGCATGAGCCGGGCGGCGCGCAATTCCGCTATGAGCAGTTCAACGGCAAGATTGGCAGCAGCGACATTCATGGCGATCTGGCCTACGTCGCCAGTCAGCCACGGCCCAAGTTGAGTGGCGCGCTGCTGTCCAATCAACTGCTGTTCGCCGACCTCGCGCCGCTGATTGGTGCCGACTCCAATGCCAAGCAAAAGGCCCGTGGCGGCGAGAGCAAACAGCCGGCGGACAAGGTGTTGCCGGTGGAAGAGTTCAAGACCGAGCGCTGGCGCGACATGGACGCCGACGTCGAATTCACCGGCAAACGCATCGTCCACAGCGAAGAACTGCCGTTCACCGACCTCTATACCCACCTGAAACTCAACGACGGCGAACTGAGTCTGGAGCCGCTGCGCTTCGGCGTGGCCGGTGGCAACCTCGACGCTCAGATTCGCCTCAATGGACGCACCGAGCCGCTGGAAGGCCGGGCCAAACTGACCGCGCGCAAGTTCAAGCTCAAACAGCTGTTCCCGACCTTCGAACCGATGAAGACCAGTTTCGGCGAGCTCAACGGCGATGCCGATATCGCCGGACGCGGCAACTCGGTGGCAAAACTGCTGGGCGGCGCCAACGGCAACCTGAAGATGCTGATCAACGACGGCGCGATCAGTCGCGAGTTGATGGAGCTGGCAGGGCTCAACGTCGGCAACTACGTGGTCGGCAAGATCTTTGGCGACAAGGAAGTGAAGATCAACTGCGCGGCGGCGGACTTCGACATCAAGACCGGCCTGGCGAGTACGCGGCTGTTTGTGTTCGATACCGAGAACGCAATCATCTACATCGACGGCACGGCGAACATGGCTACCGAGCAACTGGATCTGACAGTGACGCCGGAATCCAAGGGCTGGCGTTTGATTTCCCTGCGTTCGCCGTTGTACGTGCGTGGCAAGTTCATCAAGCCGGATGCCGGGGTGAAAGCGGTGCCGCTGATTCTGCGCGGGGCGGGGATGGTGGCGTTGGGCGTGATCGCTGCACCTGCGGCAGGGTTGCTGGCGCTGGTGGCGCCGAGTGGTGGCGAGCCGAATCAGTGCGCGCCGTTGCTGGAGCAGATGAAGGCGGGCAAGGCGCCGGTGACCGTCAAACCCACCAAGTAATCGCTGCAACCCGATCGTTCCCACGCAGAGCGTGGGAACGATCGGTCAGCGGGGGAGCGGGGATTAGAGGTCTTTCAGGATATCGGCCATGTCATCCGCATGCTCTTCTTCCTGAGCCAGGATGTCTTCGAAGATCCGGCGCGTGGTCGGATCCTTTTCACCGATGTACTGGATGATCTCGCGGTAGCTGTCGATGGCGATCCGCTCGGCCACCAGGTCTTCGTAGACCATTTCCTTCAAGGTGTTGCCGGCCACGTATTGCGCGTGGGACATCTTCGACAGCAGGTCAGGGTTGAACTCGGGCTCGCCGCCCAATTGCACGATGCGCTCGGCCAGACGGTCGGCGTGTTCGGCTTCCTGAGTGGCGTGCTCGAGAAATTCGTCGGCGGCGACGTTGGCTTTCAGGCCGTTGGCCATGAAGTAGTGGCGCTTGTAGCGCAGGACGCAGACCAGTTCAGTGGCCAGCGATTCGTTGAGCAGGCGCAGCACTTCTTCACGGTTGGCGCTGTAGCTTTCGGTCACTGCGCCGTTTTCCACGTGCTTGCGTGCGCGCTCGCGCAGGGTTTGAACATCAGACAAATGCAGGTCACTCATTTCAGTCTCCTGGAGGCTAATCCGATTGGCGTCACGTTCTGCTGACGTGATCGTTACCAGGTTGTGAGTGATGAACGCTGCAAAAAGTTTTGTCGGATTCAGCGCGGGACATGCCCGGAAAGTTGCGCCTCTTCACGCAGCCAGGCAAAAAACGCCTTCACCGGTGGATGCCGCTCACGGCCCGGCACACACAGCGCGCTGTAACCGGCACCGTCGACCTGCACCTCGCCCTTGTACGGCACCAGCAGACCGCTGGCGACGCTCTCCGACACCAGAATGTTGCTCGCCAGCACCAGCCCCTGTCCGGCAATGGCCGCTTGCAGGGCGTAATGTTCTTCATCGTATTCGCGGACGGCCGGGTGCTGATTGAGCCAGTTCTCGCCTGACTGCGCGCACCACGCCTCCCAGCCGTGGGCGTACAGTTTCGAGTTGTGCCAGCGCACGCTGATCAAAGCCGGGGTGCGGCGGGCGGCCAGCGCTACCTGTTCCGGCGAGCCGTACACGCCGAACGACTCATCGAACAGGCACAACCCGTAGAGGTTCGGGTAATCGTCAAGGCTGTAGCGCAACACCAGATCGACGCTGGCGTCCTGATGCAGATCGATCACTTCGCAATGGGTGTCGAGTCGCACATTGATGTTCGGATGCTTTGCGTAAAACCGTCCCAGTCGCGGCACCAGCCACAGCGCGGCGAACGCGGCGGTGGTCGACAGCGTCAGGCTGCTGCCGCTGCGTTGCGGGCGCAGGGTGTCGACGCTTTGCGCCACTTCCAGAAATGCGCCGTGCAGGCTGCGAAACAGTCGCTCACCACCCTCGGTCAGGCGCACCTGACGCGGCAGGCGTTCGAACAGCGCCACGCCGAGCCAGTCCTCCAGCGAGCGGATCTGATGGGAAATCGCCGTCGGCGTCACCGCCAGTTCTTCGGCGGCCGCCTTGAAACTCAAAAGGCGCGAGGCGGATTCGAACGCGCGCAGGGCGGTCAGGGGCAAGGCTGCGAACATGAAAGCTCCACGGATGAAATCAATTCATCCCGACTGATTTTTGCTCATTTGAGGCGATGACTGAGTAGCTGCAATCTGGCGCCACACAGTCACTCAAGTCTAGTCCCAAGGAGATTCAGATGAGCAAGATTCTTGCAATCCATGCCAGCCCACGCGGTGAGCGCTCCCATTCGCGTCGTCTGGCGGAAAATTTTCTCAGCGCCTGGCAAGTCCGTCATCCACAGGCTCAGGTTACTCGCCGTGAAGTCGGGCGGGCGTTGATTCCGGCCGTGAATGAAGCGTTTGTCGCGGCGGCGTTTTACCCGGAGCCTGATGCACGGCCGCTGACGATGCAGGCCGATCTGGCGCTCAGCGATCAACTGGTGGGCGAGTTGTTCGATCACGACCTGCTGCTGATTTCCACGCCGATGTACAACTTCAACGTGCCCAGCGGCCTCAAGGCCTGGGTCGATCAGATCGTGCGGTTGGGCCTGACGTTCGATCACACCCTGGACAACGGCATCGCCCAGTACACGCCGCTACTGCGCGGCAAGAAGGCGCTGATCGTCACCAGTCGCGGCGGTTTCGGGTTCGGCCCGGGCGGTGAGCTGGAGGCGCTTAACCACGCCGATCCATGGCTGCGCACGGCATTGGGTTTTATCGGCATCAACGACGTCACGGTGGTCGCGGCCGAGGGCGAGGAATCCGCCGAGCGCACCTTCGCGGTGTCGGTGGCCGAGGCCGAGCAGCGCCTGCTCAACCTCGCCCGGGAGTTCTAGGTGGCCTGGCTGTTTCTGCTGATTGCAGCGGGGTTCGAGGTCACCTTCGCCATGGGCATGAAGTACGCCGAAGGTTTCACCCGGCTGTGGCCGTCGCTGATTACCGTGGTCGCGGCGGTGGGCGGGATCTATTTCCTGACCCTGGCGATGCGCGAGTTGCCGGTGAGCATCGCCTATCCAATCTGGACCGCCATCGGCTCGCTCGGCACGGTGTTTCTCGGTTTCGCCCTGCTGGGCGAGAGCCTGACGCTGGTGAAGTTGTTGTCGGTGGGGCTGATTGTGGCGGGGGTGGTGGGGCTGAAGTAGGCTGGTCGTGGAGTTGTCATCATCGAGGAGGATGCTTGGCGGGCGTTTTGCACGCCCTGCATCCACTCACCGACCACAAGGATGTTTGCCCATGTCGCAAGATTCGGCCACACGTTATCCACTGGTGCTGGTGCCGGGAATGCTCGGTTTCATCCGTCTGGTGCTGTACCCGTACTGGTACGGGATCATCAAAGCGTTGCGTCGGGGTGGTGCGACGGTGATTGCGGTGCAGGTGTCGCCGCTCAATTCCACCGAAGTGCGCGGCGAGCAGTTGCTGGCGCGCATCAATGAAATCCTGCGTGAGACCGGTGCGGCCAAGGTCAATCTGTTCGGCCATAGCCAGGGTTCGCTGACGGCGCGTTACGCGGCGGCCAAGCGTCCGGATCTGGTGGCCTCGGTGACGTCGGTGGCCGGGCCCAATCATGGTTCGGAACTGGCCGACTATCTGGCGAAACACTATCCGGCGGACAGCGCCAAGGGCCGAATCCTCGAGGCGCTGTTGCGTTTTGTCGGCTGGCTGATGGCGCTTATGGAGACCGGTTACCACGGGCCGAAACTGCCGGTGGATATCCACGCCTCGCACCATTCCCTCACCACTGAAGGCGTGGCGCTGTTCAACCAGCGTTATCCACAGGGCTTGCCTGATAACTGGGGCGGGCACGGGCCGGAAGAGGTCAACGGTGTGCGTTATTACTCGTGGTCCGGCACGTTGCAGCCGGGTAAGACTGATCGCGGTGGCAACCTGTTTGACGGCACCAACCGCAGTTGCCGGTTGTTCGCCAAAACCTTCGTGCGTGAGCCGGGGCAGTGCGACGGCATGGTCGGACGCTACAGCTCGCACCTGGGCACGGTCATTGGCGATGACTACCCGATGGATCACTTCGACATCGTCAACCAGTCGCTGGGACTGGTCGGCAAAGGCGCGGACCCGGTGCGGCTGTTCGTCGAGCATGCCGCGCGGTTGAAAGCCGCCGGGGTCTAGGCGGCGCTCGGAGTGCGGGAGCGACCGAGGACGGTGGTCCAACGCTCGGAAAGAATCACCCCGCCCAGCGTCAGCAAGCCACCGACCAGGTGATACATCGCCAGCTGTTCCTTCAATACCACCGCAGCAATCAGCGCGGTGATCAACGGCAGCAGGTTGAAGAACAGCGTGGTCCGGCTCGGCCCCAGGCGCTGCACGGCCTGCATCCAGGCCAGCGGCGCAAGCATCGAGGCCAGCAGGCACGCATACAGCACCAGCGGAATGTTCTGCAGGGTCAGGCCGGTTTTCGGTGAAGTCGCGTACAGCGGAAACAGCACCGCCACCGCCACCAGTACCTGCAAATACAGCAACACCAGCGGCGGCAGGCGCAGTTGCCATTTTTTCAGCAGGGTGCTGTAGATCGCGTAGGCGAGGGTGGCGACCAGCATCATCGCGTCACCCAGGTTCACCCCGTGTTGCAGCAGTGCGCCGAGGCTGCCGGACGACACCACCACCAGCACGCCGGCGAACGACAGCACCGCACCGACCAGCGCACCGGCGGTCAGGCGCTGGCCGAGGCTGATGATCGCCATGGCCAGCGACATCAGCGGCATCAGCGAGAGGATGATGCCCATGTTGGTGGCGCTGGTCATGGTCGCGGCGAAATAGGCCAGGCTCTGGTAGACCGCCATGCCGAGCACGCCGAGGATGAAAATCTTGCCCAGGTTCGGGCGGATCTGCGGCCAGTGCGCAATTACTTTTTTGAGCATGAACGGCGTGAACAGCAGGCCGGCGAGCAGCCAGCGGTAGAAGCCGATCTCGGCGGGGAAGATCGCGCCAACGGCCAGCTTGTTGATCACGGTGTTGCCGGCCCAGATGAAAATCGCCAGCAGGGGAAACGCGTATTGCATGGGAGGAGAAACCAGTACGTTGATGAACGGTGATTATCCCCTGTCTGGATGCAGGCCTATACTGCGAACCGGACAACCCGCCCCTGATTCCGGACAGCATGAACAGTAAACACATCGATCTGCTGGATTTCAGTGAACTGCCTTCAGCGGTGTATTTCCGCTATGCCGACTTCAACGCCCATGAATACGCCGCGCCGCACCGCCATCCGTGGGGCACGCTGGAGTACGCGGCCCACGGCGTGTTGCACATGGATGTCGACGGCAGCCGTTTCATGTCGCCGCCGCAATACGCGGTGTGGGTGCCGCCGCAGGTGGAGCACAGTTTCTACAGCCATCAACCGGTCAACTACCGGGCGGTGTGCCTGGCGCCCGATGTCTGTTCTGACTTGCCGGCGCAGGCCTGCACCCTGGCGATCAGCGACATTCTCAAGGCGATTCTCAAGGACTTCGCCGCCCGTGATGTGAAGATCCCGGCGTTCGAAGCCGACCAGCGTCTGGCCCAGGTGTTGGTGGATCAATTACGCCAGGCGCCGGTTCACCAATGCTATTTGCCTTACGCCAGCAGCCCCGGATTGCTGACCATCCTCGAAACCCTGCAGGCCGAGCCCGGCAACAACGAGCCGCTGGCGCACTGGGCGGCGCAGGTACATGTCAGCGAGCGCACCCTGGCCCGGCAATTCGTGCGGGAGCTGGGGATGAGTTTCGGCGAGTGGCGTCAGCGGTTGCGTTATCTCGCGGCGATCGAGGCGCTGGAGTCGGCGCGCAGCGTGCAGGAAATCGCTTTCGACCTCGGTTACAGCAGCGGCTCGGCCTTCATCGCCATGTTCGCCCGGCAGGCCGGATGTACCCCCGAGCAATACCGGCGCAGCCACCTTGAAGGCAGGAAGGTGTAACAAGCTTTGACTACACTCAGCCGGAGGCCGCTTCCATCGAGGCGGCGCCAAGGAGAAAACTCCATGAAGATGCTGCGTGTCCCTTTGTTGATGATCGGTCTGCTGCTGTGTTCCCAGGGTTTCGCCGCCACGGCGCAACAGAACAAGATGACCACCTGCAACGCCGACGCCACGGCCAAGAGCCTCAAGGGCGACGAGCGCAAGACCTTCATGAGCACCTGCCTCAAGGCAGCACCGGCAGCCAATGACGCCAAGGCGTTGACCCCGCAGCAGGAAAAGATGAAAACCTGTAATGCCGATGCCAAGACCAAGGCGCTGACGGGGGATGCGCGCAAGACGTTCATGAGTGATTGTCTGAAGAAAAAATAAGATCGACAGATCGCAGCGAGCGGCAGGGCATCCGCTCGCTTCGGCGCCGGATCGCTGGCAGACTGCCAATCCTTTTACGCCGTTCGTTTTGAGGCTGTATGCCAACGTTTTCTGAGCGTCATGTAGTGTTCTGGGTCAGTTGCATCATCATTTTCGGCGGTCTGTTGCTGGTGTTGCCATTGCGTTTGCTGCCCAGCCTGCTGGCCGGGTTGCTGGTGTTCGAACTGGTCAACATGCTCACCCCGCAACTGCAACGTCTGATCGAAGGCCGGCGCGCGCGCTGGCTGGCGGTGGCGCTGCTCGGCACGCTGGTGGTGAGTGTGCTGGCGCTGATCTTTGCCGGGGCCATCAGTTTCCTGCTGCACGAGGCGGAAAACCCCGGGGCTTCCCTCGATAAATTCATGGGCGTGGTTGACCGCGCGCGCGGGCAACTGCCGCCGTTTCTCGACAGCTACCTGCCGGCCAGTGCCGCCGAGTTCCGTGTGGCCATCGGTGAATGGGCGAGCAAACACCTGTCCGACCTGCAACTGGTCGGCAAGGACGCGGCGCACATGTTCGTGACGCTGCTGATCGGCATGGTGCTGGGCGCGATCATCGCCTTGCAGCGCGTGCCGGACGTCACCAAGCGCAAACCGCTGGCGGCTGCGCTGTTCGACCGTCTGCACCTGCTGGTTCAGGCGTTTCGCAACATCGTGTTCGCGCAGATCAAGATTTCCCTGCTCAACACCTTCTTCACCGGGATCTTTCTGGCGGTGATCCTGCCGATGTTCGGGATCAAGCTGCCGCTGACCAAGACCCTGATCGTGCTGACCTTCCTGCTCGGCCTGCTGCCGGTGATCGGCAATCTGATGTCGAACACGCTGATCACCATCGTCGGCCTGTCGCTGTCGATCTGGGTGGCGATTGCGGCGTTGGGTTATCTGATCTTTATCCACAAGCTGGAATACTTTCTCAACGCGCGCATCGTCGGCGGGCAGATCAGTGCCAAGTCCTGGGAGTTGCTGCTGGCAATGCTGGTGTTCGAGGCCGCGTTCGGCTTGCCGGGGGTGGTGGCGGGGCCGATCTATTACGCGTATCTGAAGAGTGAGTTGAAGCTGGGCGGGATGGTTTAGTAGGTGATCGTTCCCACGTCGAGGCGTCGAACCGTCTGCGTGGGAATGCATCCCGTGACGCTCCGCGTCACAGCTTCAACAGCGGACGCAGAGCGTCCATTGCGGCATTCCCACGCAGAGCGTGGGAACGATCATCAGTGCAGTGTCAGTTCACCGAGCCATAGCGTTTCATGGCTTCAATCGCCAGACCGCTACCGATACTGCCAAAGATATTCCCTTCCACATGCCGCGCGTTCGGCAGCATCGCCGAGACGCTGTTGCGCAGTGCCGGAATACCGCTCGAACCACCGGTGAAGAACACCGTATCAACCTGACCCACCGCCACATTGGCGTCCGCCAGCAACCGGGTGACGCTGCCGCGCACGCGCTCGAGCTGCGACTCGATGGCCGATTCGAACAACGCCCGGGTCAGTTCCACGCTCAGGCCCGACTCGATGCGATCCAGCGGCACATGGCGGCTGTCGTTGTGGGTCAACTGAATCTTGGTTTCTTCCACTTCCATCGCCAGCCAGTGCCCGGCGCGCTGTTCGATCAGCTTGAACAGACGGTCGATGCCGCCGGTGTCCTCGATGTCGTAGCGCATGCTGCCCAGAGCCAGGGTCGATTTCTGCGAGTACACCGAGTTGATGGTGTGCCAGGTCGCCAGGTTCATGTGGTGGCTGGTCGGCATGAACGCGCCGCTTTTCATCCGGCTGCCGTAGCCGAACAGCGGCATCAGGCCTTGCAGGCTCAACTGTTTGTCGAAGTCGGTCCCGCCGATGTGTACGCCGCCGGTGGCGAGAATGTCATCGTGACGGTTATCCACACCGCGACGCTCGGGCGAGAGGCGCACCAGCGAGAAGTCCGACGTACCACCGCCGATGTCGACGATCAGTACCAGCTCTTCCTTCTCGATAGTCGACTCGTAGTCGAAGGCCGCAGCGATCGGTTCGTACTGGAACGAAACGTCCTTGAAGCCGAGCTTGCGCGCCACTTCCACCAGGGTGTCTTCGGCTTCCTGGTCGGCCAGCGGATCGTCGTCGACGAAGAACACCGGACGACCCAGCACCACTTGCTCGAACTCACGACCGGCGGCAGTTTCCGCGCGGCTCTTGAGCTGGCCGATGAACAGCCCGAGCAAGTCCTTGAACGGCATCGCCGTGCCGAGGACGCTGGTGTCGTGCTTGATCAGCTTGGAACCGAGCAGGCTCTTGAGCGAGCGCATCAGGCGGCCTTCGTAGCCTTCCAGGTACTCGTGCAGCGCCAGCCGGCCGTAAACCGGGCGGCGTTCTTCGATGTTGAAGAAGACCACCGACGGCAGGGTGATCTTGTCGTCTTCCAGCGCGATCATCGTTTCCACGCCGGGGCGCAGCCAGCCGACGGTGGAGTTGGACGTGCCGAAGTCGATGCCGCAGGCACGGGCTGGAGAGGCGTCTTTCATGGTCTTTCGGTTCCGGTCAAAAAAACGGCCGCGCAGTGTATGTCAGTGCGCGACAGATTCGAAGGCCGGTCATCTGCTATTTCACGACTAAGCTTGCTTGAAACTCGCCGCTTTGCCCCAAACTTGCTGGCATGGGCCGGCAGACATACCGGCGGTCGCAAGAACCGCCGTCCACTGCCGATAAACTTCTGCTGCGCCACCCGGTCACAACCTTGAGATCGGTCAACCAACCTTGCGCGAATCGGCGCATGCTGGCATCGGCGCGAAATCGATAACGGATGGTGATTCCTTCGATGGACTTCAAAGACTATTACAAGATACTCGGCGTGGAGCCGACGGCTGACGACAAGGCAATCAAGGCTGCCTATCGCAAGCTGGCGCGCAAATACCACCCCGATGTCAGCAAGGAAAAGGACGCCGAGGCCAAGTTCAAGGACGCCTCGGAAGCCTATGAAGCGTTGAAAAGCGCTGACAAACGCGCCGAATATGACGACCTGCGCCGTTACGGCCAGCACGGTCAACCGTTCCAGGGCCCACCGGGCTGGCAGAGCCGTGGCGGCTTTGGTGGCGGCGGTGGCGACACCGGTGACTTCTCGGACTTCTTCAGTTCGATCTTCGGCAATCGCGGCCCCGGTTTCGGTGGCGGCGCTGGCCGGCAATCCCGCAGCGCCGGACGGCGAGGGCAAGACGTGGAACTGGAACTGCCGATCTTTCTGGAAGAGACGCTTTCGAACGAATCGAAAAAGATCAGCTTCCAGGTGCCGCAATACAACGGTTCGGGCCAGCACGTCAGCAACACCAGCAAGAGCCTGAACGTGAAGATCCCGGCGGGCGTGACCGACGGCGAGCGTATTCGCCTCAAGGGCCAGGGCGCACCGGGCATCGGTGGCGGCGCCAATGGCGATCTGTACCTGACCATCCGTTTCGCGCCGCACCCGAAATTCGACGTTGAAGGCGAAAACCTGATCATCACCTTGCCGCTCGCTCCCTGGGAGCTGGCGCTGGGCGCCGAAGTGGCCGTGCCGACCCTGACCGGCAAGATCAACCTCAAGGTCCCGGCCGGCAGCCAGAACGGCCAGCGCATGCGCGCCAAGGGCCACGGCCTGCAGAACAAGGCCGGCGAACGCGGTTATCTGTTCGTCCAGCTGAAGGCCGTGATGCCGAAAGCCAACGGCGATGACGTCAAGGCGCTGTGGCAGGAACTGGCGAAGAAGGCCGCCTTCAATCCGCGAGAGAACTTCTGATACTGACGACGGAGTAGCCCATCATGAGCAGCCCCCTGATCGTTCAACTGGACATGGCAGAATTCTGTGAGGCGGCCGACCTGTCGGACGTCTACGTGATCGAAATCGTCGAACACGGCATCCTCGAACCTCAGGGCGCGCAGCCCCGGGAATGGCGCTTCACCGACTACGAACTGGCCCTGGCCAAACGCGCCGCCAAGCTGCGGCGCGACCTTGACCTGGAATGGGAAGGCGTCGCCCTGGCGCTGGACCTGCTGGAAGAAGTGCAGGAGCTGCGGGCCGAGAACCGCATGCTCCGTCAGCGTCTGGCGCGGCTGGTGGTCGAGTAGCGCTTCAAACCTGTCTGGGCAGCGTCACGCTGAACAGCGTTCCGTCGGCTTCGCTCGAACTGACTTCGATCGCCCCGCCGTGGGCGGTCACCACTTCCTTGACGATGAACAGGCCCAGACCGAGGCTGGTCGACGGCTGGCCGAGTTCTTCGTCGGCGCTGCGCACCAATGGATCGAAAATGGTGCCGATGGCCTCTTCGGGGATGGGGTTGCCGTAGTTGTGCACAGTCAGCAGCACGTGCCTGGCTTCTCCCTTCAACGTCACGTTCACTTCGCGCGGATCGGAACCATGCTGCAAGGCATTGCCGATCAGATTCTGCAGCAGTTGATCGATTCGTCCGGCATCCCAGACGCCACGGGTGTCGCCCTCGGTTTTCAATGTCGGATCACATTCCGGATTGCCGGCGCAGGCTTCGGCGATCGCCGCTCGCGCCGCGTCGGCCAGGTCCATCGCTGCCGGTTCGATCGGCAGGCTCCTGCCCAGGCGGCTGCGCACCAGTTCCAGCAGGTCGCTGACCATCGCCGCCATGTGCCGCGCGCCTTGCTTGATGTTGAGCACGCAGGTCAGCGCATCACCTTCCAGCGCTGTTTTGCGCATCAGCAATTCGGTGGACATGCTGACCGCTTGCAACGGTGCGCGCAGGTCGTGACCGAGGATCGCGAGGAAAATGTCCCGCGAGCGGTTCACCTGCTCGGCATAGGCCGCCGTCGATTCGGCGAGGGCTTCATCGATGGCTTCGTTGAAGCGGATCATGTCCTGAAAGTACGCCATGTCCGGCGATTCCAGACTGTTGACCCAGAGGCGAATCACGCAGGCCCGCAGGTGGCGGAATTCCGAAGTCATCTGTACCAGATCGAAGCCGACGGTGTGTCGCAGCTCGCCATGGCTGGCACCGGCCTTGTCCAGACTCGGGGTTTTCTCCGGGCCTTCGCCCTTGGCCTTGGCGATTTGCTCGCTGGCGGTCTGTGCGGTGTCCATGTCGCGCGCGGCGGCCAGCAGAATCGCCCGGGCATGATCGCGCAGTGCTACCCGATCCATGGTGTCGGCCGCCGGAGTGATGGTCCTGGCGAACTGTTCCCATTCCTCGACGATGTGATCCGCGTGTTGCCGGATGAATTCGGATAAACGCATGTCCGGGTTCCTGGAAATTCAAGGCGGGGCGTTCGAATATTAGCCCCTTTGCACGGGAATGAAAGTGCCGCTCGGATCTGAAATTTTCGCTGACAACCCGCCGTGCCACGATACATATCTACCGCAGCCACAGAGGCTTGGCATGGTCTGCTTTCGCTCCATTTCAAGGAGTGAAACCATGCCCGAAATCCCTGTCACCCGATCATCACCCGATTACGCCCCCCTCCCGCCAGTTCCGCTCGCGACGCAGAGTCTGCACGCCGATTTCCTGCACAAGGCCAGCCCGGACTGGTTGGTCAACGCAACGGCTCAACAGCGGGACGGGTTGAAAAATGCCAATGCCGCCGCACCGGACTGGTACAGGCGCGCATCGCGCGAACAGCGCAAAGCCGTGGGCGATGCCGTGACCGCCAGCATTGCCGCCCAGACCCGTCTGGACAAGGCCATGTCAAACTTTCAGGACATCGACAGCTTCGCCGCGCCGTTGCTGGCCAAGGCCCTCAAGGACCGCTTCAACGTGACGCTGGACGTCAGCAAGACGTGGCTGGTGCTGAACAAACCGGTAGAGATCGGGATTTTTGCCATCGACATCGATTTTTTCGAAGTCCTGAAGCTGCCCTTGCTGCAAGCGGCGCTGCACAACTTCGAAGCCCGAGAATGCAAAAACGGGGCTTTTCATGAAACATCGGGATTTCGCAGTGAAACCTCGACACCCGGCACGCTTGCGCCGTTGAACACGCACCTGACCGTCCAGCAATTCACCGGCCTGTGCCGCTCGCTGGACATCGGGGCGAAATATCAGGCTTACCTCAAGGATTTCCTGCACCCCAGAGACGCGGTGGCCGAGCACGTGCTGCGCGATAAATTCATCGACGCCCATAAAACCGCATTGCATGCAGCTGCAGAACTGGCGTTGGTCAAGGGTGATATCGGCCATGAGGACTACGCCTCGATTCGCTCGATCCTCAACGGTGAGCTGGCACCGCGTCAGGGCCAGCGGCAGATCTGGTTCCGTGATCTGGGCCTGATGGGCCGGCGCATGACCGGCTGTGTGATGTTCACGATCTGCGAGAAGTATCGCTACAGCGACGACGCGATCCTGTACATCCCGGGTGATCCCTACCACCCGCTCAAACGCTACAAGGGGCGGGAAATCGCGACGATGTTCAAGCAGCGGTTCACCGCACCCGATGCGACTCAGGCTCATCCTGCAGACCCCAATAGCTACCAGCGGTTTTTCAGCCAGTTCGTCGCGTATGCCGACCGACCGCGCTACTTCGGCCAGTTCACCGACGACACACCGAACCGCACGTTTTCGCAAAGACTCGCTCCTTACGAGCCGCTGCTCAATGAGCTTTTCAAGGCACTCAATCCGATCAACGCGGCACTGATCGGCATTCACGAGTTACCGCCTGCGCCGCCGGTCGAACAGGTGCCCAACGCAGATCCGTATCTGAACCCGGTTGACCTGTCGCGCAAGGGCGGCGGGATCTGGTCGGACAACATCGATCTGTGGGCTTACGAGTTCGAGCAGCATCGCGACCGGCTGATCGCCGATGCTCGCAACCACGCCGTGCCCACGGCGGATGTCGACGCCAAGGTGCGCTCGGAGAAGCTCGCCACATTGTTGAACATCGGCATGCTGGTGCTGATGGGCGTCTCGATGTTCGTGCCGGTACTGGGCGAAGTGATGATGGTGGTGATGGCCGGGCAACTGCTCGAAGAAACCCTTGAAGGCGCCATCGAGTGGAGCGAGGGTGATCGCAAGGCCGCCAAGGCGCATCTGATCGATGTCGCGCAGAATCTGGCGTTGATTGCCTTGATGGCGGGCGCCGGCAAAGGGCTCGCCCGGCTGACCGCCGCCCGATCGACACCGGTCATCGAGAACCTGCACCAAGTGGAAATGCCGGACGGCACGACTCGCTTGTGGAAGCCTGATCTGAGTGGCTACGAGAGTCCGGTCACACTGGACGAGAATGCTGTACCGAATGCGCTGGGGCAGTACGAGTCGGGAGAAAAAACCTGCATACGCCTCGATGGCAAGACTTATCAGCAGACTTACGACGAGTCGCTCAAAGCCTGGCGCATCCAGCATCCGAGCGATCCGCAGGCCTATCAGCCGCCCTTGACGCACAACGGCGCCGGCGCATGGCGGCATACCCTGGAGCGCCCGCAGGTCTGGGACCGGTTGACGCTGTTGCGGCGTATCGGCCACCGCACTGCCCCGTTCTCTGACGAGCAATTATTGACGATGGCCGATGTCGCCGATGTAAGCGACAACGTCTTGCGCAAGATGCACCTGGACAACGCCTTGCCGCCGCCGGAACTGGCGGATGCCATGCAACTGTTCAACGCCGAGCGCGATGCCGGATTGGTCGTCGAACAGGCAGCCGGCACTCAGGCCGTCGACAGTCGCTTCATGCATTTGTTGCCGCTGCTTCCCGACATGCCACGCTGGCCGTTCGGGCGCAGGCTGCAGATCTTCGACAGCCCGGACTTCTCGGGGCGGGCAATCGGTTACGGGACGAAACGCGGCGGCAAGGCGCCGATCCGGATCAGCCGGGCCGAGGTGCTGAACGGTGAGCTACCGGCCCGGATACTCGCGGCACTGGATGAGGCAGAGACGGTGCGTCTGCTGGGTGGCGAGCCTGCACGGGTTCGCGCATCGAGGGCACAGGAGTTCTCCAGACAGATTGCCGACTACGCCAGCGCTCACCAGCCTGCGTTGTTCGACAGACTTCTCAAGGCAGCCGAGCCCGTCGATCCCCGGACGGCGAAGCTGCAACGAGTCGTCCCCGGGTTGACCGGGCGAGAGGCAACGGCAGCATTGGGACAGGCCGATGCCGAAGAGCTGGCGCGACTGGACAGCGCCGCGAAGGTCCCGTCGCATTTGCAGGAACTCGGTCGCTGGTATCGCCAGCAGGGACGTCTGACCCGGGCTCTGGCCGGGTTGCGCAGTGAAACCATGGCCTCGCCCGACAGTCGTCATCTCGCGTTGCAGACATTGGGGCGGCTGCCGGGCTGGTCCGATGATGTGCGTCTGGAAATCCGCGAGGGCAGTATCAGCGGGCCGATGCTGGATGCCATCGGCAGCGAAACGGCCTCTGCGCACAAGTATCTGGTCAAGTATGGAGATGCCTTTCAAGCCGACAATGAGCGTGGTGAGCCGCTCAATAGTATTCCCCACACGGGTGATAACTTTTTCAGCTCGTTGATGCATGCCTTGCCCGATCCGGCACGTCATGCGTTGGGTTTTCCGAGTGTCGGGCAGAGCATCGAGTTGCAAAACGCGATCATTGAGCGAGCGCTCGTCGAGCGCAGTCAGTCGGCCTGGATTCTGCGTGCGGGCGCGGCAGAAAAACCATGGTTCAAACCGCCGCAACGCATTGCCCCCAAACTGCTCGGTTATCCCGCCAGCGGCGATGGGCCGGGGCCGACCCCGGCGCTGACCGGTCATGTCCAGAGCGTCTACACGGGGCTGACCGATGTTCAGGCTCGCGGCTTCGTTCTCGAGCAATGGCGGCTGGGCAAGACCGACCAACAGATCTTTCATCTGCTCAACAACCGGTTGAGCGAGTGGCGGGAGCTGGAAACAACACTCGATCAGTGGATGATGTCGCAGAACCTGCGCCTGCGCAGTGCCCGCGACGAGTTCGTCAGCGTGGTGCAAAACATCAAGGACTGTTGGCGCAATGCACCGTTGGCCGAACACGATCCGCGAGCGGCCCGCCTGACGCTGATCAGTGACGCGCCGCTGCCGTCATTGGCGGCGGACTTCTCCCATGTTCGCGAACTGACGTTGCGCGTTCCGGTCGTGGGCGACACGCTTGCGGCGTTTCCCAATGTCGAGAAACTGGCACTGACCGCGCGCGTTGCGGAATTCGACAAAGTGCTCGCGACCTTGAAAACCCTGCGTCACATGACCCGTCTGAAACTCTCCACTCCGATTACCGGGCAAGTGGCGACACGGCTTCGGGAGCTGACCCGGCTCGAAGAGCTGGAGCTGCACTGTTCCTCTGGAGGCATGAATCCGGTGGTACCCATGACGCTCGACGTCGGCGGCCTGCGCCAACTGCGCAGGCTGGAAATCGGCAGTCCGCATATGCACCAATGGCCACACGGTGTTCTGGATTTGCCACGGCTGGAGCGCCTGAACCTGCGATCAACGGCAATCAACACCCTGCCGATGGAAATCTATGAGGGCCATCAGCGGCTGTTGTCCGGCCTGTCACTGGACTGGTCGAAGTTCCCGCGTCGGGTGTTCAAACCGATCTACGAATTTGTCCGCAACCAGCCCCGGCATCTGCTCGATCTGGACGAAATGGTCGCGGATTATTGCCGCGGCGAACTCAAGCGTTTTGTCGGCATGGAGCCGAGCCTGTTCGATGTCTTGAGTACGGGTTTCAAGGCGCAATGGGCTGACGTCGGCAGCCGCTTTGCGGCGATCGAAACCTTGAGTGAACAGTTCAGTGAACTCAACCGTCTGGACGGGTGGGTCGGCGCCGAACCGACGCTTCAAAATGGCGGGACCGCGCGGTTGGCGGTTGCCGATGCGCTGAAGGCCAGTTGGCGCAGCGGATTGTTCCAGCGTTACGGCGCGCGGACCGAAAGTATATTTTTCAACCTGTACGTCAGCTTGCCCAACGATGCGTCGGTGCTGGATATTCTCGGCTCGCCGGTGGACAGTCTGCCGACGCTTTCGGCAGAAGGATTCACTCACGTCAGAAGTCTGCATCTGGCCGGATTGCAGGCACCGGTCGAGCAGTTGCGTGGTTTCATCAGCACCTTTCGCGGGGTCGATACCCTCGATCTGAGCCATTGTGGCTTGAGTGAATTGCCGTTGGATGCAGATACCCTGCCGGCACTCGAAACCCTGAACCTGCACGACAATCCGCTGAGCAGTATCGACGTGCGCGGGATGAATCGCCTGATGGCGCTGGATCTCAGCGCGACGGCCCTGCGCGAATGGCCGGTGGGGGCAGAGCTTCTGCCGGAGCTGACCTGGCTGGATCTCAGCAACAGTCAGTTGACCTCGCTGCCGGAGGCGTTGCTGGCGCGTGACGCGTTGTTGCTCGATACCAGCCTGGTCGGAACACCGCTGACCGAGCAGGCCAACCTGTTGCTGGTCATCGCACGTCAGCGCATCGAACAGGCCAGAGGCCTGCTGCCAGGATCGTTGCAGCGCTTTGCGCTGGAAGAACCGCGCCATCGCACGCCGCCCGTCGAAAGTGGCTCGGTGATCGCTCGACGTTTGTTGCCGCTGCCCCCGCTGTCGACAGGCGAAGGTCCGCCCGGGTGGGTTGCACGTATCCAGCGCCTGCGCTCGCGGTACGACAGCGCTCAGGCGCAACTGGCGATTGAACGGCTGCAAGGCGCGGGGCTGACCGAAGTTGAGATCGGTGCACGAATCGACGCTTGGGAGCAGACATTCGAGTCGCTGACGCGACGTCTGAACGATTGGTTGTTCACCCATGAAACCCGGGGCATGGATTGGGTCGTGTCATCGCGCACTCGTCAGCTCGCCGCACAGCGGATCATCGAATGCTGGCGTGAGGGCACGGTCGACTGGAATGGCGTGGTTGACCGAGAGCTGAATCTCGACGGCCTGCAGGTGGGCAACCTGCCCGCACTGGACGCAACGTTCGCGGCGGTGCGAACCCTGAATCTTGCGGGAGTGAAGCTCACCACCGATGGCTCCAATGGTTTTCTCAGCGCCTTCCCGCGGGTGCGAAGGCTCAACATCGGCGGCAATCACTTGCCGGCAATTCCCGAGCCAGTGGGGCACATGCTGCAAATTGAGCGACTGGAGCTGTCATTCACCGGGCTTGTGGATTCCGCAGCGCTGGATCAAACGCTGGCGGGCCTGCCGCAGCTGCGGCGGCTGGACCTGAGCCACAACGGCCTGCGCACGTTCAGCGTCGCCCGACTGGAGCGACTGGAGCGGCTGAACCTGCGTGACAACCTGCTCACGGCATGGCCGGAAGGGGTGCTCCAAGCTCCCCGATTGCAAGCGATCGATCTGAGCAACAATGAAATCTCGTCGATTCCCGTCGAGTTGTACGACAGCGACCATGCCGGTTTGCTAGCCGGCAGCAATCTGTCGGAGAACTACGAAATGTCGCAACAAAGTCTGATCCAGCTGCGTGATTACGCCGATACCCATGGGCGTGGCGACGTGCTGGGCCTGACGTATGCCGACATCGACCGGATGATCGATGACTTGGACAGTACGACCGAAAGTGACGGTGATGGCGCGGGCTTCGAAAGTGATGCAGAACCGGATGAAGTGGTTCCGACACTTGCTGAAAGCGTTCTTGAACTCCAGGCCACACCCTGGATTGAAAACATTCCTCATGAGGATGCCGCTCGCTGTCGGGCGATGTGGCAGCGGTTGGCCGCCGAGCCCGACAACGCCGCCTTCTTCCATCTGCTTTCGCAGATGCCGCATACGGAGGAGTTCCGGGTGTTTCGCGCCGATCTGACACGACGCATCTGGGAAATCGTCGAAGCGGCCGATGGCAGTCAGGAGCTGCGCGACACACTGTTTTCCATGGCGACCACGCACACGACATGCGTCGATGGCCGCACCCTGGCGCTCAGTGAAATCGAGGTCAAGGTGTTCGAGTACAACGCCTTGCGACATTTGCAACCCGGCCTCTTGGTGAAGGGGCGCGCCCTGCTCGAATTGTCGCGGCAGCTGTTCCGCCTGGGCGAGGTGGAAAAACTTGCTGCCCGCAACATGGGGCGTCATGCCGATCCTGCGGAAGTACGATTGCAATATCGGATCGGTCTGACTTCAGGTTGGGAAGACGGTCTGCAACTGCCCGGCCAGCCAAGGCACATGCGATTTGCCCGACCCATCAGGGGCGAGGAGCTGGCGACGGCGCGTGACGCCGTCGTGACGGCGGAAAAAAGCGAGCGGTTCTATGAAGAACTGATCAGCCGCGATTACTGGGTGCAGTACCTGACCGAGAAGTACCCGGACGAACTCGGCGCACTCAAGCGCAGCGCGGATGAAAAGCTGCAACGACTCGAGGATGAATATGAAGACGTGACCAGCACGGCGTACCAGGAGGCGGTGCAGATGCTCGAGATCGAGCGCGGTATCGAGCGCAATCAGCAACTGATAGCTCTGTCGCACCTGGAAACAGGCGAGCCGTTGACGGTCGGGCTCGACGAGGAGCAGCCCGGCCCTTCACGTTATTTGATGGACACTTCAACCCGCTGAAGTGTCGGCAGTCCCGGTCGTCGAAAGCCTCGACGACCGGGGCGCTGACTCAGAACAGAAAGTAACGCTGCGTCATCGGCAGGGTTTCGGCCGGTTCACACCAGAGCAACACGCCGTCGGCCTTGACCTGATAGGTCTGCGGGTCGACGTCGATGTTCGGCAGGTAGTCGTTGTGGATCAGGTCGGTTTTCTGCACGTCGCGGCAGCCTTTGACCACCGCGATTTTCTTCTTCAGACCCAACGCTTCGGGCAGTCCCGATTCCTGCGCCGCCTGACTGATAAAGGTCAGGCTGGTGGCGTGCAGCGAGCCGCCATAGCTGGCGAACATCGGGCGGTAGTGCACCGGTTGCGGGGTCGGGATCGACGCGTTGGCATCGCCCATCAGGCTGGCGGCGATGGCGCCGCCCTTGAGGATCAGCGTCGGTTTCACGCCGAAGAATGCCGGGCGCCACAGCACCAGATCGGCCCACTTGCCGACTTCCACCGAACCCACTTCATGGCTGATGCCGTGGGTGATCGCCGGGTTGATCGTGTACTTGGCGATGTAGCGTTTGGCGCGGAAGTTGTCGTTGCCTTCGCCGTCCTGAGGCAGTGGGCCGCGCTGCTTTTTCATCTTGTCGGCGGTCTGCCAGGTGCGGGTGATGACTTCGCCGACGCGGCCCATGGCCTGACTGTCGGAGCTGATCATCGAGAACGCGCCGAGGTCGTGGAGGATGTCTTCGGCGGCAATCGTTTCGCGGCGGATGCGGCTTTCGGCGAACGCCACGTCTTCGGCAATGCTCGGGTCGAGGTGGTGGCAGACCATCAGCATGTCGAGGTGTTCGTCGATGGTGTTACGGGTGAATGGCCGGGTCGGGTTGGTCGAACTCGGCAGCACGTTGGCGAAACCGCAGGCCTTGATGATGTCCGGCGCATGGCCGCCACCGGCACCTTCGGTGTGATAGGTGTGGATGGTCCGGCCCTTGAACGCGCCGAGGGTGGTTTCGACGAAACCGGACTCGTTGAGGGTGTCGGTGTGGATCGCCACTTGCACGTCGTACTGGTCGGCGACGCTCAGGCAGTTGTCGATGCTCGCCGGGGTGGTGCCCCAGTCTTCATGCAGCTTGAGGCCGATGGCGCCGGCCTTGACCTGTTCGATCAACGGCTCCGGCAGGCTGGCGTTGCCCTTGCCGGTGAGGCCGATGTTCATCGGGAACGCATCCGCTGCCTGGAGCATCCGCGCCAGGTGCCACGGCCCCGAGGTGCAGGTGGTGGCGTTGGTGCCGGTGGCTGGCCCGGTGCCGCCGCCGATCATGGTAGTGACGCCGCTCATCAGCGCTTCTTCGATCTGCTGCGGGCAGATGAAGTGGATGTGGGTGTCGATGCCGCCGGCGGTGAGGATCATGCCTTCACCGGCGATCACTTCGCTGCTGGCGCCGATGGCAATGGTCACGCCGGGCTGCACGTCCGGGTTGCCGGCCTTGCCGATGGCGGCGATGCGCCCGTCCTTGAGGCCGACGTCGGCTTTGACGATGCCCCAGTGGTCGATGATCAGCGCGTTGGTGATGACGGTGTCGACCACTTCGGCCGCCAGCAACTGGCTCTGGCCCTGGCCGTCGCGGATCACTTTGCCGCCGCCGAATTTCACTTCTTCGCCGTAGGTGGTGAAGTCTTGCTCGACTTCGATCCACAGCTCGGTGTCGGCCAGGCGCACCTTGTCGCCGACGGTGGGGCCGAACATGTCGGCGTAGGCTTGACGCGAGATCTTCATGTGTTCGCCTTGGAATTCAATTGGTTTTGAGATCGTTCGCTGCGCTCACAGATTCGCGAGCAAGCTCGCTCCCACAGTGGGAATGCGATCACCTGTGGGAGCGAGCTTGCTCGCGAAGGGGCCCACGCAAACGGTATAAATTCAGAGGTCACCCATGACCCGCCCGGCAAACCCGAACACCCGCCGGTGCCCGGCGTAATCCACCAGTTCCACCTCGCGGCTCTGGCCCGGCTCGAAGCGCACGGCCGTGCCCGCCGGGATGTTCAGGCGCATGCCACGGCTGGCGGCGCGGTCGAAGGTCAGGGCGTCGTTGGTTTCGAAAAAGTGATAGTGCGAGCCGACCTGGATCGGCCGGTCGCCGCTGTTCGCCACTTTCAGGCTGACAGTGCGACGACCGACGTTGAGTTCGATGTCGCCGGGCTGGATTTTGTATTCGCCGGGAATCATCAGTTCGCTCCTTGCAGGACTTTGTAATAGAGGGCCGTCGGGCGATAGGTGCCGTTCGGGTCGCAGGCGTAGTCGGGGATTTCCCCGGCGCGGGTGTAACCCAGAGCCTTGTAGAAATCTTCGGCGGGGGAGCCGGCCTCGGTGTCGAGGTAAAGCATGCCGCGCTTGTATTGGCGGGCTGCCAGCTCAAGCGCTTCCATCAACTGCTGGCCGAGGCCGCGCCGCCGGGCGTGTTCGCGCACCAGCAGTTTCTGCACCTCGGCGCGGTTCAGGCCGTTGGCCTTCTGGCACAGACTCAACTGGACGCTGGCCTGCACCTGTTCGTCCTTGACCACCACCCACAGCAAGACGCTGCCCTTGTTCAGGTTGTCCTGCACGTCGTCGAAATAGGTGCGGGCCTGCGCGGCATCGAGGTCGGCCATGAAGCCGACGCTGGCGCCATAACCCACGGCGTCGAGCAGCAGGTCGATCAGGCCCTGACGATAGTGCGCAAAACTTTCAGCATTGACGCGTCGCAGTTGGGCGGGGTTCATCAGTGTCACTCCTTGTGGGCGGGCGGCGGCTCCGCGCCAGGATTGAGGGTCAGTTGCATGAAGGTCAGGTCGAGCCAGCGGCCGAACTTGGTGCCAACTTGCGGCATCTGCCCGGTGGTGATGAAACCGGCGCGTTCGTGGAGGCGGATCGATGCGGCGTTGCCGCTCTCGATGGCGGCGACCATGACGTGCTTGTCGCAGGTCTTCGCGCGTTCGATCAGCGCGGTCATCAGTTGCGGGCCGAGGCCGTTGCCGCGCTGGTCGCTGCGCACGTAGACCGAGTGCTCGACGGTGTGGCGGAAACCGTCGAACGGCCGCCAGTCACCGAACGAAGCGTAGCCGAGGGTGGTGTTGTCGGCGTCGACGATCACCAGGATCGGATAACCCTGGGCCTGGCGCGCGCTGAACCACGCCTGACGGTTGCCGAGGTCGACGGCGGATTCATTCCAGATCGCCGTGGTGTTGAGCACGGCGTCGTTATAGATGTCGCGGATCGCCGGCAGGTCGGCGTGCAATGCATCGCGGATGGTGTAAGTCATGGCGCGGCCTCAGACGATCGGTTGGTGGACGGTGACCAGTTTGGTGCCGTCGGGAAACGTCGCTTCGACCTGAATCTCCGGGATCATTTCCGGGATGCCTTCCATCACCTGATCGCGGGTCAGCAGGGTGGTGCCGTAGTGCATCAGCTCGGCCACGGTCTGGCCGTCACGGGCGCCTTCGAGCAGCGCCGCCGAGATGAAAGCCATGGCTTCCGGGTAGTTGAGCTTCACGCCACGGGCCAGTCGCCGCTCGGCAACCAGGCCGGCAGTGAAGATCAGCAGCTTGTCTTTTTCGCGTGGGGTCAGGTCCATCGTTTGAAATCCATTGTCGGCAGTTGAAGAAAAATCAGGTATTCCAGATTCGGGGAGGCAGGGCTTCGCGGCCGAGCAACACAGGCCTGAGCAATCGCCACAGATCGATCAGCCACGCCCGCGCCAGCAACGCTTCACTGGCCAGGCAACGGGCGACCAACAGACCGGGCAATTGCGTCAGATCCCCGCGCACCTCGTGGCCCAGCGAGCGGCAGCGCTCCAGCAGTTCAGCATCAATCTCACCGGTGACCAGCAACGTCGCAAACACCGGATTGCCATCCAGTCCGATCGGCGAATCAAGCAAGCCGTCATCGCCGACGATGCGCTGGCGCTCATGCCACAACAACCGCCCATCACGGCGAATATCCAGATGCGCCTGGAAGTGCCCGAGGTCGAAACGCTCGCCACTGGCCGGGCGACCCAGCGCCACCACGTCCCAGTAGAACAGCCGTGCATCGCCTTCAAGATCGATCGAGGTCGTGAGTTCTGCCTGGGCGGCGCTGTAGACGATGGTTTCCTGGGGCAGCCATTCCAGTGTCGCGCCATCAGCGACATGCAGGTTCAGCGACTGATAAGCGGGCCCCGCCGCGCGATACCACTTGGCCGCGCCGGGGCTGGTGATCTGTGCCCAGGCGCCTTGTTCGACGCGGGCGCTGATGTCCAGCCGGTCACCGCCGGCAATCCCGCCCGGCGGGTGGACGATGATGTGCTGGCAGACCTCGGGCCCTTCGGCGTACAGATGCTTTTGCACCCGCAACGGGCCGAGGTGCCGGCGTCGGGTCGGCCGCGTGCAATCGCCGAAGCGGGCGTAGGCCAGCTCGAGCTCGGCGTGCCAGCTCGGGGTAAACAGGGCAGTCGCAACAGGTAAGTTCATGTTTTCTAATTATCGTTAGGACGCTACAGATTAGACCGTAACCTCAAATAGTCACCAGCCCGCGCACACCTTCGGCTTCCATATTTTCGCCACGGCCCTGCTGCACGATCTCGCCCCGGGACATCACCAGGTACTGATCGGCCAGTTCGGCGGCGAAATCGTAGAACTGCTCCACCAGCAGAATCGCCATGTCGCCACGGGCTGCGAGCTTTTTGATCACCGCGCCGATTTCCTTGATCACCGACGGCTGAATGCCTTCGGTGGGTTCGTCGAGAATCAGCAGACGCGGACGGCTGGCCAGTGCGCGGCCAATCGCGAGCTGCTGTTGCTGACCGCCGGACAAGTCACCACCGCGGCGCTGCTTCATTTGCAACAGCACCGGGAACAGCTCGTAGATAAACGCGGGAACCTCTTTGGCTTCGCTGCCGGGGAAGCGCGACAGGCCCATCAGCAGGTTTTCTTCCACTGTCAGCCGGCCGAAAATCTCCCGGCCCTGCGGCACGTAGGCGATCCCGGCGTGCACCCGTTGATGCGGCTTGAACGTGGTGATCGGTTTGCCTTCCCAGTTCACCGCGCCTTCCTTGGCCGGCAACAGGCCCATCAGGCATTTGAGCAACGTGGTCTTGCCCACGCCGTTACGCCCGAGCAGGCAGGTCACTTCGCCGACCTTCACGTCAAAGCTCAGGCCGCGCAGGATGTGGCTTCCGCCGTAGTACTGGTGCAGCTTGTCGACTTGCAGCATGTTCAAATTCTCCCCGGTGATCGTTCCCACGCTCTGCGTGGGAATGAATCCCGTGACGCTCCGCGTCACATAACGGCGGACGCGGAGCGTCCATGGCGGCATTCCCACGCGGAGCGTGGGAACGATCTGAATCACAGGACTAACGGCCGAGATAGACTTCGATCACGCGCTCGTTGTCCTGCACCTGTTCCAGTGATCCTTCGGCGAGCACGCTGCCCTGGTGCAATACGGTGACGTGGTCGGCAATCGATCCGACGAAACCCATGTCGTGTTCCACCACCATCAGCGAGTGCTTGCCCGCGAGCGACTTGAACAGCTCGGCGGTGAATTCGGTTTCGGCGTCGGTCATGCCCGCGACCGGTTCATCGAGCAGCAGCAATTGCGGGTCCTGCATCAGCAACATGCCGATTTCCAGAAACTGTTTCTGCCCGTGGGACAGCAGCCCTGCCGGACGATTGACCGAAGTGGTCAGGCGAATCGTGTCGAGCACTTCGCTGATCCGGTCTTTCTGCTCGCCGCTCAATTTCGCCCGCAGACTGGCCCACACCGACTTGTCGGTTTTCTGCGCCAGCTCCAGGTTCTCGAACACGCTCAGCGCTTCGAACACCGTCGGTTTCTGGAACTTGCGACCGATGCCGGCCTGGGCGATCTGTACTTCGCTCATCTGCGTCAGGTCGAGGGTTTCACCGAACCACGCCTTGCCGTGGCTCGGCCGGGTCTTGCCGGTGATCACGTCCATCAGCGTGGTCTTGCCCGCGCCGTTGGGGCCGATGATGCAGCGCAGTTCGCCGACGCCGATGTACAGGTTCAGGTTGTTCAGCGCCCGGAAGCCGTCGAAGCTGACGCTGATGTCTTCCAGGGTCAGGATCGTGCCGTGACGGGTGTCGAGGCCCGGACCGACGCGTTGCCCGAGGCCGATCGAGTCGCGGCTGGTGCCTTCGTCCTTGTTCGGCTCCACCGGGAAAAAGGCCGGTTCCAGCATGAATTCAGCGCTCGCCGTGACTCTCATGATTCACCTCGTTTCTTCAGCAGACCGATCACGCCTTTGGGCAGGTACAACGTCACGACGATGAACAGCGCGCCGAGGAAGAACAGCCAGTATTCGGGGAAGGCCACGGTGAACCAGCTCTTCATGCCGTTGACCACGCCGGCCCCGAGCAGCGGGCCGATCAGGGTGCCGCGCCCGCCAAGGGCCACCCACACGGCGGCTTCGATCGAGTTGGTCGGCGACATTTCGCTCGGGTTGATGATCCCCACTTGCGGCACGTACAACGCACCGGCCAGACCACACAACACCGCGCTCAAGACCCAGACGAACAGCTTGAAACCGCGCGGGTCGTAGCCGCAGAACATCAGGCGATTTTCCGCATCACGCAGCGCGGTCAGCACCCGGCCGAACTTGCTGCGGGCCAGGCGCCAGCCGATGAACAGGCTCGCCACCAGCAACAGCACCGTCGCCAGAAACAGCACCGCACGAGTGCCGGGTTCGGTGATGCCGAAACCGAGGATCGTGCGGAAATTGGTGAAGCCGTTGTTGCCGCCGAAGCCGGTCTCGTTGCGGAAAAACAGCAACATCCCGGCGAAGGTCAGGGCCTGGGTCATGATCGAGAAATACACGCCCTTGATCCGCGAACGGAAGGCGAAGAAACCGAACACCAGTGCCAGCAACCCCGGCGCCAGTACCACCAGGCACATCGCCCAGAGGAAGTTGCCGGTGCCGCTCCAGTACCACGGCAACTCGGTCCACGACAGGAAGGTCATGAACGCCGGCAGACCATCACCAGCGGCCTGACGCATCAGGTACATGCCCATCGCATAACCGCCGAGGGCGAAGAACAGGCCGTGCCCCAGCGACAGCAGACCGGCGTAACCCCAGACCAGATCCAGCGCCAGGGCGACGATGGCGTAGCAGAGGATTTTGCCGACCAGCGTCAGGGTGTAGGCCGAAACGTGCAGCGCACTGTCCGCCGGCAACAGCGACAGCAGCGGCAGGGCGATCAGTAAGGCGAGAACCACCGCGCCGACAGCGAGGGTGACTTTCGGGCCGGCCTTTTGTGTGGCCGTGACTAGTAGAGGCTGGTTCATCAGTCGATCACCCGTCCTTTCAGTGCGAAGAGGCCTTGCGGACGTTTCTGGATGAACAGAATGATCAGCGCGAGGATCAGGATTTTGCCGAGCACCGCACCGATCTGCGGTTCGAGAATCTTGTTGGCGATGCCCAGGCCGAATGCGGCGAACACACTTCCCGCCAGTTGGCCGACGCCGCCGAGCACCACCACCAGGAACGAGTCGATGATGTAGCTCTGGCCGAGGTCCGGGCCGACGTTGCCGATCTGGCTCAGCGCCACGCCGCCGAGCCCGGCGATGCCCGAGCCGAGGCCGAAGGCGAGCATGTCGACGCGCCCGGTGGGTACGCCGCAGCAGGCGGCCATGTTGCGGTTCTGGGTGACGGCGCGCACGTTCAGACCCAGGCGAGTCTTGTTCAGCAGCAGCCAGGTCAGCACCACTACGAACAGCGCGAAGGCGATGATCACGATGCGGTTGTACGGCAGCACCAGATTCGGCAACACCTGAATCCCGCCGGACAGCCACGCCGGGTTCGCCACTTCAACGTTCTGCGCACCGAACACCAGACGCACCAACTGAATCAGCATCAGGCTGATGCCCCAGGTGGCGAGCAGGGTTTCCAGTGGGCGACCGTAGAGGTGACGGATCACCGTGCGCTCCAGGGCCATGCCGATGGCGGCGGTGACGAAGAACGCCACCGGCAGCGCGATCAGCGGATAGAACTCGATGGCATTCGGCGCGTAGCGCTGGAACATCAACTGCACGACGTAGGTCGAGTAGGCGCCGAGCATCAGCATCTCGCCGTGGGCCATGTTGATCACACCCAGCAGGCCGAAGGTGATCGCCAGCCCCAGCGCCGCGAGCAACAGAATCGAGCCGAGGGACATGCCGCTGAAGGCCTGGCCGAGCAGTTCGCCGATCAGCAGTTTGCGCTTGACCTGGGCGAGGCTGGTTTCGGCGGCGGTGCGCACGTTGGCATCGGTTTCGACGCCGGGTTCGAGCAAACCTTCGAGACGAGTGCGGGCCAGCGGGTCGCCGGTTTCACCAAGCAGACGCACGGCCGCGAGGCGCACTGCCGGGTCGGTGTCGACCAGTTGCAGATTGGCCAGCGCCAGGCTCAGAGCGGCGTGAACGCTTTCGTCTTGTTCGCCAGCCAGTTGCTGGTCGAGGAATTTCAGCTGCGCCGGTTTGGCGCTTTTCTGCAATTGCTGCGCGGCGGTCAGACGGGTTTTGGCGTCGGCGGCGAGCAATTGGTGGCTGGCCAGTGCGGTGTCGATCAGACCCCGCAGGCGATTGTTCAGGCGCAGGGTTTTGGGTTGGCCGTCGACGGTCAGCTCGCCTTGTTGCAGGGCGTTGATCAGTTCGACACGGGCCGGATCGGGCTGCGCGGCCCAGGCTTCCAGCAATTTGGCCTGTTGCGTGGGGTTGGCGGCGACGAAGTCTTCCGCATCGCTGGCGTGGGCGGCTATCGGCAGCAAAAATGCGAGGGCCAGGAGCAAACGGTAAAGGGCAGTGGGCATAACGGGCGTTCCTGTATTGATCGTTCCCACGCTCTGCGTGGGAATGCCTCAACGGACGCTCCGCGTCCGCTCTTGGGACGCAGAGCGTCCCCGGCTGCATTCCCACGCAGAGCGTGGGAACGATCAGGTTGAGCGGGTTAACTCAGTTGCTCTTCACCGCATACTCCGGCTTCTTGTCATTACCCGGAATGAACGGACTCCACGGCTGCGCCCGAATCGGCCCCTCGGTCTGCCACACCACGTTGAACTGACCGTCGCTCTGAATCTCGCCGATCATCACCGGTTTGTGCAGGTGGTGATTGGTCTTGTCCATGGTCAGGGTGTAACCGGACGGCGCGGCGAAAGTCTGGCCGCCGAGCGCTTCGCGGACCTTGTCGACGTCGGTCGATTTGGCTTTTTCCGCCGCCTGTGCCCACATGTGGATGCCGACATAAGTGGCTTCCATCGGGTCGTTGGTCACCGCTTTGTCGGCGCCCGGCAGGTTGTGTTTCTTCGCGTAGGCTTTCCAGTCGGCGACGAATTTCTTGTTCGCCGGGTTATCCACCGACTCGAAGTAGTTCCACGCCGCGAGGTTGCCCACCAGCGGTTTGGTGTCGATGCCGCGCAGTTCTTCTTCGCCCACCGAGAACGCCACCACCGGTACGTCGGTCGCCTTCAGGCCCTGGTTGGCCAGCTCTTTGTAGAACGGCACGTTGGAGTCGCCATTCACGGTCGAGATCACAGCGGTCTTGCCGCCGGCCGAGAATTTTTTGATGTTGGCGACGATGGTTTGATAGTCGCTGTGGCCGAACGGGGTGTAGACCTCTTCGATGTCTTTATCCGCTACGCCTTTGGAATGCAGGAACGAACGCAGGATCTTGTTGGTGGTGCGCGGGTACACATAGTCGGTGCCCAGGAGGAAGTAGCGCTTGGCGCTGCCGCCTTCTTCGCTCATCAGGTATTCAACCGCCGGGATCGCTTGCTGGTTTGGCGCGGCGCCGGTGTAGAACACGTTCGGCGACATCTCTTCGCCTTCGTATTGCACCGGGTAGAACAGCAGACCGTTGAGTTCTTCGAACACCGGCAGCACCGATTTACGTGACACCGAGGTCCAGCAACCGAACACCACCGCGACCTTGTCCTGGGTCAGCAACTGCCGGCCCTTTTCCGCGAACAGCGGCCAGTTCGACGCCGGGTCGACCACCACCGGTTCGAGCATCTTGCCGTTCACCCCGCCCTTGGCGTTGATCTCGTCGATGGTCATCAACGCCATGTCCTTGAGCGACGTTTCGGAGATCGCCATGGTGCCGGACAACGAATGCAGAATCCCGACCTTGATGGTCTCGGCGGCCTGTACGGTCCAGGTCATGCCCATCGCGGCAATGGATGCCGTGAGTGTGAAAGCCTTGATCAAACTGCGACGCTTCATTGTGCGATCTCCATGAACGTTAAAGTTTTTTATGGTTGGCAGATGCGAACGACTGAAGGCTGTTTTGCAAGGGCTGTGCCCGGTCGGGTTTGGGCAGGGAAATGTCGGTTTAGAGCGGTTGCGCGCAGAGTCGGCGCACCATGAGGGGACGTGTTGCATGCAAAGGTGCAGCGGGGTGCGCCAGATTGGGGCGCACCCGGAGGATTCAGCGGCGGCGCATCAGGCCGATGAAGAACAGCCCGCCGAGGGCAGCGGTGGCGACGCCGATGGGCAGGTCTTCGGGGGCGATCAGCGTCCGCGCGGCGACGTCGACCCAGACGAGGAAAACGCTGCCGAGCAGCACGCACACCGGCAACAGACGCCGATGCTCGGCACCGATCAGGCGCCGGGCAATGTGCGGCACCATCAGCCCGACAAAACCGATGGAGCCGCTGATCGACACCAGCACCCCGGTCATCAGCGAAGCAATCACGAACACCCGCAGACGCACCGCCCGGGCATTCAGGCCGAGGGTGACGGCGGTCTGTTCGCCGGCCATCAAGGCGTTCAGCGGACGGGCCATGCCGATCAGCAGAATCAAGCCAAGCAACACACTGAGCGCCGGCACCGCCAGCAACTCCCAGCGCGCCAGACCGAGGCCGCCGAGCATCCAGAACATCACCGCCGAACTGGCGCGGTGATCGCCCATGAACAGCAGCAGATTGGCGATCGCCATCATCACGAACGACACCGCCACGCCGCACAGCAGCAGACGATCACTGTCCAGCCGACCCTGCCGGTTGGCGATGCCCAGCACCAGAAACATGCTCAACAATGCGCCGATGAACGCGGCGATCGGCAAGGTCAGCAGGCCGACAATTTCACCGACATGCAGTACCACGATCACTGCGCCGAGGGTTGCGCCGGAAGTGACGCCGAGCAGGTGCGGATCGGCCAGCGGATTACGCGTCACCGCTTGCAGCACCGCGCCGATCAACGCCAGACCGGCGCCGACCAATGCACCGAGCAACATGCGCGGCACGCGGATCAACCAGACGATGTGTTCCTGGCCGGCGCTCCAGTCCGGCACGCCGAGGCCGAACAGTTTGTGCAGCAGAATCCGCCACACCACGTCCACCGGCACCCGCGCCGGGCCGAAGCCCAGCGACACCACGCACGACACCAGCAGCACCGCGCCGAGGGCAATCAGCAGCCAGGCGTAACGACGATTGATCATTCGCCGTGAAACCCTTTGGCCAGGGTTTCAACCGCCAGCACGTTGTCGATCCCCGGTGTGGCCTGCACGTAAGGGATGACGATGAAGCGCTGGTTCTTGATCGCGTCCACCGATTGCAGCGCCTTGTTCTTCAGCAGGAATTCAATCTTCTGCTCGGCGGTGATTTCGCTGTAGTCGACGATCACGATCACCTGCGGATTGCGCTCGACCACGGTTTCCCAGTTGACCCGGGTCCAGCTCGCTTCGACGTCATCGAGAACGTTGCGCCCGCCAGCGGCGTCGATCAGCGCTTGCGGCATGCCGAGGCGGCCGGAGGTCATGGCGCGGTCTTCGCCGCTGTCGTACAGGAACACTCGTGGTTTCTCGGCGGGCAGGTCTTTGCGGATGTCCGCGACCTGACTTTGCATGTCGGCGATCAGCGCGTTGGCGCGGTCCTGCACGTCGAAAATCTTTCCGAGGTTGCGCAGGTCGTTGTAAGTGTCGTCCAGCGTGGCGGCCGGGCGCTTCATCACGAAGGCGCAGGATTCGGTCAGCTCATAGACGTTGATGCCCAGCGGTTGCAAGGTCTGCGGCGTGAGATCGCCACCGACGCGCATGCCGTAATCCCAGCCGGCGAAGAAGAAATCGACGTTGGCGTTGAGCAGGGTTTCCACCGACGGGTACTTGGCTGCCAGCTCCGGCAGACCGTCGAGCAGCGACTGCATTTCGGGTGTTACCGACTTCCAGCCACTGACGCCGCTGTAGCCGGCCATCTTCGATTTGAGGCCGAGGGCGAGCATCATCTGGGTCATGTTGATGTCGTGGCTGACCGCGTGCTTCGGCGCTTCCTTGAAGGTGACTTCACGATTGCAGCTCTGGATCGTCAGCGGGTACTTGGTGGCCTCGGCAAAGGCGTGGGTGGTGCCCAGCAGCAGAGCGAGGCAAAGCAGGGAGCGCACAGTCATGGTCGGGTTATCCAGGTGATTCGCGGGTAGCCGTGGAGGGGGTGGGAGTCGATCAATGCTTCGACGCCGAACACGTCGCGCAGCAGCTCGACGGTCAGGACTTGTTGCGGCGTGCCGCTGGCGACGATGCGACCGTGGTTGATCACATACAAACGGTCGCAGAACGCGGCGGCCAGGTTCAGGTCGTGAATGCTTGCCAAGGTGCCGATCTGCAAACGCTTGACCAGTTGCAGCAGTTCCAGCTGATAGCGCGGGTCGAGGTGGTTGGTCGGCTCGTCGAGGATCAGCAGTTGCGGTTGCTGGGTCAGTGCCCGGGCGAGGATCACGCGCTGTTTTTCACCGCCGGACAGCGTGGCGAATGCGTGGTCTTCGAAGCCGTCGAGGCCCACGGATTTGAGGGCCTGGGTGGCGAAATTGCGGTCTTCAAGGGTGTCGCCATCGAACAGGCCCTTGTGCGGCGTGCGGCCCATGGCGACCACTTCTTCGACGGTCAGGCCGAAGGCGTCGGGGAATTCCTGCAAGACCACGGCGATGCGTTGCGCGCACCAGCGTGAGGATTGTTTCCAGACATTGTGGTGATCGAGTCTGACCTCACCGTGCTCCGGCTGACTGAAGCGATAGGCGCAGCGCAACAGGCTGGTCTTGCCGCTGCCATTGGGCCCGATCAGCCCGACGAACTCACCGGCGGCCACTTGCAGCGAAGCGTCACGCAGCTGGAACTGGTGATGGCAGTGGCCGTGGCCCAGGGGTGTCCAGGCGAGATCGGTGAGGGACAGTGAGGTCATTTCGTTCCTGTTCTAGAAGGTGTAGTCAGCCGTGACAAAGAACGAACGAGGCTCACCCAGAATCCACTGCTGGCCCTCATTGTATTGGCTTTGCGCGTACGTCCGGTCAAACAGATTGTTCACCTGCAACCCCAGCGTGGTGTTGCGCAGGGCTTTCCACGACAGCGTCGCATCGACCACGGTGTAGCTCGGCAGCTCGTTGCGGTTGGCCATGTCGGCGTAGCGCGCATCGACGTAACGCACACCAGCGCCGGCCTTCAGGTCATCGGTCAGCGCCTTGCTCAGCCAAAGATTGGCGGTGCGCCGTGGCACGTCCACCGGACGATTGCCATTGCGCGACACCGGCACGCCGCCGACCACCTCTTCAAAATCGTCGTACTTGGCTTTAACGATGGCGGCGTTGGCTTGCAGTTGCCAGGCGTTCGGCAGTTGCAGATCGAGGCTGGCTTCCAGGCCGTTCGACGATTGCTGGCCGACCTGCTGCTTGAGCGTCGGGTTGCCCGGATCGTCGGTCAGCAGCTTCTTCTTCACGATGCGATACGCCGCCAGCGTGAACTCGCCGCGCTGATCCCAGAACAGCTGCTTCAGGCCGATCTCGGTTTGCCGGGCGGTCGACAGGTCATATTGCTGCTGGCTCGGGCTCAGGGAAATCAGGCCGCCGATGCCATCGGTGCTGGTGGCGACCTGGCCGTAGAACGAGGTGTCCTGCGTCAGCGCGAACACCAGGCCGGCCTTCCAGTTGTTGCCGGTCAGGGTCTTGTCGCTCTGGCTGCCGTCGACCAGGCTGTTGCGATCCACGTGTACGTAGTCGCGGCGCACACCGGTCACCAGCGACCAGCGCTCGCTCAGTTGCGTGCGGTTCTCGGCGAACACCGACATCTGTTTGGTGGTGCTGTCGAACTGATCGCGATACGGATCGGCGCTCTCGAAATAACCGGTTTGCGGGTGATACCGATCCAGCGGCTGGCCGTTCGGCAATACGTCGTTGAATGGCGAGTTGCTGTCGAGCTGAAAGCGGATGCGGTTGTAATCGACACCGGTCACGGTCTGGCTGTCGAGGCCGAACAGCGAATGCTTGAAGGTGAAGGTCTGGCGGTCGCCGACCTGTTCCTGTTTGTGGCCGATGCCAAAGTAGCCGCTGCGGCTGAGCTGCTGGCTGTCAGCATCGAAGTTGTAGTTCTCGGCGTTCTGCCAGCGGCGCTGGGCTTTCAGGTAGTACAGCTCGTTGCTGGCGCTGACCGCATCGTTGATCTGCCAATCCGTGGTCAGGCGCGTCCATTGATCGTTGTAGTGCTGCTTGTCGTCGCGCACGTTGTAGTTCTTGTTACGCAGGCTGTCTTTCAACTGGCCGTTGATCAGTGGCGTGCCGAAGTAGTTCTGCGGGCGTTGGTCGCCGTAATCGTGGGCGAGGGTGAAGGTCAGGTCGTCCGTGGCCTGCCAGCGCAGGGCGGCGCTGATGAAGTCGCTGGATGAGTCACCGCGATCAACCCAGCCGTTGCTGCGCAGGCGGTTGAGGTTGAGGCGATAGCTCAGGGTATCCGTCAGCGAACCGCCGCTGTCGAACGCCTGCTGCTGGCGGTCGAACGAGCC
>NZ_AKJQ01000003.1:0-150202 GCF_000282255.1 Pseudomonas sp. GM25 | reverse complement strand
GGCTCGCCGCCGGTCAGGCGAATCTTGCGGGTGCCCAGCGCGACGAAGCTCTGTGCCAGTTGATAGATCTCCTCCAGCGTCAGCACCCGTTGGCGCGGCAAAAACTGCATGTCTTCGGCCATGCAATACACGCAACGGAAGTCGCAGCGGTCGGTGACCGACATGCGCAGGTAGTCGACGCGGCGGTTGTAACCATCGATCAAGACGCGCTCTGACATGACAGCCTCGCTTGGGTGAAATCCGCTATTGAAGGGATTGGGTCGGCGCAGGTTATGAGCAACTTGAGACAGCGTCCAATCACTCTTAATGACCGGCCGATTGATGCTGTCGATGATGAAATAATTATTCCGGATTTATCGCTTCTTAGTTTTGCAAGTGCCCGTATTTAAAGGGTTTAACGCCGTGATAGATGCTTTCGATAACGCAGTCATTAATAGCGATTAGACAAGTTTTTGCAGCGGTTCCTATCCTTGGCCCCGTCAAACGAAACGACCGCTTTTTTAACTTGAAAGTCAGTCGTCGCTGTTTAAACCCGATCAGGTTTTTGCCTGTGTGCATCGTCATGGAGAAGTCCCATGTCACAAGTCGACCGTTACAAACCCTACAAGGGCGCCGCTGCGGGTTGGGGCGCTGTGATCAGCCTCACCAAGAACTGGCTGGGCAGTGAAAACGCCCTGAAAAACATCCGCGCCATGCTCAAGACCAACCAGAACGGCGGCTTCGACTGCCCCGGTTGCGCCTGGGGTGAAGCACCCGGCGCGAGCATGCTGAAGTTCTGCGAGAACGGCGCCAAAGCGGTGAACTGGGAAGCCACCGGCCGCCTGGTCGATCCGGCGTTCTTCAACAAGTACACGGTCTCGACCCTGGCCGAGCAAAGCGATTACTGGCTCGAATACCAGGGCCGGATCACCCATCCGATGCGCTACGACGCGCGGGTCGACCGCTATGTCGAAACCACCTGGGACGACGCCTTCGCGCTGATCGCCAAACACCTCAAAGGCTTGAAATCGCCCCACGAGGCCGAGTTCTACACCTCGGGTCGCGCCAGCAACGAAGCGGCGTTTCTCTATCAGTTGTTTGTCCGTGCCTACGGCACCAACAACTTCCCGGACTGCTCGAACATGTGCCACGAAGCCAGTGCGGTGAGCATGGGCGAGAGCCTGGGTGTCGGCAAAGGCACGGTGGTCTATGAGGACCTGCACCATGCCGACGCGATTTTCGTGATCGGCCAGAACCCCGGCACCAACCACCCGCGCATGCTCGAACCGCTGCGTGAAGCGGTGAAGCGCGGCGCTCAAGTGGTGTGCATCAACCCGCTCAAGGAGCGTGGGCTGGAGCGTTTCCAGAACCCGCAAAACCCGATCGAGATGCTCAGCAACGGCTGGGAAGCGACTAACACCGCGTACTTCCGTCCGGCACTGGGCGGCGACATGGCGATGATCCGCGGCATGGCCAAGTTCCTGCTGGAGTGGGAGCGCGAAGCCCAGGCCATCGGCGGCGAACCGGTGTTCGATCACGCGTTCATTGCCGAGCATACGTCGGGTCTCGACAGCTATCTGGCCGAAGTCGATGCCACGAGCTGGGAGCACATCGTCGAGCAGTCCGGCGTGCCGCTGCATGACATCGAACTGGCCGCGCGCATGTATGCCCGGGCCAAGAGCGTGATCATGTGCTGGGCCATGGGCCTGACCCAACACGTGCACTCGGTGCCGACCCTGCAAGAAGTCATCAACCTGCAACTGTTGCGCGGCAACGTCGGCCGTCCGGGGGCCGGGCTGTCGCCGGTGCGCGGTCACAGTAACGTGCAGGGCGACCGCACCATGGGCATCAATGAACTGGCCCCGAGCGAGCTGATGGACGCCCTGGAAAAGCGCTTCAACTTCAAGGTGCCGCGCATGCACGGCCACAACACGGTGATGGCGATTGGCGCCATGGAACGTGGCGAAGCCAAGGTGTTTATCGGTCTGGGCGGCAACTTCGCCCAGGCCACGCCGGACACCCCGCGAACCCACGCCGCGATGCGCAAACTCGACCTGAGCGTGCACATTTCCACCAAGCTCAACCGCAGTCATCTGGTAACCGGGCGTGACGCACTGATCCTGCCGTGCCTCGGTCGTACCGACATCGATGTCCAGGCTGAAGGCCCGCAAGGCGTGACCGTGGAAGACACTTTCAGCATGGTGCACTTGTCGTTTGGCCAACTGAAACCGAAGTCGGCGCACCTGAAATCCGAGCCCGCGATCATCGCCGGGATCGCCGCTGCGACCTTGGGCAAACACCCGATCGACTGGGAATGGGCGGTGGGCGACTACGGACGCATCCGCAACCTGATCGCCGACGTGATTCCGGGCTTCGAGAATTTCAACGAGAAGCTGCTGATCCCAGGTGGTTTCCACCTCGGCAACAACGCCTCGGACCGGGTCTGGAAAACCGAATCCGGCAAGGCCCAGTTCACCCCGTGCGTGCTGCCGGAGCATCTGATCAGCGAAGGCGTGCGCAACCTGCCGGTCAAACCGCATCTGATCCTGCAAACCATGCGTTCCCACGATCAGTACAACACCACGCTGTACGGCCTCGACGACCGTTATCGCGGGGTTTACGGCATGCGCGACGTGGTATTCGCCAACGAGCAGGATATCCGCCGGCTTGGTTTCGAACCGGGGCAGAAGGTCGATCTGGTGGCGCTGTGGGGCGACGAGCGCGAGCGTCGGGTCAGCGGTTTCACCCTGATCGCCTACGACATTCCGGCCGGGCAAGCTGCCGCGTACTATCCGGAGACCAATCCGCTGGTGCCGCTGGAAAGTTACGGTGACCGCACCTACACGCCGACCTCGAAATTCGTGGCGATCCGCCTCGAAGCGGCCGAGGCGAGCAACCTGATCCCGTCGTCGGTGGCGTAGCCGACCCACGCGATCCAACCCTTTTGCAATTTGACTGGCTGCAGGCGTTCGCGCCTGGCGGTGGCCCGGCCGTGTGCTGCCGCTTTTCAGCCTTGATGAGGACATCATCATGTTCAACCTGGAGGCACTGGACCTGGCGCGAATTCAATTCGCGTTCACGGTTTCGTTCCACATCATTTTCCCGGCGATCACCATTGGGCTCGCGAGTTTCCTTGCGGTACTCGAAGGCCTGTGGCTGAAAACCCGTAACGACACTTACCGCGATCTCTACCATTTCTGGTCGAAGATCTTCGCCGTCAACTTCGGCATGGGCGTGGTGTCGGGGCTGGTCATGGCGTACCAGTTCGGCACCAATTGGAGCGGATTCTCCGACTTCGCCGGCAGCGTCACCGGGCCGTTGCTGACCTATGAAGTGCTGACCGCGTTCTTCCTCGAGGCCGGGTTCCTCGGGGTGATGCTGTTCGGCTGGAACCGCGTCGGCCGTGGCTTGCACTTCTTTGCCACAGTGATGGTCGCCATCGGTACGTTGATTTCGACCTTCTGGATTCTTGCCTCCAACAGCTGGATGCAGACCCCGCAAGGCTTCGAAATCGTTGACGGTCGAGTGATGCCGCTGGACTGGCTGGCGATTGTGTTCAACCCGTCGTTTCCGTTCCGACTGGCGCACATGGCGATTGCCGCATTCGTTGCCACGGCGTTCTTCGTCGGCGCTTCGGCAGCCTGGCATTTACTGCGCGGCAACGACAGCAAAGCGGTGCGCAAGATGTTTTCCATGGCGCTGTGGATGGCGCTGATCGTTGCGCCGATTCAAGCGGTGGTCGGTGACGCCCATGGCTTGAACACCCTGGAGCATCAACCGGCGAAAATCGCCGCCATCGAAGGCCACTGGGAAAACGCCGACAACGGGCCGACCCCGCTGGTGCTGTTCGGCATTCCGGACATGCAGGCGGAGAAGACCAAATACGCGATCGAGATTCCGTACCTCGGCAGCCTGATCCTCACCCACAGCCTCGACAAGCAGATCCCGGCGCTCAAGAGCTTTCCGAAAGAAGACCGGCCGAACTCGACCGTGATTTTCTGGAGCTTCCGCGTCATGGCCGGGCTCGGCATGTTGATGATTCTGGTCGGTGTGCTGGGTCTGGCGTTGCGGCGCAACGGCAAGGTCTACCGTCATCGCGGCTTCCAGCGTTTGGTGCTGCTGATGGGGCCGAGCGGTCTGATCGCGCTGCTGGCGGGTTGGATCACCACGGAAGTCGGGCGGCAGCCGTGGGTGGTATATGGCCTGATGCGCACCCATGACGCGGCGTCCCATCACTCGGTGGCGCAGATGAGCACCTCGCTGGCGCTGTTCGTTGTCATCTACTGCTCGGTGTTCACCGTGGGCATCGGCTACATGATGAAACTGGTGAGCAAGGGCCCGCAGCCGCACCACGAACATCCGCCCGAAGGCACTCAGGTACAGACCCCGCGCCGACCACTTTCGGCGGTCACCGACAACCTCGAATCCGCGACCCGGATCCACTGATAAAGGAGCGTTGAGTCATGGGTATTCAAGGTATCGATCTCTCGTTGATCTGGGGTGTGATCATTGCCTTCGGGGTGATGATGTACGTGATCATGGACGGCTTCGATCTGGGCCTCGGGATCCTCTTCCCGATGATCAGCGACGAGCAGGAACGCGACGTGATGATGAACACCGTTGCGCCGGTCTGGGACGGCAACGAAACCTGGCTGGTGCTCGGTGGTGCGGCGTTGTACGGCGCGTTTCCGCTGGCTTATGGGGTGATTCTGGAGGCGCTGTATCTGCCGCTGATCTTCATGCTCGCGGGTTTGATTTTCCGCGGTGTGGCGTTCGAGTTTCGCTTCAAGGCGCCGGCTGAAAAACGCCATCTGTGGGACTGGGCGTTCATCGGCGGTTCGCTCCTGGCGACGTTCTCCCAGGGCGTGGTGATTGGCGCGTATGTGGCGGGGATTCCGGTGGTGGATCGGCAGTTTGCCGGTGGTGGTCTCGACTGGCTGGCGCCGTTCCCGCTGGTTTGCGGTGTCGGTCTGGTGATTGCTTATGCCTTGCTTGGCAGCACCTGGCTGCTGGTCAAGACCGAAGGCATGCTGGAGTCGCGGATGCGTCACTACAGCCGTCCGCTGGCGTGGTTGCTGCTGGCGATGGTGGTGGTGATCGGCGCGTGGACGCTGCAACTGCACCCGGAACTGGCCGGCCGCTGGTTCAACCATGCGCACCTGACCGTGTTCGCCGGGCTGGTGGTGTTGGCGGTGCTGGCGCTGTTCGGGCTGTTGCGTTCGCTGCGTCAGCGCCACACCCACTGGCCGTTCGTGTTTACCCTGGTGTTGATGTTCCTCGGTTACATCGGCCTGGCGCTGAGCATCTGGCCGAACATCATCCCGCCGTCGGTCAGCCTGTGGGCGGCGGCATCACCGGCCACCAGCCAGTTGTTCGCCCTGATCGGCGCGCTGTTCATCCTGCCGGTGATCCTGATGTACACCTTCTGGAGCTACTACGTGTTCCGCGGCAAAGTGAGGATTGGCGATGGCTACCATTGATTCGCGTGAGGTGAAATCCAGCCCCTGGTACAAGCGTCTGGGGTGGCTGTTGCTGATCTGGTTTGGCAGCGTGGTCTCGCTGGCGGTAGTAGCGAGTCTGCTGAAACTGGCGATGTATGCGGCGGGGATGAGGACGCATTGACCACAAAAAAAACCGGAGCCTGGCTCCGGTTTTTTATTGCCTGCGGTTTATTTCCTCCCCTCGGGGGATGAACTGCCTTGAGGTTTATTCCCCGCCAAACATCGCCGTCCAGTAAATGCCGGCGCTGCTCTTCGGATCGACTGCATAGGCCGCGCCCAGCTCACGGTACTGCGGGTTCATCAGGTTGGCGCAATGGCCGGGGCTGGCGAGCCAGCCGGCGACGACTTTCTGCACCGTGTCCTGCCCGGCGGCGATGTTCTCGCCGACCTGCTGGCCGCTGTAGCCGGCCAGTTCGGCGCGGTCGCCGGGGGTACGGCCGTCGCGGTCCTTGTGGTCGAAATAATTGTTGTTGGCCATCTCGCGGCTGTGTTCCTGGGCAACGCCGCCGAGCACTGCGTTCCACGCCAGCGGCGCAGTCGCTGCGAATGCCTGACCGCCGCATTGGCGCGGTTGGGCGCGGGCGGCGTTGAGTTGTTCAAGGAGTTTCTGGCCTTCAGCCTGACCGTCGCCGAGACGGGCGGACAGCAGTGGCCGCGCCAGCGTGATGCGCCAGTCACGATCAGCGCGACTCACGCCGATATCGACGAACTGCGGATCCAGCACCACCTGACAGAAACTCTCCTGAATCGCCTTCATCGCCGACGCCGCATCCCGTGGCCCGTTCAGGGTAATCGCCTGCACATTGACCATCGGGTAGCGGGCGCTGGACATCGCCTGCTGCAAATCCACCACGCCGCTGGCCGGCAGAATCAGGCGCGGATCGGCCGACAGCGGCGGCAATTCGCTGGACGCCTGGCTGCCACAACGCTGCGGCTGGCTGCGGTAGCTGTTGATCGATTCGATCAATTGCGACTCGTCGGTGGCCATGGCCGAAGTGGCCAGCGCCAGGCCCACGGACAACGCGGCGAGTCGCAGAACGGATGGCATGAAGCGCATGGAAATCTCCCTTGGGCTGAGTGCGCACATCATGCGCGAAAGGGCCCCGGTTCGTGCAATGTCTTTTTCTTCACGACGCGGATTTTTCTGCCGAACGATTCCGTGCAATTTGCCGTCTACACTCTGCGAAGACCCCGGAAACCGGGCGTCTCAACCACGTAACACTTCGCCCGCATCGGGCTCTGCCGGAAGAATGATCATGCGATTGAACGGGTTGCTTTGCTGTCTTGCGTTGACCCTGCTGAGCGGCGCGGCACTGGCCACCGATCAGGCTCCGATCAAGGAAAAGGCCGAAGCGAAAGCCGAGGTTCTGGAAGAGAAGGCCGCCGACAAACCCGACGCGCCTCCGGCACCCAAATCCGAAGCCATCACGCCGACCGAAGCACAGGCGGTCGACCCCGCCGGCGCTGCACCGCTGGACGATCCGATCACCTGTCTGGCACGCAGTATCTATTGGGAAGCCAAGGGCAAGGACAACGCCGACATGGAAGGCGTGGCCAGTGTGGTGATGAATCGCCTCGGGCATGACGGCTTTCCAGGCACCGTCTGCGAGGTGGTCAAGCAGGGCTCGGAAAGCAAGAGCTGCCAGTTTTCCTGGTGGTGCGACGGGCGTCCGGATCAGGTCAAGGAAGATGCCGAATATGCGCTGGCCAAGGAAATCGCCGGCAAGGCGCTGAACCGTCAGCTCACAGATCGCACCCACGGCGCGCTGTATTTCCACGACCGCAACGTTCATCCGAGCTGGGCCAAGGAATACAGGAAAACCGCCGAGACCAAGAAATTCCTGTTCTACAAACCCGCAGGCGGGGACGCGCGTTAGGCGCAGACCTCCCGCACACAATTGCGCAGCCAGCGATGCGCCGGGTCGGCGTCCATGCGCGGGTGCCAAAGCATCGACACGCTGATGTCCGGCATCCGGAATGGCAGGGCGAAGCTGTGCAAACCCGTTCGCAGTTTGCTGGTGTGACGCTCCGGGACGGTGGCGATCAGGTCCGACTCACGGACCAGTGTCAGCGCTGCCGAAAATCCACCGAACGAAGTGACGATGTCCCGCGTCAGGCCGAAGGCAAGCAGCGCTTCGTCCACCGGGCCGCTGCTGCGCCCGCGTCGTGACACCAGAATGTGCTGGCCTGCGGCAAAGCGTTTGGCGCTGACCTTGCCGCTGCTCAGCGGATGTCCCTCACGTACCACACCAATCCACTGATCGCGGAACAGAATGCGGCTGTGCAGCGTCGGATCGGTGCTGTCGTCGACCACGCCGGTTTCCAGATCCACCCGGCCTACGCGCAGCAGCGTGCTGTCCTTGTCGGCCTTCTGCACGAAGCGCAGGCGCACGCCGGGCGCCTCTTCGGCGATGCGGGCGAGCAGGGCGGCGGCGAAGGTTTCGACAAAACCGTCGGTGTTGCGCAGGGTGAAGGTGCGCCGCAACTGGCCGGGATCGAGCACTTCTGCCGGGCGCAAAACCGCTTCGGCTTCCTGCACCAGGTAACTGACCCGGTCGCGCAGCTCCAGCGCACGCGGGGTCGGCACCAGTCCTCGGCCGGCGCGCACCAGCAGCGGATCGCCGGTGGTTTCCCGCAGCCGGGCCAGCGCGCGGCTCATGGCTGAAGGGCTCAAACGCAGGCGTTCGGCGGCGCGGGCGACGCTGCCTTCGCTCAGCAACACGTCGAGGGTGATCAACAGGTTCAGATCCGGTGCATTCATGACATGGCGTTCCATGCAGGTATCAAGTGCAAAGCATGCGTCTTGCGCCTTGTATTGTCGAGGCTCAGGCTATGTTGCATGACTTCTGCCTTGTGAGCCCGCCATGCACCGAGAACCCCTGAGCCCTTCAGCCCGCTGGGCGCTGACCAGTCTGGCGCTGTCGATGCTGATGCCGTCGCTCGACACCAGCATCGCCAACGCCGGACTGCCCACGCTGGCGGCGGCGTTCGATGCGACGTTTCAACAGGTGCAGTGGATCGTGCTGGCCTATCTGCTGGCGGTCACCACGTTGATTGTCAGCGTCGGGCGGTTGGGTGACGGCTTCGGTCGGCGGCGCTTGCTGTTGATCGGTATCGGCATTTTTACTGCCGCTTCGCTGGCCTGCGCACTGGCGCCGAGTCTGGCCTGGCTGATTGGCGCACGAGCGGTGCAGGGCCTGGGCGCGGCAATCATGTTCGCGCTGACGGTGGCGCTGGTCGCCGATGCGGTGCCCAAATCCCGGGCCGGCAGTGCGATGGGGTTGCTGGCCACGATGTCGGCCACCGGCACCACCCTCGGGCCGTCGCTCGGCGGCCTGTTGATGGCGCTTGTCGGCTGGCAGTCGATCTTTGTGATCAACCTGCCGTTGGGATTGCTCAATGCGTGGCTGGTGTATCGCTATTTGCCGAAGGATCGGATCGTGCGCTCGGGTGTTGCATTTGATTATCCCGGCACCGCCGTGCTGATGTTGACGCTGGCGGCCTATGCACTGGCGATGACGGTTGAAGGACTCACCCCGACGTTGCTGTTGCTCAGCCTGTTGGGTGTGGGGTTGTTCATCCTGGTCGAGAAGCGGAGCAAGGCGCCGCTGATTCACCTGTCATTGTTCACCGACACGCGAATCAGCAGCAGTCTGGCGCTGACGTTGCTGGTCACGACGGTGATGATGACCACGCTCGTGGTCGGGCCGTTTTACCTGAGCCGAGGTTTGGGGCTCACCAGTACGCAGGTCGGACTGGTGTTGTCGATCGGGCCGTTGCTGGCGGCGTTCAGCGGCGTACCGGCCGGGCGGCTGGTGGATCGTTTCGGCGCGCGACGGATGGTGCCGGGTGCATTGCTCGGCCTGGCTTGCGGTTGCGGTTTGTTGGCGTTGTTTCCGGTGAGTTTCGGAGTGCTTGCATACGTGCTGCCGATCACGGTGGTGGCCTTGAGTTATGCGCTGTTCCAGGCCGCCAACAACACCGGGTTGATGTCCGGCGTTGCTCAGGATCAGCGCGGCGTGGTCTCGGCCATGCTCGGGCTGTCGCGAAATCTGGGCTTGATCACCGGGGCGGCGGCGATGGGCGCGGTGTTTGCACTGGCCACGGACGATCCGACTCAGGCACCGGCCGCGGTCATCGCAGGCGGCTTGCACATGACCTTCGGTGTGGCCACGGCGTTGATGTTCGCGGCGTTTGCGCTCGGTGCCTTCACGCACCTGCGTCTCGCGTCTCCCGTGCCGGAAAGAACAGTTCAAAGCAGGTGATGCCGTCGGCGCTGCTGACGCTGTAGCGGCCCTGATGCAACTGCATGATGGTCGCGACAATCGACAGGCCCAGCCCGTTGGATTGGGCCGAGCGCTCGCGGGACGGATCGACGCGGTAGAAACGCTCGAACAGCCGCGACAGGTGTTCCGCCGGAATGGTCGCGCCCTGATTGCGTACCCGCAGGTAGCTACCGTCCGCTTCAGCGATGGCTTCGACCTGCAACGTCGAGTCCGCCGCGCCGTACTTGATCGCGTTGGCGCACAGATTGGCCAGCGCCCGACGCAGCAACATCGGCTCGGCCCAGATCACACCGCTGCCACTGGCCTCGATAGTGACGCCGACGTCCGCCGCTAATCCCTCGAAGTAATCGGCGATGCGCTGCATCTCATCGCTGGCGTCCAGCTCTTGCCGCTGGCTCAGCGCGCTGGCCGGGTCGGTGCGGGCGAGAAACAGCATGTTGTCGAGCATCCGCGCCAGCCGTTCGAGTTCTTCGACGTTGGAGGCGAGCAGCTGCTGATAGGCGTCGACGCTGCGATTCTGTTGCAACGCGACCTGGGTCTCGCCGAGCAGGTTGTTGATCGGCGTGCGCAGTTCGTGGGCCATGTCGGTGGAGACCTGACTGAGTTGCGCAACCCCTCGGTCGAGCCGGTCCAGCATCGCGTTGAAGGCTTCGATCATCGGCTGCAATTCACGAGGCGTGCCTTGGCTGTCAAGGCGTTCGCCGAGGTTGGCGATGCCGATTCCGTGGGCATGCCGGGCAATTCGCCGCAACGGCAGCAGGCCGCGATACACCAGCAGGCAACCCACCAGCGCCAGCACAATCGCTGCCAGTGACGCGAGGCCGTACACGCTGAGCCGGTAATTGGCGAGCATCGCCGTGCGCTCGCTCATCACCTTGGCGATGAGCACCTGCAGATTGCCCTGGTCGCCGGAGTCGATACTGGCCGCCACTGCCGAGAACGGCACGCCGTTGAGGCTTGGCAGATGCTGCACGTCGTTGAGCGCCATGACATGGTCGACCGGCACGGCGGGCACGCTTGGGAGTGCCAGGTCGCTGGGGTTGACCACGAACAAGGGCGGTTGCCCCGGCGCGCCGATGGTCAACAGCGCTTCGCGGTTGCCCAGCATGTTCTGGAACAGCGCCGGTTTGGTCTTGATCAATTCCAGCGTGTTGCTGTCGTTGAGGATGGTGCGCAACTGATCGATGCGACTGACCAACTGGATATCGTCGCGGCGGGTCAGTTGCTCTTCCAGCTGGTTGTAAAGCGCCGCGCCGAGGCCTGCCAGTGCGGCGAAGGCAAGCACGGCGAAGACCAGCGCCAGACGCAATGTCAGAGAATAAGTGCCGGCGATTTTCATGGTTGGGTATCGAAGCGGTAGCCGATGCCGCGCACGCTGTGGATCAGCTTGAGCGGGAACGGATCGTCGATCTTCGCCCGCAGGCGGCGCACGGCGACATCGACCACATTGGTGTCGCTGTCGAAATTCATGTCCCACACCCGCGAGGCGATCAGCGAACGCGACAGCACTTGCCCGGTGTGGGTGGCGAACAGTTGCAGCAGGGCGAATTCCTTGTTGGTCAGGGTGATCCGGTTACCGGCGCGGGTGACCCGACGTTTCAGTACGTCGATCTGCAGATCGGCCACCTGCAATTGCTCTTCTTCATGGATCGGCCCGCGCCGGGTCAGGGTGCGCAGGCGTGCCACCAGTTCGGCGAAGGAAAACGGCTTGATCAGGTAATCGTCGGCGCCCAGTTCAAGGCCCTTGACCCGGTCGGCGATGTCGTCGCGGGCGGTGAGGAACAGCACCGGCGTGTCGGTTTCCTTGCGCAGCCGGCGCAGCACTTCCCAGCCATCCATTTTCGGCATCATCACGTCCAGCACGATCACGTCGAAGTCGAACTCCAGCGCCAGGTGCAGACCGTCGGCGCCGTCCCGGGCCAGGCTCACGCTGTAGCCCAGTTCCTGCAAGCCGTTGAGCAAGTAATTGCCGGCCTTCGGTTCGTCTTCGACAACAAGGATATTCATGGGCACTGTGCCTCAATTGTCATTGATGCAGCCGCTGCCTTGCACTTGATAGTCCAGTACATGTTCACGGCCCTGGTGGTCGAGGTAGTTGAGCTGCGCGGGGATCACGCCGCAAGCCTGGGAAATATCGGTGCTGGAGAGGACTTTGTCGACATCCAGGTGCACGAAGAAACCGGTTTTGTCATGAATGACAGCGGCATCCGGTGCCGGGGCGGCGAACACGGAACCGGTGGCGAGGAGGGCGGTGAAGGCGAGGATCAGGGTTTTCATGATGGGTCACTCGAGTCGTTGAAGTTGATCGGCGTTCTGGCCGGGACAACTTCAAGCTACCGGGCGATCCGCTCGGCAAACCGACAACTCGATGACAAATCTGTAATAAACCGAACCTGTGGGAGCCAGCGCACTCCCACAGAGTATTCAGCTGGCGTGTGTGCTGAGAATGCTCGCGATCTGTTGTGGCTGGCAGTTGAGGTACGGCGAGGATTTCAGCCACTGCTGATCCGGGTACCAGGAGAACATGAATTGGCCATTCTTCAGGCTGTCGATCACTCGTTTGGCTACCTGCGGTCGCACCGCCGGGCAACCCTGGCTGCGGCCCAGACGGCCGGTACGTTTGCTCCAGAACGGGTTCACGTAGTCGGCGGCGTGGATCACGATGGCGCGGTCACGGGCCATGTCGTTGACGCCCGGTTCCAGACCGTCCATGCGCAGCGAGTAACCGTGGGTGCCCTGGTAACTTTCCTGTGTCCGGAACAGGCCGAGGCTGGACTGAAAACTGCCTTCACGGTTGGAGAACCGGGTGGCGAAGTTTTCCCCGGAGTTCGAGCCGTGGGCGACCAGATCGCGCAGCACCAGTTTTTTCCGGGTCAGGTCGAAGATCCACAACCGGCGCTCGGTGGACGGCTGCGAATAGTCGATGATCGCCAGGTGACGGGACTGCTTCGCGCCGTTGTTGATCGCACATTGCATGGCGTTCAAGGCACCTTTCAGCGCCTGGGGATTGAGTTCCGGAGCGGCGTGCGCGAGGCTGGTGTACAGAACCGGCGAAGAGGTGCCGGCGGCAAAGGCTGGACTGGTCAGCACGCCAATGGCGGTGGCAGTCAGCAGAAGTCGGCGCAAAAACGTCAACATTTAAAGTGAGTCTCCACTTGCTACTTGTTTGGCACTTAGGCTCCTGACGTCCAGTCGTTCCCGGCAAGCCCGCGAATCGGGCCTGACTGTTCACCGCACCTGAGGTAAGGTTGACCGTCAATCAAGACGGCCATGGATTGGAGTAAAGCAGTTGTTCAAAAAGTACGCATGCTACTTGAGCATTTGTTTGCTCGCTGCGCCGTTTGTCGCTTGCGCCGAAGAGCCGTTGCCGGGACTCCCGACGCTGCCGCCCGTGCCGACGGAAATGCCCATCGAGCCGCAGAGCCCGTTGCAGGCTGCGCTGATCAGCCTGCCCCAGGCGTGCCCGACGATCGGCACAAGCCTCAGCGGCCCGGCGCTGGATCAATTGCGCGCCTTCTACCAGCAGCAGGACTGGCTGCCGGTGTGGGCCGATGGCGGGCAATTGCCGGCCTTGCATGCGCAATTGCAGCTGTTGGCCGACGATGGCCTGAACCCGAAACGCTACCCGGTGGCGCTCACCGCGCCGCAGGACGGCGAACTGTGCGCCGACATCGAGATCAGCCGTTACTACCTGCAAGCCCTGCAGGATCTGCATTACGGCCGCCTGCTGCAATCGCACTTCGAACCGCTGTGGCATTCCGACGAAACGCCACGCGACCGACAGGCCGAATTGCTCGCCATCGCCGTGCCGGGTGTGCGCAACGTTCCGGCCGCCTTCGATCTGGCCCGCCCACAGCTGGCGCAGTATCAGAATCTGCGTCATCTCTACGCAGCTCAACGCCTGAAAGCCTTGCCGCAGTGGACGTCGGTGGGCAACGGTCCGTTGCTGCGTCCGGACATGGAAGATAAACGCGTGCCGGAACTGGCCCGCCGGCTCTACAGCGAAGGCTACCTGAGCAGTGTGGTCGGCACGCCGGACAACGCTTATCACGGCGTATTGGTGGAGGCGGTGAAGAGCTTTCAGGCCAACCATTCGTTGCAGGCCGACGGAGTGGTCGGGCCGGGGACGATTGCCGAACTCAACATCAGTCCGCTGACCCGCCGCGAACAGTTGCGGGTCAACCTTGAACGTTTCCGCTGGATGGCCCAGGACATGGAGCCGGACGGTCTGCTGGTCAACGTCGCCGCTGCCGAGCTGACGCTTTATCAGGGCGGCCTGCCGGTGTGGCAGACCCGCACCCAGGTCGGGCGCGCCGAACGCCAGACCCCGCTGCTCAAATCCCGGGTCACGCGCCTGACCCTGAACCCGACCTGGACCGTGCCGCCGACCATCTGGAAGGAAGACAAGCTGCCGGAAATCCGCAAGGACCAGACCTTCCTCAGCCGCCAGAACCTGCAAGTGCTCGACGCCAACGGCCAGCCGCTGGCCGCCGCCGACATCGACTGGGACAACCCCGGCAACATCCTCCTGCGTCAGGACGCCGGGCCGCGCAACCCGCTGGGGCAGATGGTCATTCGGTTCCCCAACCCGTTCTCGGTGTACCTGCACGACACGCCGAGCAAGGCGCTGTTCGACAAGGGACCACGGGCGTTCAGCTCCGGCTGCGTGCGGGTCGAGCATCCGATGAAGCTGCGCGATTTCCTGCTCAGCCCGGCGGAGAGGGCGCGCACCGACACCTTGCTCGCCACCGGCACCACCCATGAATTCCGCCTGAGCAATCCGGTGCCGATCCTCATGACTTACTGGACGGCACAGGTCGATGGCCAGGGTCGCGTGCTTTACGCGCCGGACATTTACAGCCGGGACAGCGCGTTGTTGGCCGGGCTGGACCGGGCGCATTGATCCTCAGCGGCTGGCGCGTTTCCAGAAGAATCGCGCCAGCCAAGCATCCACGCTCAACTTGCCGGCCCCGGCAAACACCAGCGGCACCAGCGCAGCCAGATAAATCGCGGGCAGCTTGAAGTTGCCGAAGCCTTTGTTGGTGATCGCGTAACCCTGGGCCAGCTCACTCAGCGATGACCAGTCCGCTGGCCAGTGCACGGCAGCGGTGGCGACGATGGTCACGACGATCAGAGAAATCGCCGAAATCCGCGTGCCGAATCCGATCAGGATCGCCAGCGCGCAGATCAGCTCGGCCCACATCGACAGCTCCCAGTTCAGCGTCGCCGGAAGATGATCGAAGGGAAACGGGAACCGCTCCTGAATGTCTTCGAACCAGTTCTGGCCGTTGAATTTCTCCAGCCCCGATTCGAAAAACTCCCAGGCGATGAACAGGCGCAAGGTCAGCGGTGCGAACCACTGGCCGGCGCGGTCGAGGTTCAGGTGCAGGCCTTTGACGGCCGACGAGAGAGCTGTGGTCATGGCAAGGCTCCATTCATTCAAAAGAAAACGGGGCACCGACGTGCCCCGAAAAAAGGGTTACTCGCCGGCGCCGCACTTGCCTTCGCCGCATTTACCTTCCGAGGTTTTTTCCGCCGAGTCGGCCTTGGCCTGGGTTTGGCTGTAGCCGTGATCCAGTTGCTTGACGCTGAAGGCTTCTGAAGCCGATGCGGCGTTGGACAGGGCCAGGCCACCGGCAAGCAGCAGGCCCAGAGTCAGGGAGGTTTTCGAGAGCTTGGTCATGGTGAATCTCCGATGCGATGTGTGAGTTCAAAGGCTTGATCGGGGCTGCCGATCGACAGGTTCATTTGAACGCCGGGCTGTATCGCTGATGTGTCGCGAAGGGCCGGATTTGTGCGCGGGATGTGTCGGGCGTCGGGCCGTACACACTGCGATACACAGCGCCGGTGTGATTCGATTGCCGGGCGCAGCGTCTAGCCACGGTGTCCCCGCAATCCCATGGGGCGAGACTTCGGAACCCGGCATGCAAGCGCTGTTGAACGAGATCCTTGACGCTGTCCGGCCCCTGATCGGGCAGGGCAAGGTGGCTGACTACATTCCCGCCCTCGGCACCGTGCCGGCCAATCAACTGGGCATCGCCGTGTATGGCAACGACGGCGAGATGTATTGCGCCGGCGACGCCGAGACGCCGTTCTCGGTGCAGAGTATTTCCAAGGTGTTCAGCCTGGTGCAGGCCATCGAACATTCCGGCGAGGCGATCTGGGAACGCCTGGGCCACGAGCCGTCCGGCCAGCCGTTCAACTCGTTGGTGCAGCTGGAATTCGAACGCGGCCGTCCGCGCAATCCGTTCATCAATGCCGGGGCGCTGGTGATCTGCGACATCAACCAGTCGCGCTTTGCCGCACCGGCGTTGTCGATGCGCGACTTCGTGCGGCGGCTGTCGGGCAACCCGCAGGTGATGGTCGACGGCAAGGTCGCCGATTCCGAATACCAGCACCGCGCGCGCAACGCGGCGATGGCCTACCTGATGCAATCCTTCGGCAATTTCCACAACGACGTTGAAGCGGTGCTGCGCAGCTATTTCAGCCACTGCGCCTTGCGCATGAACTGCATCGACCTGGCCCGGGCCTTTTGTTTCCTGGCCAACGACGGTTTCTGCAAACACAGCGGCGAGCAGATCCTCAGCCGGCGCCAGACCCAGCAAGTCAACTCGATCATGGCCACCAGCGGTCTCTACGACGAGGCCGGCAACTTCGCCTACCGCGTCGGCCTGCCGGGCAAGAGCGGCGTCGGCGGCGGTATCGTTGCGGTGGTGCCGGGCCAGTTCACGGTGTGCGTGTGGTCGCCGGAACTCAACACGGCGGGCAACTCGCTGGCGGGGATGGCGGCGCTGGAAATGCTCAGTTCGCGGATTGGTTGGTCGGTGTTCTGAGGCCGTGTTGCTTTGAGGGAGGCCAACCTATACATTTTCCGGCCGCCCTCAATATGGTGAATCCGCTCCATGTCTCTCGCGCTCGAACGTCTCGTCGCTGGTACGCCTATCCCTTTCGCCGGTAACCGCGTCACCGTGGTCAGCCCCGAACTGGCCGAGCGTTTCCGACCCGGCGACCACCTGCTGGTGGAGCAGGTGAGTGGCGAGCTGTTGCTGATTCCTGTGGTGGATCAACAGGCCGCATCGGTGGCGATCGAGCGTGCAGCGGCGGCGTTTACCGCGTTGTCTGCGGTGCCGGATGAGGCCATCAGCCGCTTCTTCGATCTGTTCGCTCAACGTCTGGAAAACCCGGACGCCTGGGCGCTGATCGAAACCGCCAACCTCGCCGACATCGAGCGGGCCAAGGCTCGCGGTCGTTCCACTACCCGGTTGCTCGCCGACGAGCGCATGCGCCGCGACATGATCGCCGGCCTGCGCGCCTGGCGTGATGCGCCGGCCACCCGTGGCAAAGTGATCAGCAGCGTCGAGCATGACGGCTGGAAGGTCGAGCAGGTGGTATCGCCGCTGGGCATCGTCGCGTTCGTATTCGAAGGCCGGCCAAATGTTTTTGCCGACGCCGCTGGCGTACTGCGCACCGGCAACACCGCTGTACTGCGCATTGGCAGCGATGCGCTGGGCACCGCGCAAGCCATCGTCACCCACGCCCTGAACCCGGCGCTGGCCGATGCCGGTCTGCCGGCGGGTGCGGTGTCGCTGGTGGAGAGCGTCAACCACGCCGCCGGTTGGGCGATGTTCGCCGACCGGCGTCTGTCGCTGGCGGTGGCCCGTGGTTCGGGCCGTGCGGTCAGCCAGTTGGGCAGCATCGCCCAGCAGGCCGGCACCGCCGTCAGCCTGCACGGCACCGGTGGTGCGTGGCTGATTGCTGATCGTGATGCCGATGCCAAACGCTTCGCCGCTGTGGTGCGCAACTCGCTGGATCGCAAAGTCTGCAACACCTTGAACGTCTGCCTGATCCAGCGCGACCGTGCTGCCGAACTGGTGCCGCTGTTCCTCGACGCCTTGCAACAGGCCGGTACCGCGCGCGGTCAGGGCTGCAAATTGCACATCGTCGAAGGCAGCGAAGGCTATCTGCCGAGCGACTGGCAGAACGCGACGGTCGAGGTCTATCGCGCCGAGGGTTACCAGACTGAAGCCCTGGCCGAGCCGCTGCCCGAAGCGCAACTGGGCCGCGAGTGGGAATGGGAAGAAACCCCTGAAACCAGCCTGATGATCGTCGACGATCTGGATCAGGCCATCGCGCTGTTCAACCGCTACAGCCCGCAGTTCACCGTGTCGCTGATCAGCGAAGACGCGGCAGTTCAGGGGCGCTTCTACAGCGCGGTCAACGCGCCGTTCGTGGGTAACGGGATTACCCGTTGGGTCGATGGCCAATACGCGCTGAACAAGCCGGAACTGGGTCTTTCGAACTGGGAAAGCGGCCGCCTGTTTGCCCGCAGTGCGATCCTCTCCGGCGACGGTGTGTTCACCGTACGCAGCCGCATGACGCAGATCGATCTGGGCGTAAAACGCTGAACAGAACAACGCCGCGCCCGTCGCAATGACGGGCGCGGCGTTGTGTTTTCAAGCAGCATCGACTGCCTGACCGTACACCGCGCACGTCGACGGTTGCTCGGCCAGCGAGACGAAGGTACGGCGGTCGGCACTCAGCGCGTCGATCGAGCCGGTCTCGATGTCGTACACCCAGCCGTGCAGGTTCAGCAGGCCTTTCTCCTGGGCCAGGCGCACGCTTGGGTGAGTCTGGATGTTCGCCAATTGCGCGATCACGTTTTCCCGCACCATCGAACTCAGCTTGGCTGCGTCATTGGCATGTGGCCGTGATTCATTGACCACTTTCGCCGACTCGGCGTGTTGCAGCCAGCCACTGACGGCGGGTAGGTGATCCATGCATTTGCACTGGGCGATGGCGGTCATCGCGCCGCAATCGGAGTGGCCGCAGATCACGATGTCGGTCACGCCGAGCACGGCTACCGCGTATTCCACCGTCGCCGAAACCCCGCCCGGATGCGGGCTGTAGGACGGCACGATATTGCCGGCGTTGCGGATCACGAACAACTCGCCGGGTTCCTGCTGGGTCAGCAGTTCCGGGACGACGCGGCTGTCGGAGCAAGTGATGAACAAGGTGCCCGGGGTTTGGGTAGTTGCCAGGTGTTTGAACAGTTCGGTGCGTTGCGGAAACGCTTCGTTCTGGAACTTCAGGAAGCCTTCGATCAGGTTTTTCATGGTGTAGTCCTCTCAGTTCGAACAGCCGGAGCCGAATTCGCTGTATTGAAGAATGTGTTTTGCGCCGTGGCTGTCGAGGTAAGTCATCTCGACCGGCACTACGCCGCAGACGTCGGCAACCGGGGTGATGCTCACGACTTCAGCGATATCCAGAGACATGCCGTAGCGATAGGCGACGGCCTCTTCATCAGCCTGGGCCTGGGCGGCAAGGCCGGCGAGCAGGGCCAGGGTCAGCAGGATTTTTTGCATGGGGCAGCCTCCAGACAGATGGGGTGACGACTTGGCAACTCAGGTTTGGAGGGGCTCGCACGCGGGGTGCGGGCCCGGGATGGATCAGAACGGACGCAGCGGAAGGAACTTGCCGTCGAGGGTGACCACGGCGCGGGAACCGCCTTCAGGGTCTTCGACTTTCTTGATGTCGAGCTTGAAGTTGATCGCGCTGATGATGCCGTCGCCGAACTGTTCGTGAACCAGTGCTTTCAGGGTGGTGCCGTAGATCTGGATCATCTCGTGGAAGCGGTAGATGGTCGGGTCGGTCGGCACACCGTCGAGGCTGCCGCGCAGCGGAATGATCTGCAGGGCGGCGACGTCTTCGGCACTCAGCTCAAGCTTGTCGCCGACCACTTCGGCCGCGGCTTTCGGCAGTGGATGCTGGCCGAGGAGGGCAGCGGTGACGTAAGCCAGGCTCAGGCCGGTGCCGTCGGCCAGATCCTGCCACGACAGGTTTTTCTGTGCCTTGGCATCCAGGGCGCGAGTGGTCAGGACGATGCGGCTGTCGTTGTAGGCTTGGGATTGCATGGTGCTTCTCCTTTCGGGGTTGGCTTGCTGTGTGGGATTCATCTTCTGCCGATTGATCCATAGCGTCCAAGACCGATATACAATGCAAAGCATAAGCACTGCCTATAGATGGAGCGTCCCATGCTGCTGCGACATTTGCGATACCTGCTGGCCGTGGCCGATCACGGCGGCTTCACCCGGGCGGCCGAGGCGCTGCACGTTTCGCAGCCGACCCTGTCGCAACAGATCCGCCAACTGGAAGAAAGCCTCGGGGTGGATCTGTTCGACCGCACCTCGCGCTCGGTGAAACCGACTGATGCCGGTCAGGCCTATATCGAATGCGCGCGACGGGTGCTGGTGGAACTGGAGGCGGGCAAGCGCGCGTTACATGACGTGAAGGATCTTTCTCGAGGCTCGCTGCGGCTGGCCATGACGCCGACATTCATGGCGTATCTGGTCGGGCCGTTGGTGCGTGATTACGTGGCGCGGTATCCGGGGATTCACTTGGAGATTTTCGAGTTGTCGATGGATGACATCGAGGCCGGGTTGGTAGATGACTCGCTGGATATTGCGATTGCCTTCACACCGGTGCGCAATCCGGACATTGAGTGCATTCCGGCGTTTGTCGAGACGTTGGGGGTGATGGTCGGGCGTGAACATCCGTTGTATGACAGCGCTTCTGTGCTGACGCCGGGTGACATTGCGCAACTGGATTTCGCCTTGCTGGCACCTGACTTCTTCACGCGCTTGTCGATCGATGAGTACTTCCGCCAGCACGGCATCACGCCCAAGGTGCAGATCGAGGTGAATTCGGTGAGTACGTTGCTGGAAGTGATCCGGCATGCGCCGATTGCGACGATGCTGCCGGAGGCGATCGCGACCGAGGACCGGGCGTTGCGCCGGTTGCGTGTCGAGAGCGAGGCGCCGCAGCGGGGAGCGGCGTTGTTGCGGCGCCAGAACAACTATCACAGTGCGGCGGCGGTGGCGTTCATGGATATGGTGCTGGAAACCCGCTCATGAGCATTGTTTGCAAGCAATAAAAAGGGCCTGCTTCGTTTCCGAAGCAGGCCCTTTGTCTATTGAAGTTTTAACTTAGTAGAACCGATCAATCACCCGAACTTCGTTGTTGTTCTGCATCGAGTCCCACGCCTGTTTCAGCGTTTGCAGAACATTACCGATGAAGTCCTTGTCGGCCGCGGCTTTCTTGCCGACATAGCCGTGGCCGCGGCGGTACATCTTCAGGCGGGCCAGCAGGTTCTGGTTGTTCCGGTCGAACTCTTCTTCACCAGCATGGGGCGACAGGCAGTCGATATGGACCTGACCCGACTTGCTGATCCACAGAATATGGCTGTCGTGGCTGTCTTTTTGCGCAGCGAACATACGAGCCAGTTCTTCGATAGTAGGTTGATTGTTCAGATTCATGATATTGCCCCTTGACCAGTCTGGTGATCTTTCAAAGTTGATTCGCTAATACAGGTAGCCCATCGGTTAGTTGATCCCTGGCACCGAAACCAGGACGTCAGCGGTCGCCCGTGTGAAGTACGGGGTCATGCGTCTGTTGCATGTAGTCGTGTTGAATAACTGCTACGCAATAGCGTCACAACGAGGAGAAGCAGCGAAAACCGGGAGGCTCCTTGACGACGTTTTCAGGGTCGACCACAAGCGTCTTGAGAATTTTCGCCAGCGCTTCTCGTCCTTGTACTGGACGTTCAGGCCAGGTCAGCTTCTTCAATCTGCCTTGTGGGCAGCGTGTATCCGGAAAAAACAGCTCGGCGGTCAGACGAGCTTGCTCAAGCGTGTTGCCAGTGCTCCCGATCGGGGAGACGTCTGCATCATGCAAAAGCAAAACGACGCCGTCAACGGTTTTGTAGTGATTATTTTTGGTCACTACATATTGTCGGACAAAGTCATTCTGGAATGAAAAAAACGCTGTTCAGGCAGCGGGAGAAGGGCTGCGCAGGCAGTAAAACGTGCAGGGATAGCCGTCCACTGTTTTGGTCTGACGGGTAAAGTCGCCGCCGCTCAGCTCGGGGATGAGCCGGGCCCAGAACCGCTGTGCAGGCAGGTTGGCGTCGACATGGAAAATCTGCCATCGACCGGGCAGGTGGCTCAAGAGGGCAGAGGCGACAAACTGCGCGACGCCTTGGCCACGCCAGCGTCGGCTGACGAAGAAGTAGCCGATGTTGTAGTCGGCGCCTTCGATGAGGAGGTGGTCATCGACGGTCACGAATCCCGCCAGTTCGCCGTCGACGTGGATCAGGAATGGCCGGGTCGCCGGCTGGCGCCAGTAATCGTCTTTCAACTGGATCGGGAAGAACCCATGCCCGCCGAGCTTCAGCGGGAGCCACTCGCTGAAGTCATAGGTGTAGAACTGCATCAGGTTTTCGAGGGTTTCCAGTTCGTCGCGCCGGGCGACGCGCAGTTCGATGACAGACATGCCGCTGACTCCTGACCATCACTGCAGAAACAGTAGCGTGCGGCGGGCTATTTGGCTGCCGGTTTCGCCGAGCGTTTGCTGGTTCCGGTGGTTTTACGCCGGGTGGTCTTGCGTTTGTTCTTCCACGGCGCAGCGGCCTTGCCGGCGGGCGGCGGGCCGCTGATGGTCAGACTCAGCCCGGCGCAGCGTGTAACTTGCTTGCTCATCCACGCGGCCTGTTTGGTGACGAACTCTTCAAGACTCATCTCGCCACTCTGCACCATGTCCAGCGCCTGCTCCCAGATCGCTGTGGTGCCAGGGTCGGCAATCGCTCGCGGCACGGCGTCGATCAGGCTGAACGCGGCGGGTGTGGCGGACAGCGCCTTGCCGTTCTTCACCAGATAACCGCGATCCAGCAACCCTTGAATGATCGAGGCGCGGGTGGCTTCGGTGCCGATGCCGGTGGTGTCCTTGAGTTTCTGCTTGAGCAGCGGATCTTCCACCAGTTTGGCGACGTTCTTCATCGCCTTGATCAGATCGCCTTCGGTGTAGGGCTTGGGCGGTTGCGTCCACAGGTCCTTGAGTTTCACGTCCGCGATGGCGCACTCGGCGCCTTGGGTCAGCGTGGGCAATGTCTGTGGCGCGGGGGCTTCACGGCCCTTGGCCGGGGCCAGCGCTTCGGGCAACGCGCGTTTCCAGCCCGGCTCGATGATCTGCTTGCCGACCGCGCGCAAGGGTTCGCCGGCGCAATCGAAATCGGCCTGGGTGCGGTCGTATTCGTGATTGGGCAGGAACTGCGCCAGATACCGCGCGCGAATCAGCGTGTAGACCGCGCGGTGCTTGCCGGTCAGGCGTTCGAGATTTTTCGCGGCAGCGGTCGGGATGATGCCGTGGTGAGCGCTGACCTTGGCGTCGTTCCAGGCGCGGGAGCGGCGTTGCGGCTCCAGATGCTCGCGTAGCGCTTCGAGGCTCGGGTCGGCCTGACGCAGCGCTGCAAGAATCCCCGGTGCCTCGCTGTGCTGGCTCAGGGGCAGGTAACCGCAATCGCTGCGCGGGTAGGTGATGACTTTGTAGGTTTCGTAGAGGGCCTGGGCGATGTCGAGGGTTTCCTGTGCACCGAGGCCGAGTTTCTTCGAGCAGACTTCCTGCAAGGTGCCCAGATCGAAGGGCAGGGGCGCCACTTCGCGCATGCGTTCGGTGCGCAGCTTGATCACCCGGGCGCTGGCAGCGCTGCTGATTGCAGCGGCTGCCTGCTGAGCGAGGGCTTGATTGAGGCAGCGATCCTGATCGTCACAGGCATCGTTCGGCGCACGCCATTGCGCCGTGAACGGCGTGCCGTTGTGCAGTAGTTGCACGTCGATGGCCCAGTACGCGACCGGCACGAAATCGACGATGCTGCGGTCGCGATCCACCACCAGCCGCAACGTCGGCGTCTGCACGCGGCCCACCGGCAGCACGCCTTGATAGCCGGATTGCCGGCCAAGCAGGGTGAACAGTCGACTCATGTTCATCCCGATCAGCCAGTCCGCCCGCGAGCGCCCCAGTGCCGAGTGATACAGGCTGAAGGTTTCAGCGCCCGGTTTCAGCGCCGCCAACGCCTTGCGAATCGAGGCTTCGTCCAGTGCCGACAGCCACAAGCGGCGGATCGGCCCGCGATAGCGGCAATGCTCGACCAGCTCCCGGGCGATCATCTCGCCCTCGCGGTCGGCGTCGGTGGCGATGATCAGTTCGCTGGCCTCGCCGAGCAGGCGCTTGACCGCTTTGTACTGGCTGGCAGTACGCGGCTTGACGGTCATTTTCCATTTGTCCGGGATGATCGGCAGGTCCGCCAGCACCCAGCGCTTGTATTTGGCGTCGTAGGCGTCCGGCGGGGCGGTTTCCAGCAAGTGGCCGATGCACCAGGTCACCGTGACATCCGTTCCCAGCCAGCAGCCGTCGCCCCGACGCTTTGCGCCGAGCACGGCCGCAATGTCCTTGGCCTGGGAAGGTTTTTCACAGAGGTACAGCCGCATAACCACCGTCGTCGATCATTGCCCGAAGAGGCGCACAGAATGGCCTGAGTCGGGCGTTCGGGCAACTTTTATCTGTATGGATATACAGATAAAAGGATTGCCGGTCATGACAGCCCGCGTCGTGGCAATCCGGGACGCTATCGAGAAATTGATTAGCGCCCCCGTCGGCGGCTGTGGCAGGTTCAATCTGCCTAATCAGGGCGAGTGACAGGACGATCTCGCCAGAAGATCGCCGCTTTTCTGTCTGACACTGACTCTTCAGAAACAAGGACGTACACCATGTCTCAACCTTCCTCCCAGGCCAGCAGCGCCTTCACCGCCGTCGACACCTTCAGCCACCTGTACGATCGCGGCACCGGGACCGTCAACGGCAAACCGTCGTTCACCGCCGACCAGGCCGCCGACGAAATCCTGCGCAAGGGCATGTCGTGGCAGGATAAGAATGCCGACGGCAAGATTGATCTGACCTACACGTTCCTGACCGACAAACCGTCGAACTACAACCCGAAACTCGGCAACTTCAGCGAGTTCAGCGCCCAGCAAAAGGCCCAGGCCGTGCTGGCGATGCAATCTTGGTCGGACGTGGCCAACGTAATCTTCACCGAAGGCAAGGGCGGCGACGGTCACATGACCTTCGGCAACTACGACGTCAGCACCGGCGGCGCGGCGTTCGCCTACCTGCCGCAGGGCAGCAGCTACGACGGTCAATCGTGGTATTTGATCAACGATCAGTACCAGGTCAACAAGACCCCGGACACCAACAACTACGGGCGTCAGACCCTGACCCACGAAATCGGCCACACCCTCGGCCTGTCGCACCCGGGCGCCTACAACGCCGGCAACGGCAACCCGACCTACGGTGACGCCAAATACGCCGAAGACACCCGTGGCTACAGCCTGATGAGCTACTGGAGCGAAGCCAACACCGACCAGAACTTCAGCAAGGACGGCAGCGGCGCCTACGCCTCGGCACCGTTGATGGACGACATCGTCGCCGTGCAGAAACTCTACGGCGCCAACTTCGAAACCCGTGCCGACAACACCGTGTACGGCTTCAACTCAAACGCCGATCGCGACTTCTACAGCGCCACCTCGAACACCTCCAAAGTGGTGTTCTCGGTGTGGGACGGCGGCGGCAACGACACGCTGGATTTCTCCGGCTTCAACCAGAACCAGAAGATCAACCTCAACGAAGGCTCGTTCTCCGATGTTGGCGGTCTGGTGGGCAACGTGTCCATCGCTCACGGCGTGACGGTGGAAAACGCCATTGGCGGTTCGGGCAATGACCTGCTGATCGGCAACGCAGCGGCCAACGACCTGATCGGCGGTGCCGGCAACGACATCATTTACGGCGGTGGCGGCGGTGATTCGCTGTGGGGTGGTGAAGGCGCAGACACCTTCGTGTTCGGCGCGGCCAGCGACTCGACCATGACCGCGCCGGACTGGATCATGGATTTCACCAGCGGCCTGGACAAGATCGACCTGTCGGGCATCGCCGGGTTCGCCACCGGCGCAGCCACGCTGAACTTCGTCAGCGGCTTCACCGGGCACGCGGGCGATGCGATCCTCACTTACTTCGAACAGACCAACCAGACCAGCCTGATGATCGACCTGACAGGCCAGGGTTCGGTGGACTTCGCCGTGGGTGTGGTGGGGCAGGCTGTGGCGACCGATATCGTCGCCTGATCTGAAAACGGAAAATCTGAAACAAAAAAACCGCAGTCCTTCGCAGGCTGCGGTTTTTTTGTGAACGGAAAAGCCGTTCGGCTGCGAACCCGACGAGATTCCCCCGCATGGGTTATACCTGAACCGGTGCCTTCGCCGCAGTCAGGAGAAACCGATGAAAACCTCCGGTCCCAGTCCCGTCATCACCATCGCCGAGCAGCCAGGCTGCCTCCTTGTGAAATTCCACGGCATACAAGTCGCCGCCTCGGCCCGAGCACTGGTGCTGCTCGAAGCCAATTACCCGCCGGTCTACTACATCCCGCGCGAAGACATCGACGAAAAATACTTCGCCCGCACCGACCACACCACCTACTGCCCGTACAAGGGCGACGCCAACTATTTCAGTCTGCAAGTGCCGGGACATGAAGGGGCGAATGCGGTGTGGACGTACGAACATCCGAAGATTTCAGTCAGCCAGATCAAGGACTACGTGGCGTTTTATCCCGATCAGGTGAAGTTTGAATTGCTGGATTCGGAGGTTTGACAGACAGGTTGTGGCGAGGGAGTGAAACCCCCGCCACATGCTTCAGGATCAGTTCTTGTCCAGATCGATATTCTTCGTCTCACGCAGACAGATCATTCCCACCACCAGGCTCACCCCGGTAATCAGCACCGGGTACCACAGCCCGTAGAAAATATCCCCGGTGTACACCACCAGCGCGAACGACACGGTTGGCAGGAATCCGCCGAACCAGCCGTTGCCGATGTGATACGGCAGGGACATCGAGGTGTAGCGGATGCGGGTCGGGAACAGTTCGACCATCAGCGCCGCGAGCGGGCCGTAGCACATGGCGGAGATGATGATCAGGGCGACGATCAGGGCAACGATCATCGGTTTGTTGATCTGCTGCAGGTCAGCCTGTTGCGGGTAGCCGGCAAGGGTGATGGCGCCGCGCAGTGCCGCCTCGTCGAAGCCGTCGAGTTTTACATCGCCGACGCTCACTTGCACCGCGCTGCCCGCCGGGGCGGCGACGCTGGAGTAGGGCAGGCCTTGTTTGACCAGGAAGGTCTTGACCTTGTCGCACGGGCTGTCGAATTTGGCCTTGCCTACCGGATCGAACTGGAAGGTGCAGGTCGCCGGGTCTGCCACCACGGTGATCGGTGCCTGCTGGCTGGCGTGGTCGATGGCCGGGTTGGCGTAGTGGGCCAGGGATTTGAAGATCGGGAAGTACAGCGCCGTGGCCAGCAACAGGCCGAGCATCAGCACCGGTTTGCGTCCGACCTTGTCCGACAGCCAGCCGAAAATGATGAAGAACGGTGCACCGATCACCACGCTGATGATCAGCAGACTGTTGGCCACCGCCGGGTCCATTTTCAGGAACTGGGTGAGGAAGAACAGCACGTAGAACTGCGCGGCGTAGAAGGTCACCGCTTGCCCGGCGTTGATGCTGAACAGGGCGATCAGCACGACTTTGAGGTTTTCCCATTTACCGAAAGATTCGCGGATCGGCGCCTTGCTGGTCTTGCCTTCCTCTTTCATTTTCAGATAGGCCGGCGACTCGTGCAGGCTCAGGCGAATCCAGGTGGAAATCCCCAGCAGCACGATCGACAGCAGGAACGGAATGCGCCAGCCCCAGACTTCGAACTGATCGCCGGTGAAGTAGCGGCAACCGAGCACCACCAGCAGCGACAGCAGCAGACCGAGGGTCGCGGTGGATTGAATCCAGCTGGTGTGGAAGCCGCGCTTGCCGATCGGCGCGTGTTCCGCCACGTAAGTCGCGGCGCCGCCGTATTCGCCGCCGAGGGCCAGACCCTGAAGCATGCGCAGTATCACCAGAATGATCGGTGCCGCGATGCCGATGCTGGCGTAGGTCGGCAGCAGGCCCACGGCGAACGTCGCCACACCCATCAGGATGATGGTCGCGAGGAAGGTGTATTTGCGCCCGATCATGTCCCCCAACCGACCGAACACCAGCGCCCCGAACGGCCGCACGATGAAGCCTGCAGCAAACGCCATCAGCGCGAAGATGAACGCCGTGGTGTCGTTGACCCCGGCGAAAAACTGCTTGCTGATGACCGCCGCCAGGGCGCCGTAGAGAAAGAAGTCATACCACTCGAACACCGTCCCCAGGGACGAGGCGAAGATGACCTTTCGGGTATCGGGGCTGGCGTCCGTGCTGCGCACGGCGTCCAGAGGCTGAACGTGTTCTGACATATCGGTATCCCTCACAGTGATTGTTTTTGTTGTTTCCACTGTCGGCGCGGCCTTGTAGGCGTGCGCCGCTGTTCCTTTGGTCAAGAGAGTGCGGTCAGTGCTTTTTCTTCGGCGGGAAAACTCCGGGCGGTTGGGTTGAGAATCAGCTGTGCCGCTTTTTCAGCAATCATCAGCGTAGGCGAACAGGTGTTGCCCGAGGTGATTCGCGGCATGATCGACGCATCGGCGATCCGCAGGCCGGGCACGCCGTGCACGCGCAATTGCGCATCGACCACCGCGTCCGCGTCGTTACCCATGCGACAAGTGCCGACCGGGTGGAAAATCGTCGTGCCGATCTTCGCCGCTGCTTCGTGCAGTTGTTCTTCGGTTTGCAGGCTGGCACCGGGCAGGTATTCCACCGGGTTGAAGGCTTGCAGGGCGGGGGCGCTGACGATTCGCCGGGTCAGGCGAATCGCGTCGGCGGCCACGCGAAGGTCTTCGGGATGGCTGAGGTAATTGGGCTGGATCAGCGGCGCGGTTTGTGGATCGGCGGAGCGGATCTCTATTCGGCCACGGCTCTGCGGCCGCAAATCACACACCGAAGCGGTGAACGCGGGGAAGCTGTGCAACGGCTCACCAAAACGTTCCAGCGACAGCGGCTGCACGTGGTATTCGAGGTTGGCCGAGGCCTGTTCCGGCCCGGATCGGGCAAACGCGCCCAGTTGACTCGGCGCCATCGACAACGGCCCGCTGCGGTCATAAAGATAACGCAGGCCCATGCCCATCTTGCCCCACACGCTGCCTGCGATCTGGTTGAGGGTGCGGGCGTTTTCCAGTTTGTAGATCAGGCGCAGTTGCAGGTGATCCTGCAGGTTGCCGCCGACGCCCGGCAGTTCATGCACCACGCCGATGCCGAGCTTTTCCAGCAGCGGGCGCGGGCCGATTCCGGAGCGTTGCAGAATGCTCGGCGAACCCACGGAGCCGGCGCACAACACGATCTCCTTGCGCGCCTTGAAGCTCTTTTGTTGACCCTGCCAACGGGCGCTGACCTTCGAGGCGCGGCCGTCATCGAACAACACGCGATCCACCTCGACGTCGGTCAACACCGTCAGATTGGCCCGATCACGAATTGGCTTCAGAAACGCCTTCGCCGCGTTCCAGCGCACCCCGGCTTTCTGATTGACCTGGAAGTAGCCGCAACCTTCGTTGTCGCCCTGGTTGAAGTCATCGATGCTGGCGATGCCGCTCTGTTCGGCAGCGCTGCGGAACGCATCGAGAATCGGCCACGACAGACGCTGGCGTTCGACTCGCCACTCACCTTTGTCGCCATGAAAGTCCGCCGCGCTGGCGAAGTGGTTTTCGCTCTGTTTGAACAGCGGCAGCACGTCATTCCAGGCCCAGCCCGGATTGCCCTCGGCAGCCCAGCCGTCGTAGTCGGTGGCCTGGCCACGCATGTAGATCATGCCGTTGATCGACGAACAGCCGCCCAGCACCTTGCCGCGCGGATAACTCAGTGCGCGGCCATTCAGGCCCGGTTGTTCTTCAGTCTTGAAGCACCAGTCGGTGCGCGGGTTGCCGATGCAGAACAGGTAACCCACGGGGATGTGAATCCACGGATAGTTGTCGCGCCCGCCGGCCTCCAGCAACAGCACGCGCTGCTGCGGATCCGCTGACAGCCGATTGGCCAGCAAACACCCGGCCGGCCCGGCGCCGACCACGATGTAATCGAATTCATCGAGGGAAGTCTGCATTCCCTGACCTCGCTTATTGTTTTTGTTGTCAGTCATCCTAGTTGTTAGCTTTCGTCAAAAGAATGTTAGTTTTTGCGCAGCCGCTGTGCGTTTTCAAACAGCGCTTCCTGACGATAGCCGACAAGGACAAGCCATGTTCGACTGGAACGACCTGCGGTTCTTTCTCGAGTTGCAGCGCAGCGGCCGCTTGCTCACCGCCGCCCGCCGCCTGAACACCACGCACGCCACGGTCGCCCGGCATATCGAGGCCATCGAAAAAAGCCTCGGCACCGCGCTGTTCGTGCAGCACGCCCAAGGCTACGAGATGACCCCGGCGGGGGGAGGCGCTGCTCAAACATGCCGAAGCAATGGAAAACGTCGCGCTGTTGGCTCAGGAAGAAATCACCCAATCCACGGCACCGCTGGGCAAGATCCGCGTTGGTGTCACCGAAGGCCTGGGCATCATGTTTCTCGCCAGTCGCATGATCGGGTTGTTCGAGCGCTATCCGGGGCTGGAAGTGGAACTGGTGGCTGTGCCGCGTTTCGTCAGCATTCTCAACCGTGAGGCGGAAATCAGCATTCACCTGGAACGGCCGGCGGCGGACATGCTGGTCACCCGCAAACTGACTGATTACAAACTCGCCCTCTATGCGAGCCAGAGCTACCTGGACGGTGCGCCGCCGCTGCGCAGTCGCGAGGATCTCGGACGGCACGCGTGGATCGGCTATGTCGATGATCTGCTGTTCAGTCAGGAGCTGATGTTCCTCAACAGTTTCTGCCGCAATCCGCGCGTGGTGTTTCACAGCACCAGCGTGATTGCCCAGCAACAGGCGGCGCGCTCGGGGCTTGGGATTGCGGTGCTGCCGTGTTACATGGCCGCGTCGGATCCGGATCTGGTGGCGCTGCTTCCGGATGAGAGCATCGAGCGCAGTTACTGGATCAGTACGCGCCGCGAGTTGCACAAGTCAGTGCGGTTGCGGGTGGTTTGGGATTACGTCGTGGGTTTGTGTGAAGGCGAGCGCGAGTTGTTGATGGGGCAGTAACGGACGGCTGTTTCATGCAACTAAAACGCCCGGCAAAAGGTCATTCGATTTGCGGAGGTTGAGTCATCTCGCAGAACCTCGACAACGAAGACGTTACCCGTGGCCACTCATCTCGATCGCCGCAATGACCTGTCCCTCGACAGCCTGAATTTCTTCCTCGCCGATGTGCGTGACGGGCTCGGTCCTTATCTGGCGATTTACCTGCTGGCGGTTCACCACTGGGAGCCGGCGAGCATTGGTCTGGTCATGACGATTGCCGGGATCGCTGCGCTCATCACGCAGACCCCGGCAGGCGCGCTGGTCGACAGCACACGCTTCAAACGGGCGCTGATAGCGATTGCTGCGCTGGTGGTCACCGGAAGCTGTCTGCTGCTGCCGTTCGTGACGTCGTTCAGCCTGGTGGCGTTGACGCAAGCCATCAGCGCCGCTGCCGCTTCGATTTTCGCACCGGCCATTTGCGCGATCACCCTTGGCATTACCGGGCCTCGCGCCTTTACGCGAAGAACCGGGCGCAACGAAACCTTCAATCACGCCGGCAACGCCTGCGCTGCGTTGCTGGCCGGTTTGTCCGCTTACCTGTTCGGCCCGGTCGCGGTGTTTTATCTGATGGCAGTCATGGCGCTGGCCAGTGTAATTGCCGTCTCGTTCGTATCGGCCGACGCGATTGACCACGATCTCGCCCGAGGTCTGGAGCCCAGCGAAACGGGGCAGGGCAAGCAGCCTTCGGGCTTTTCCGTATTGCTCACCAACAGACCGCTACTCATGTTCGCGATTTGCTGCGCGCTGTTTCATCTGGCGAACGCGGCGATGTTGCCGCTGGTGAGTCAGAAACTGGCGCAGGCCAATCTGCAGATGGCCACGCCGCTCACGTCCGCCTGCATCGTCGCGGCGCAACTGGTGATGGTGCCGGTTGCGCTGCTGGTGGGGGCGAAGGCCGATCTGTGGGGACGCAAGCCGTTGCTGTTGGCGGGGTTCCTGATCCTGCCGTTGCGCGGTGTGTTGTATGTGCTGTCGAACGATCCGTGGTGGCTGGTTTCGGTGCAATTGCTCGATGGCATCGGCGCGGGGATTTTCGGCGCGCTGTTTCCGGTGGTGGTGAAAGACCTGACGCTGGGCACCGGGCATTTCAATGTCAGCCTGGGGGCGATTTCGACGGTGTTTGGTCTTGGGGCTGCGCTGAGCAACAGCCTGGCGGGGATTGTGGTTCAGGAGGCGGGATACAGCGCTGCGTTCTTGACCTTGGCGGGGGTAGCGATGGCGGCGCTGGTGCTGCTTTGGGTGGCGGTGCCGGAGACGGTGTCGCGCTCTGGTGTTGAATCAACCGGGTTGCAAAAAAGTGTGCCGCCGATGGTTGCGCCCTGACGTATCAGCCTGCTCGTACTGGACTGCATGGACGTCATGGCCTTCAATCTTTGGAGTCATGACATTCCATCGCAAACAGGGAGCTTGCAACATGAGCGAAGACGCAAAAGTAAAAGGCCCGGCATCCTACTTTCCTTCAATCGAAAAGAAGTACGGCCAACCCATCGACCACTGGCTGAATCTGCTCGCCAGCATCACCGACAAAAAGCACATGGAACTGGTCGCCTGGCTCAAGACCGAACACGGCATGGGCCATGGGCATGCGAACGCGCTGGTCGCTCACCATCTGGCAAGCGGCAAGAAGTGAGGACATGTTCACAACGATCCGGCGAGCGGTTTGACCGTATGGATTGAGCTAACTACGCTGCCTTTCATGGAAGTGTCATCTCGCACGACAAGGAGTGTCGGTTATGCGCGCAGTTGTTCGTTCGCCTTTTATTCTGGGCCTGTTCCTGCCTCTGGCATTCAGCGCCGTGGCGGCCCAGCCACCCCTCGATCCGCTGGAAACCCTGAGCCGCATCAACCGCAACTACAACACCCTCAAGGATGCCTGCCAGGAGCCCGACACCGGCGCCGCTCGCGGGCTCTATTACTGCAGCGGTGTGACGTTGCGCATGGTCAACGACGGGCCGTTCAACCCGTGGGACTACAGCCCTTACGCGATCAAGATCGGCGCGACCTCATACTCGTGGATCCGCAAGGATCTGAGCACCCGCATCCTCATTCATCCGGCCGGGTTCATCCTGCGCAATCCCACCGATGCAGCGGCGCTGCAACTGCCGGTCAAGGAGCAAGGCTTCACCTGCATCTACGCGTTCGATGGCGGCACCGGGCCCGAGCGCAAGTGGTATGGCTGCGGCTTTTTCGACAGTCGCGAACCGCCGCGCGCCGCTCAGGGAACGATGGACAACAAGAACGCCGCGCTGGCTTATGGCACCTGCGCGGAAGCCGGCGTGACCACCGCCGAGCAGTGGACCAATAAATACACCGGGTTGATGAAAGGGCCGATCCAGTACGGCCAGTGCTCCTGGAACGCAGAAAAACCCAGCGACTGGAATGCGATGATCCGCGTCCACGAATCGCGGGTGAACACCACCAACAAAGACCCCTTCGCCTTCAGTGCGCAGGTCAACGAATTCATGTTGAAGAACGCTTCGTCGACTAACGACGGCAGCGAGAACATGAAGTACATCGACGCCTTCATCTACAACGTCAACAGCACGCAGAACTTCGCCACCCGCGGCGATCAGGCGCCGCCGAAACCGGAAAACGGCTTGAACAGCGCGCGCAACTTCCAGAAGAAACTCCAGGCTCAGGGGTACAGCGTGCCGGTCCTGCGACTGGACTTCACCAAACCGCCGGAGCAGCGTTTCAGCTACGTCGCGGCGGATCAGGCGATTGATCTGACAGCCGCTGGCAACGGGCAAACCACGCCGGCTCCGGTGCCTCGCTACATCGCCTCGGCCAACTGGGTCGAACGCCACGACCCCGGCACCGGCAAGAATGAATGGACCCTGAATGTCACGCCCACAGCTCAGGGCAAGGCGATTCAGGCCAGCGATCAGGACGCGTTGTACAAGGAGTTGTTTGCGCTGCGTGGTGCCGACAGCCAGTGGCGCGACAACGAAAAATCCGCCGGCAGCATGCGTCAGCAATTGAGCTGCCTGGTGCAGAACTACCCCGGCAAGACCGAATGGAATCTGGAACCGTTCCGTCCCGTGGTCACCCCTCAGGAAGCGGCGAAGGCCGGTTGTAATCCGCTGCCGGTGAAGGCACCGCAATACATTGCATCTGCCGATTGGGTCAAACGCTACGACCCGGGCACCCGTCAGGATGAATGGACCTTGAGCGTCGTGCCGACCGCCGCCGGACGTGCCTTGCCCAACGATCAGATCGACGCCTTGTACCAGCAGTTGTTCGCCCTTCGGGGGGCCGATGGCAACTGGCGTGACAACGAAAAATCCGTCGGCAGCATGCGTCAGCAATTGAACTGCGTACTGGTGAATTACCGCGCCAAGACGCCATGGAATCTTGAGCCGTTCCGGCCTGCGCTCTCGGACAGCGAGACGCGCTCGGCAGGTTGCAACCCGGTTTCGCGTTAAGCCCGCCCGATGCAGCAGGACGTCGCATCGGGTTGAGCAGGGAAGGTCAGAAGCACCATCAGGGAGAAACACGTCATGAAAGAGCGCTGGAACAGGATCATCCCGTTACTCGCGGTTCCATTGTTTCTGCACGCGACCTCGGCCAGTGCCGAGTCCTGTGAAGAAACCCTCAAACGCGTTGAAAGCTTGTACAACAACACCACCGCCAGTTGCGGCAAAGACCCGGCTTCGGACTGTTCAGGATTGCTGATCCGCGGCACGCACCGGGCCGATCCGGCGAAAGGGCAGAAGTGGGACGTGTGGAACCCAAGCCCCAAAGCGGTCGAACTGGGCACGTTTGCCGCCTCCTACATGCGGGCTGATGGTATCAGCTACGAAGACCCCGGCATGAGCACCCAGAACGGGTACATCATCACCCCGGTCGATATGGTGCGCGATCCCGAAAATCCGGTGCATGTTTACTGCGCATTTCCCAACGATGCCTGGACCGACTTTCGCGATGATCGCGGCTGCGGCAACAACAAGAACACCAGCCCTACAGAAGCGGTCTGCCAGGCCATGGCGCCGCCGATCACCAACGTCAACGCGTGGGTCGCGCACTTCACCAAGTTCAACAACAACCGCCAGCAGGATCAGCTGCAATGCGGCTTCAACATGCGCAATCCGATGAGCAGCCAGGATCGGGTCAACGCGTTCCAGAACTTCATGGGCGCCCGGCGCGTCATCAACACCCGTGAGTTCCAGACCCAGACCGAACTGCGCCTGGGCAATCCGAAGACCGATGAATTGCCGATCCTGGCGTTTTTCTACAGCGACTCCCGGGGCTTGAACGACGCCCTGGCCAACCAGCGCGACTACAAAGCCAAGACCGGCAAGGACCGCAATATCGTCAAGATCGATTTCCCGAAAACCCCGACTGCCAAGGCCTCATTCTCGTGCATGCAGACGGCAGCGCCACCGGCGCAACAGTTCTGCGAGAAGTACATTGAGTCCAGCACCTGGGTTCAGCGTGACGACCCTAAACTCGGGCCGAAAACCTGGTCTCTGGAAGTCGTGCCGACCGCCTGCGGTCGCGCGATCAAGGACGACCAGACCGACCGCATGTTTGCCGAGCTGTACAACAAACACAAAAACGACGAGCAATGGCGCCAGTACAGCGTCAACGGCGGGTCATTGCGCCGGCAGCTGGTCTGTCATCTGGCAGCGACGTTTGATGGCAAGCCTGTGAGGAACAAGCCGGAGTGGAACCTTGAACCGGCGCGGCCGTATGTGGATCAGGCGACGGCGGTGGCGCAGCGGTGTAATCCGTACTGAGGTTTTTCGCGGTGAGATTCGGTCTGCCGATGCCGTGGGTGTCGGCAGATCGTTCTTTTTTCCGCTGGTCAATCAGCGTATTGACATATCGAATAATCTCGATATTCTCGCGGCATGGACCTGATCGAAGTATTCAAAGCACTCTCAAACCCGGTACGGCTTGAAATCCTGAAGGGCTTGAAAGACCCCGTAAAGAACTTCCCCCCGCAGGACGAGGGCGACGTTCACACGGTGGGCGTGTGTGTGAGCAGTATTCAAGAGGGCATCGGACTCTCGCAGTCAACGGTGTCCGGTTATCTTGCAACGCTGCAGCGTGTGGGCCTGGTTGAAGTCAGGCGCATCGGTCAGTGGACCTACTACAAGCGCAATGAAGCCAACATCAGCGCTTTGGCCGAGGTCATAGGGAAAGAGCTGTAAAAAAATTTACCGCATGATATCGAGATATCTCGATATCCCTTATTGTCGATACGAGGATTCACCATGAAAGCGATGCTGCTTGAGTCATTTGGCAACCCGGAATCGTTCACGCTCTGCGACGTGCCCAAACCCGTGCCGGAAGCGGGACAAGTGCTGGTCCGGGTACACGCCACCTCGATCAATCCACTGGATTATCAAGTCCGACGCGGCGACTATTCCGACCTGGTGCCACTGCCGGCCATCACCGGACATGACGTCTCCGGCGTAGTCGAAGCGGTCGGCCCGGGTGTCACGGCTTTCGCCCCCGGAGACGAAGTCTGGTACACGCCGCAAATCTTCGACGGTCCCGGCAGCTATGCCGAGTACCACGTGGCGTCCGCCAGCATCATCGGCAAAAAACCTTCATCGCTGAGCCATCTCGAAGCGGCCAGCCTGAGCCTGGTCGGCGGGACGGCGTGGGAAGCGCTGATCGTGCGGGCGGCGCTCAGAGTGGGGGAGAGCATTCTGATCCACGGCGGCGCGGGAGGCGTCGGACACGTCGCCATCCAGCTCGCCAAAGCGATGGGCGCCAAAGTGTTCACCACCGCGCGCGAAGCAAACGCCGAGTTCGTCCGCCGCATGGGCGCCGATGTGATCATCGACTATGAAAAGGAAGACTACGTCGAAGCCATCCTGCGGGAAACCAATGGCCTCGGAGTGGACGTGGTGTTCGATACCATCGGCGGCGACACCCTCTCGCGCAGTCCCGACGCCCTCGCACAACTTGGCCGCGTGGTCTCGATCGTCGACATCGCCCAGCCACAAAACCTAGTTCAGGCCTGGGGAAAGAACGCGAGCTATCACTTCGTGTTCACCCGCCAGAACCGCGGCAAGCTCGATGAATTGAGTGCCCTGGTGGAACGCGGTCAATTGCGGCCACATGTTGGTGCGGTGTATTCGCTAGCGGAGATTCCGCTTGCTCATGCTCGGCTGGAAAGTCCCAACAATGGTCTTCAAGGGAAAATTGCGATTGCTGTCGAGCCTGCACTTCGTTCGGGTGCTGTGGGGGATGCGTCATGATTTATGAGATCGCTTTGCTGCCCGTTTATAAAGAACGTGTTGATGAGTTCCGGCGTGCATTTGCCGAGGTGGCGCCTCTACTCCGCCGCGCGGATGGGTATGGTGGGCACATGCTTGCGCAAGGGATTGAAACGCCGGAGCGGTTCAATCTGATCGTGCGGTGGGAATCGCTTGAGGCTCATACGGATTTTGAGGCGGGGGAGGATCACAGGGTCTTTATGCTGAGGCTGGAGGGGTATTTTTCGGAGGAGCCGCAGGTTTATCACATTGAAGGGGCGGCTTTCACTGCGGGTGGAGATGATGGAGCTCTTTGGCCCGGAAACTGAAACAGGAGCCCTTCAGAAAAAGGGAGCAGATTCACTACCTGAATCTGCTCCCTTTTTTGTTCGTTAAGCTCAACCGTTGGCGTTTGCTCTCTTTTCCGCCGTCACGATGCAAGCCTTGTAGAAATTGGAATGGAAATCGCTGATCGCTTTCTGCTGCAAGCTCTCGCTTGAGTATTGAGGAATCTCGTACGCCTCGCGGATCAATGACTTGAACACTACACCCACATACTCGTTCTGCTTACCTGCCGCTTCGGCCAGTTCCAACACCGAAGCCATGGGCACGCCTTGCTGCCTGGTTTTCATGACCTGTTTGGCCGAGTTTTCTATTCGTTGGCACTCTTCGAGCTCTTCCTGCGGCACGGGAGAGGCAAGAGCGGAAAAACTGATGGCGAAGGTTACTGCTGCTGCCAGACATTGTTTGTGCACGAAGTGTCGTCCCTGGTTTTGAGGCTGAACCATATCATTCGTGGCTCGGCGCCACCATTGCAGACAGGGAGAAAGAGCGCCAAGTGCTGGCACGCGGCCACGCCTTGCGCCCCCCGATTTCCGCTGTCACCCTTCGGCCCGTTCTTCAAGGATCAGAAGAAGGAATCAAGGATTGAGTGGCTACATTCCCAACCCGCCAAAAAACTATCGCAACAAAGGAACCGACCCCGTCGATATTCATGCCCAGCGTTGGGCTGAATATGAGAAACACGGGAAAGAACCGGCATCGGCACGTGAAAAAATCGGCATAGCCCTGCGGATCGGAGTGTTCTTCGATGGGACGGGGAATAATGCCAATAACGCTGCGGCCGGGCTTTTGTGTGGTGCTCATCATCCGATTGCGGCTCAAGATATTGATGCGAGTTGCAAGCCGTATATGAGTGATCCGGATAGTAGTTATGGCAATGATGTCAGCAATATCAAAAAGCTGAGTGAGCTGTATGACGCGGTTCCTGTAGCGCAAGGGGGACGAGCCTCCCGCGTTGTCTACGTCGAGGGCATCGGCACGCGATCTGGCGAAAAAGACAGCACGCTCGGTGCTGGTACCGGGCGCGGAGAAACAGGTGTCGCAGGGCGAGTCGAGTCCGCGTTTCCCATGATCCAACAAGCGATCAATCGAGTCCTGGAAGATAACCCGGACAGTGAAATCACCTCGCTGACGTTCGATACGTTTGGTTTCAGTCGTGGCGCCGCAGCCGCACGGCATTTCGCCAACGAAATTGTTCGCACCAGTCGCGGCCCTCTTGGTCATGTACTGCGAAATCTACCGAGAGCATTCGGTCCCAGATTCAATGACCAGTATAAAAGCGACATCAATATGGGGTTTATCGGCTTATTCGATACAGTGCCCTCGATTGCTGGTTGGTCGAATTTGGGAAACATCAAAAGTCCAATTGCGACGGGTATCAAGCTTTACCTTGATCGTCGTTTTTTCAGTGATGTCGCTCAGTTGGTTGCTCGTGATGAATGCAGAGCCAATTTCGCACTCAGTCGCGTCAAACCTGATCATCTGGAAATTATTCTGCCCGGAGTGCATTCCGACATCGGCGGAGGGTATCTGGAGGAAGCGCAGGAGTGTGTTCTTGTTAGCCCAATGCAAACACTGATCGTGCCATTGAACACCGACGTCGTGACTACCTCGATCTACAGCGATGCGGTTAATGTTAGAAACCAGTGGTTATCCAAGGGATGGCCTGCAGACATGCTTGAGATTGTGGCTTCAGAAGCGCTTCTGGTGCCGAATAGTCCGCAAGATCGGCTGAGTCCAAGCGCTAAACGTGTTTACGCAGCTGTACAGCTCAAGCGTCCGGTGAGTGGCATGCTATCCAGGGTTTACCTGAGAGTGATGCATCATCTGGCAAAAGAGAAAGGCGCTCGATTCAACGATATTCCTGACACTCCGGATTTGACCGTCCCCGCAGAACTTCAGGCTTTGTGTGATCGGTTCGTTGCGGGTAACTACAGCACCACGCCTGAAGAGGAGCAGCTGCTGAAACTCAAGTACATTCATATGTCCGCAAACTGGAACCATCCACTCGGCCGAAGAGATGGCAGCGGACTAAATGCGGTATACATCAACGCCCCGACCGCCGATGCCATCCGCGTGCTACACCCACACGTACCTGATTGGACGCTTTGGTAATGAGAGTTTTTGTAACCCTGTTTTGTGCTTTGTTCATGACTGGCTGTCAGTCTGCGGACCCGCTGTCTGCCAAAAACGACCCTAAGTCCGAGTCGTGGGAGCTCGCATTTACTGAGCCTTACTACATGAAAGTGTGGGTGGAGGACAGTGCTGTCGAAGATATAAACGGCAAGCTGTTCAAGCGTACGGGAGGAGGTACGGCTGCAGGCGGGGAGCCTGAAGACGGTAAAGAATCTGCACGAGGCTGGCACGCATTGGGAGCTGCTGCAAAGCCAGTGATTGGTGCCGATCTCCCCAAACGCATTTACGTGCGTTGGCAATCGATTGTCGAACCTCAGACCTATAGTGTTTGGTTGGATGTGCCCGAAGAGGCCAGACAGTTAATGAGGGCGTCGGTCAATCAGCGTTGTTCGGAAACGCCGAAGGAGCAAGCGAGTTATTCCGCTTCTATCTACCTGGGGCTGGCTCCCGGTGGGGTTGTACAAGTCTGGGTCAGGGACTCGTGTCACCATCCGGTGAAAGTGGCGAAAGCCAAAGCAGAAATCGAACCGCTAGGTCCGAGTCAGGGTAAGAACCAAGGGCGTTACGCTTATCCGGTCAGTGAAAAGTCCAAGCGTTATATCGACCAATTCGGCATTCCATATGGCAGTTGGTAATTTTTGGGAAACGGGGGGCGAGTCGGAAAAGATAGGACGGGTCTTTTGATAAATAGATGCGTCCCCATTTTTATGACTTTCCGTTAAAAGGCGGAAATTCAAGATGCTCGGTTATGTGCATATGCAGAAGGCTTCTCTCCAAATACCTGGATTCTTCTTCGTCTGCCGCTATCAGCCAGCGAAAGGTGATCTCATGTCCGAGGCTGATGAGATGGTCTAGCCTTGATCTGAGTAATCGACCATGTTTTCCAGATGGATATGTGTGTCCATATAGGCGGGACCTGTCTGAATTTCCTCCGAGTTGCCCAGTTTGTCCAATGTAGAGCACTCTAGAAGTGCCAACTAGTCTGGGGAATCTTTGGTCAAGTGTTAGCGCGTAAACAGCCGGAAACGAATCTATGGTTTTTCGATCTCGCAGTGTATCAGGCCATAATTTGACATTTAGTAATGTGGTTATGATGTAGTCAGTGGTTGCCATGCGATCCCTGGTTTCTTTGCTTGCCGATGAGGTAAGGAGGAGCGGGGCAGATCAATTTTCCCCCCTGTAACCATTTGCTTCTGGCCAAAAACGGGCATACCCGATGCGTTCGCCACTAGCTTTTTTACCTGTTAAACAACTGTTTTTTCACACTTGTTAAATGAGGATGTCAACGGCAGTACTCCCTAATCGCTCTCCATTAACTACGACATATACCGCATGCACCCCCGCATAATGCTTGCGCGTAGTGAAATCCTTAATCACCTGCCGCCGCGCCACAACCTCACTCCCAAACCCCGCCAACTCCAACGCCTTCAACTTGAAAACCTTGGCCGAAGTCCCGCCATTCGCCTTCACATAATCAATCGCATAATCAATCACCAACCGCTGCTCCACCGGCACCAACGACCGCACCGTAAACGACAAGGTAATCGTCTCCCCAAGCCGAACAACCGCCGGCTCCACCTTCACATCCAGCAATTCAACCTCAGCCTTCGCCCCCGCGCCAATAACAGTGAGCGCTCGAGAATTCCCCTGTTTGATCAAACTCCGCAAAGCATGTTTGGCAATCCACGCCGTGTGTTTGTTGTCCAGCGACCACCCCTCAACCGTATCCAGCACCCACTCAGGATGTTCTTTCGTCACGTCATTCAAATGATTCGCCACGGACTTACGCACGTACAAACTCTCATCCGCCTTCAACCGATCAAGAATCCCCGCAGCCAACAGCGGATCAGCCTGCACCGGTTCCAGTCGAAAGGACCACGGCAGGCGAGGGCGGCTGCCTTCGCTGGCGAGTCTTCGGACGTGGTGGTTTTCGTCTCGCGTCCAGTCGTGCATCAGTTCCAGCGACCGTTCCAGGTCGCTGCGCAGGAAGTGGCGGATGGCGAATTCGGAGGAACCGAAGGTGGTGAAGTACTTCAGGGCTTCCATCGATGTATCGAACGCGTGCGCGCCGTAGCTCGCGACGTAGTGCGGCAGGCACATGCTGACGAAGCCGCTGTTCAGGCGGGGGGCGAGTTCGCACAGGACAGCGAGGGAATCTGCGTAATCCAGCGGGAGCACGTGATGCAGGCTTTCGCTGACGCGGGCCATGCGTTGCATGACGGAGAGGTCGGCGAGGCCGTCGTTGGCGTGCTTGAGAAAGGCCTTGGCCTTGAATGCCGGGTACACGGCGCTCATTTCTGTGGCGATGTGTTGCAGGCGTTCGGCGTTGAAGATTTCTTTGAGGGCCGGGGCGGCGGTTTCGGTGGTGCTCATGGTCAGGTCATCGGGGTGCTGATGAACGCCTGGGTGCTTTCGGCGTACGCGGTGTATTGGGCGATGCGCGGGAAGCGATCCGCGTCGATCTGGTCGGGGACGACGAGGCCGGTGAAGCTCCAGGCGACGGCGAGGGTGATGCCGTCCTGTTGGAGGGGGCCGTCGGTGGGCAGCGGGTGTTTTTCGAGTTCGTGTTCGAGGGCGGTGAAGGCGGCGGCGAGTTGGCCTTCGACGCGTTCGACCCACGGCTGGTACTGGATGTCGGTCGGGCGCAGGTTGCGTTCGTAGTAGAGCTGCACGGCTTTTTCGCAGGCGGCGAGGCCGAGGCCGATCAGGCGCAGGGCTTTGACCCGTTGCGGCAGGTCGGTGGGCAGCAGGGTTTTGCCGGACAGGGCTTCGAGGTAGTCGAGGATCAGGGTCGAGTCGATCAGTACTTCGCCGTCATCGAACACCAGGGTCGGCGCCTTGACCACCGGGTTGATCTGCTGGAAACGTTCGAAGTGGCGAAACACCGACACTGGGTCGTGTTCCAGTTCAATACCCAGGCACTTGGCGGAGATCGCCACGCGGCGGACATAGGGTGAGTCGAGCATTCCGATCAGTTTCATGTGCACTTCCCTGGAGGCGACGATCTGGTGATGTGGGTGACGAATGTAGCGGCAAAGTCTGTGGGCTGACTACCTCGTGACAACGGGTCGACGGTCGTTGCTGAGCGTATCACCGATGAAACACCCGAAAATAAAGGCCGGGACGGCCCTTGCGGAGGTTTGTGCCGGATCTATAGTCAAAGTGCCAGCACCGACCAGGGATGGAAAAGTTAAGCGAGTTCAGGCCCTCTGACTCAGTACTCGTTTGTATTACTCCCTTGTAGTCCATGACCCCTCGATCGTTGAGGCGCCGACCTGCGCGCGATCGATGCGCAAAGGCGTGCTATGGAAACTCAAGGGAGGGTTAAAGCATGTACAAGCACAGTTATTTAATTTGGTGTCTGGTAGGGGCGGGCGCATTAACAGGATGTGGCTCGAGACCGACTCCCGGCGTGGTCGCCGAAAACTGGGCAACCAATACAGAGCAATTAGGCATTCAGGCGATATACCCACCTCGGGCACAGTTTGAGGTCGGTGATGTTTTTGTTGCGCGTTCTGTTGGGAAAGGCCAGAAAAGCAAGACTGCCGATTATGTGTTGGGATCGATCCGCGTCGATCACATCGATCTGAGTGAGGAGTTGTACCGGTCTGCACCAACAGTGACCTTCGAGTCTTCGGATACCTACGATGATGGCACGGGCATTGGTACTGTCCAGACCAGAAAGGTTTTACCATTGAAGGTTCGTGACCGGGTGATAAATAGCTTGGTAGCTTTCCCAGGATTTACCTTTGCTTCACTGGCTGAAAGTGATGTTGGCGTCAATGTCACCAGCAATGCTATCGGTGCGCTTATCGGGTTGGGACGTCGATCACAATACAGCGTGTCCTACTCGGTTCCGGCGGCGGAGACCTATGGTGTGAGCTATCTGGAGGCACGACGCCGGTTCAACGAGGTGGCGCCGACGCGTTACACCATAAAGGATCGTCAAATGTTAAAGGAGGCCGCGCAGGCATTAAGTACGAGCGGAAGAGGTTCTGAGGGGGCGCAGTCGGTATTGGTTTTGATCACGGACGTATACCTGGCCCGAGCCATTGATGTGAGTGTTTCTTCTGAGGAGGGCATGAGTGCCACGTTCTCGGCATTGACCATGGCGATGGTTGATCTGAGTGACAAGAAGAAAAGCATCGAAGCGCAGTTGCTCAAACTCCGCAAGGAGCCAAATGCTGGTGCTGGTGCTGGTGCTGGTGCTGAAGGCAAGGTTCAAACTCAAGAAGACAAGGAAACCAAACCGGCTGACCCTCAAAAGTCTGATAAGCCCCAGCCTGAGGTAAAAACCGCAGCCGCGGCAGTGTCGACAACCAGTCAAGCCAGAATCGACGAGTTGGAAGCTGAGTTGGAGCAGGTCAATTCTCAACTGCGTGACCGGGTGAACAAAGTTGCTCCTGATTTGCCGGGCGTTACGGGGTCGGTAGTCAGGTCCTCCGCGTTGGGTGTGACCTTGCGTCAGGCATTTGCTCGGCCGGTTGCTATCGGGTACCGGGGTATCAACTACAGCATTGAGTCGTTGCTTCCACCTCCAGTAACTGCACAGAACCTCGGAGAACTGGAACCATCGAACGACAGAGTCGTGGTGTTGATCAAGGAAAATGTAGACCCGAAACTCCTTCCCAAGTCCGTTCGCGATTTATTGGAGGAAAGTCTACCGCAGCCACAGATTCGCCAACCTTGAGTTTCTGCTCATGCACAACGCCAGCCCGTGCGAGGCATTGGTTGGCGCGTACAAATTTGGGGATTCTGCCGTCAGAAAATGCGACAAAGCGCCGCTCGTCCGACGTTTGTCTTCTATATACAGCCGCTCGACTGAATTTCTTGCTATAAACGCACTCCGATGAGCGCTGTGAAGCCTGTGTCAGAGCAGTTTCCGGGCCTTGTCGGACAAATTCCCGGTATTTACAGTTGCTGAGGCCTCAAACGGGCCTTAGACTGCCGCCCCTTCGTAAATTGAGTGCCGGGTGGCGTTTGCAATAAACGATGCCTTTCCGATGACCGCAGGCGGTTCGCCGGAACGCTCCCTAATTCGCCTTAATGCACGTTTTTTTATAGAGATATCAATGACAAAGGACAAGTTGCTGGCCATGCCGGCAGATGACTACATGAATGCCGAGCAACACGCTTTCTTCAGCGAGCTGTTGCAGAACATGAAAGTCGAAACCCATGAGCGCATTGAGCAGAACCGTATTGCCATCGAAAGCCTGGACACCCCGGCTGACCCGGCGGACGCCGCATCGGTGGAAGAAGAGCGCACCTGGCTGGTAAACGCGATCGATCGCGACCAGCGCATGCTGCCGCAACTCGAGCAGGCCCTTGAGCGTATCAAGGAAGACAGCTTTGGCTGGTGCGACGACAGCGGCGAGCCGATCGGCCTGAAACGCCTGCTGATCAGCCCGACCACCAAGTACTGCATCGAAGCTCAAGAGCGTCACGAGCAGATCGACAAGCATCAGCGTCAGGCCTGATTCCTGAGGCGACCCCTTCAATGCGGGTCGTCGCGAAAAGATCGCAGCCTTTTGCAGCTCCCCCGGGAACTGCAAAAGGCTGCGATCTTTGCTTTTTCTCGTCTGCCGGAAAGTCCCCGCACGATTCCATTGACCTGCCACAGACCCACGACTAACGGACCATGGATAATGGCGTTGTAGTGGCGTTTAATGCAGTCACAACAATGAGAACAAGCGTGGGGTAACGAAATGACGAGAGATGGATCTCTGGTTGCGGCTCTGCCTGCACCAGTTGTTTTGCCGAAGAATCGCTGGCTGACGCCGACCCTGCAAAGCATCGCCCTGATGCTGTTGCTGGCCGGGATGAGCCTGGGCGAATGGCCCTTGTACGTCGGCATGCCGCTGGCGGTGCTGATTATCTGGCTGCCGCGCCTGCGTTCTCGGGCCGTCCCCGATGCGCAACCTGTCGACAGCAGCAGCGCGATGTCCGAGCTGACTCGCGATCTTTCCTACACCACCAGTCATAACGCGCTGTCAGCCGCTGGCGTGGCATTTTCCGTCAAGGAATTGGCCGGCAAGCTGCAATCGCAACTCGACGCCGCCGCGCAGATCGTCAACAACGCTGAAGTCATGATCGCCACTGAGCAGGCCACTTCGCAGCTCAGCCGCGAGGCATTGGGCGCTGCCAGCGAAGCCCATCACAGCAGCGCAGCGGGGCGCACCGAACTGGTGGATTCGATCTCGCGCATGCATCAGCTCAGCCAGCGCGCCAGTGCCAGCCGCGAACTGATCGAAGCCTTGAGCCAGCGCAGTGATGACATTCAGCGCGTGACGCTGGTGATTCAATCCATCGCCAGCCAGACCAACCTCCTTGCATTGAACGCCGCCATCGAAGCGGCCCGGGCCGGTGAGCACGGTCGCGGTTTTGCGGTGGTGGCGGATGAAGTGCGCGGTCTGGCGGCCCGAACCGCGACAGCCACCGGCGAAGTGGGCGAGATGGTCGCCGACATCCAGCAACGCACGGCGCAGGTGGTGGAGCAGATTCGTCAGCTCTCCGGCGATTTGCACACGGGTGTCGAGCAGGTCGAACACACCGGTCAGCACCTGGAAAATATCGCGCGACTGGCGGCCGGGGTGGAAACCCAGGTCGGCGAAATCGCTCGAGGCGCAGAAACCAATCGTGAACAGCTCGACAGCCTGTTCACCGCCATCGAGCAGATGCGCAGCGATCTGGCGATCAGCGACCAACAGACCCGGCGCCTGGCCGAGGCGGCCGTGCAGATGGAAGGGCAGGCAGAAACCATCAGCGAACGTCTGGCTGAAGTCGGGCTGGATGACTATCACCAGCGCATCTACGACCTCGCCCGCGAAGGGGCCAGTCAGATTGCCGCGCGGTTCGAGGCCGATGTGGAGCAAGGGCGTATCAGCCTTGAAGACCTGTTCGACCGCCAGTATCAGCCGATTCCCGATACACAACCCGCGAAGTTCCAGACCCGTTTCGATCGCTACACCGATCAGGTGCTGCCGGCCATTCAGGAACCATTGTTGCCGCGCCACGAAGGTCTGGTGTTTGCCATCGCCTGTACGCAGCAGGGTTATGTGCCGACCCACAATCAGGCGTTCAGCCAGCCGCTGACCGGGGATGCACAGGTCGACACCGTCAACAATCGCACCAAACGCAAATTCGCCGACCGCACCGGCATCCGCTGCGGCAGCCATCAGCAACCGGTGTTGTTGCAGACTTACACCCGCGATACCGGCGAGCTGATGCATGATTTGTCGGTGCCGATCATGATCAAGGGCCGGCATTGGGGCGGGTTGCGTCTGGGCTACAAACCCGAAAATCCGCGCTGAGGCATTGTTGCCGGAACTGCAATTAAGCTGTGCAGCGGCGTCGCTGTTTCCTCTTGATCCAGATCATTAACATGCCTACATAGTTAGGTTGCTAATGAAGTTGGGAGGTCAGCATGCAATGCAGAGTCGATGTCGCGGTGATGATCGGCAGCGGTGTTCCCGCCGGGCTGCGCGCGATGGGGCAAAGTGTCTGCTGGGTGGTGCTGCTCAATGGCGAGCAGCGCGGCACCGCTTTTGCCAGTCGCGACGAAGCCGAGGAGTGCAGGGCGGCGTGGCTCGCGCAATTGGGCGCCGGAGCCGGAGACAGCCTGCACTGATTGAAATCATTTGCCCCGGTGCAGGCGCACGTTAAGTTCATCGACCATCACCGCTTCTTCACCATCAGCACGCAGCCATTCCTTGAGCAATTGCGCCTGCTGCGGGCTCCAGAATTCGGCGTCGATCAGTTTGGTACCGGCTTCCAGCGGATGGGCTTCGATGAAGTCGTCGATCGCCGTTTCCTCCGAAGGCAGCCCTAATTGATCGAACAGGGTTGTCAGGTTGTAAGCAGGCAGTTCCATGGTGTGCTCCTTGAAGGATGGCGGGGTCTGTCACTCTCTTTATCTGAGGTGCTCGCTGGCCAGGAGTTCGATTCGCGATTCCAGTGAACGGGCGAGGGCGCAGGCGGCGTTGTGATTCTCGCGGAAACCTCTGACAAGACCCGTCGACTTTTCCCTGATATGGAAAAAGCCGTTGCCCGCCGGGATCACCTGAAACAAAGGTGCCTGACCGCAAGACTCGATTGTAGGAGCTGTCTCGAACACTGGAGCGTTCAAGGCAAAGGCGGGTTCGTGAGTCACGGCAAAATGCGTCATAGTGCACATATGAAGTCCTTTTCATGGATTGACCCGCATTTACAGGGTGTTGCGGGTAGTCGCGAACAGCATCGCTGCTCTAGAATCGCCAACACCTGTTGACGGCATGGCGCTATCTAAAGCAATTTTTTGCGTGCGATATGTCGGAAAAGTGATTTTCTTGGTGAGTTTTTTCCCTAAAGTTCGTAGTCAGTTTTCTCTGGCCGGCCGTGACGCGTTTTCCTTCAACATTTGGAGAACGTCTTTGCAGGTTTCGCGAGTGGCATTCCAGTAGTCTTGTGCAACTCGCGTTGAATGAGCACTTCGCTCGCTCAGGCGTATATTCGAGTCATCGCGCAACACCTTCGGCCTGGCCGACTTTTTCTGCCGTGCGCGCTTTTCGCGTACGGCACTCTTTTCAAGTGTGGGGATGTTTCTTTGGCAGTCAGTAACCTCGATATGCATGCTTTGTTCGTGCTGGGTGATTTGCGGGCAAAGCTGGTCAAGCAGTTTCAATCGCGTTTTGTTTACATCACCGAGCAGAACGCCGAAGGCATTTACGTTGCCGAGATCGACACCGAAAGCGCATTGGTGGTCGATGACAAACCTGGCCTCAAACTCAAGGTCGGCGATCATTTCAGCGCGTCGGTGCTGCCGAGCCGTGAAGGCGGCAAGATGGACATCCGTTTTCGCGAAATCAAAATGACGGTCTACGGTCTGGGCGACTACGCGTTTGTCACCACGGCCGACGGCCATGCCATCGTGTTCAAGGAAGGCCACAGCGCGGTTACCGTGTTCGCCGCCAATGAACAACTGCAGGAAGGCCTGACCAAAACCCTGAAAGCCGTCACCGCCAAAGCCGCCAAGTGGCGCAAGGGCGAACTGGTGACGTTCAAGGCCAGCGAGTGAGCCGCGCCGATTTCCATTTGCAGAACCTCGACAGCGCCCGCGAAGAAGCACGTCGATTGTTCACGGCAAAGGCTGAATTGCAGGGCGCCTGGCTGGGTTGGGTCGCCTCGCAGATCTATGCCCTGCAGCCTGCGGAATACGCCAGCATGGTCAGACGCGAGCTGAAGAGCCTGCAGGAAATTTCTGAAAAGTAGCCTTGTCCGTGTCATGCCCCTGAAAAAGCAGGAACCTCGTCTACAGTCAGTTGACTGAGTATTCAGAGGCTTGCGGTCTTCTGTCAGGCCATCCTGCTATTGCTGTGAACAGCACGAGGTGCAAAAGCATGAACGGATTTCGACGGTTGCTGGCCGCTGGCCTGACCACCTTCGGCTTGATGACGGCGGTGCCTGCGGTGAGCGTGGCACAGGCGCCGATCCACTTTGCCGACCTGAACTGGGAAAGCGGCAGCCTGATCACCGATGTCCTGCGCATCATCGTCGAGAAGGGCTACGGCCTGCCGACCGACACCTTGCCGGGAACCACCATCACCCTTGAGACCGCGCTGGCCAACAATGACATTCAGGTCATCGGCGAAGAGTGGGCCGGACGCAGCCCGGTATGGGTCAAGGCCGAGGCCGAAGGCAAGGTCGCCAGCCTGGGCGACACGGTCAAAGGCGCCACCGAAGGCTGGTGGGTGCCGGAATACGTGATCAAGGGCGACCCGGCGAAGGGCATCAAGCCACTGGCGCCAGACCTGCGCAGTGTCAGCGATCTGAAGAAGTACAAGGACGTGTTCAAGGATCCGGAAACCCCGAGCAAGGGCCGGTTCCTCAACAGCCCGATCGGCTGGACGTCGGAGGTGGTGAACAAGCAGAAGCTCACGGCTTATGGCTTGCAGGACGATTTCGTCAATTTCCGCAGCGGTTCCGGTGCGGCACTCGATGCCGAGATCAGTTCATCGATCCGTCGGGGTAAGCCGGTGCTGTTCTATTATTGGTCGCCGACGCCTTTGCTCGGCAAGTTCAAACTGGTTCAACTGGAAGAACCGCCGTTCGATGCCGAGGCCTGGAAGACCCTGACCGACGCCGATAATCCCAATCCGAAACCGACCCGTTCACTGGCCTCGAAGCTGTCGATCGGGGTGTCCACACCGTTCCAGAAGCAGTATCCGCAGATTGCCGAGTTCTTCAGCAAGGTCGATTTTCCGATTGATGACCTGAACAAGGCGCTGGCCGAGATGAGCGAGAAACACACGGCGCCTCGTGACGCAGCGGTGGCGTTCATGAAGGCGCATCCGGATGTGTGGCAGGGATGGTTGCCGAAGGATGTGGCGCAGAAGGTTCAGGCAGGTCTGTAGCGATGTGGCGAGGGCGCCAGGCCCTCGCCGAGTTGAATCAGAACCGCGTCTGCACAGCCAGCTCGAATGTGCGCGGTGTACCGAGGTAATACGCCGGCGACACATGGGCGAACTCGGCGTACACCTCATTCGTCAGGTTGCGCACCCGCCCGGTCACGGTGGTGTGCGAATCCACCTTGTAGCTGAGGAAGCTGCCAAATAGTGTGTACGACGGCACGGTCATGGTGTTGGCCGTGTCGGCGAACACCGATGCCACATACCGAGCATCGACCCCACCTTGCCATTGCGGCGAGAAATCGTAGGTCAGCCACAGATTGCCGACCCGGTCCGGCACGTTGGTCGGTGTGTTGCCCTTGCGGGAAACCACCACACCGGCGGCGTTTTTCTCGTTGAACTCGTCGTATTGCGCATCGACCCAGGCGAAGTTGCCTTCGGCCAGCAACTTGTCGGTGATCCGCAACGAGCTGGCAATCTCGATGCCCTTCGAAGTCTGCTGGCCGACCGGAATGCTGCTGGTCGGATCCAGTGGATCCGTCACCGCGAAGTCCTTGCGCTCAATGGTGTAGGCGGCCACCGTCGCCGAGCCGCGCCCGTTCAGATAGTCAAACTTGCTGCCGATTTCCCATTGCTTGCCGGTCGAGACATCGAAGTCCTGGGTGCCATTGGGCTGCTCGGCGGCGGTGCTGTATTGCACGTACACATTGGCTGACGGAATGAACTGATACGTCAGGCCGACGCGCCCGGTGACCGGCTCCCAGCTGCGTTTGAGATGGCGCGGGTTGCTCGCGGTCACCGTGCGATGGTTGGTCACGTCGAGGTCGATGTCGTCGTAGCGCAGGCCGGTGAGCAACGAAAGCTTGTCGGTCAGTGCCAGGCGGTTTTCGGCAAACAGCGCTTTGGTGGTGACTTCGTTGGTCTTGTCGCTGACAAAACCCGGCATCGTTCCGGGGATGTCATAGAAATGCCCCGGTCGGTAGTTGTTCGGGTTCACCGTGCTGGCGCCTTTGACGTTCAGCGGCGAGTTGGTGGTCTGATTGACCTTGTACTCGAAACCGCCGGACCAGGTGGTGTCGAGGCCGAACAGGGTGTTGTCGTGGCGCAGTTCGAACTGGTTGCCATTCTGCTCGCCCTGGTGTCGAACCTGATACGCAGTGGAGCGGTTCACCGCACTGTTGTCGGCGTTGTATTGATAGGTTTCCAGGTTGCGGTAATCGCGCTGGCTGTCGAGGTGATAGAGGGTGTTGCGCAGGGTGGTGCTGTCGTTGATCCGGTAGTCGATGATCGAGCGCACCCAGATCGTCCGCTGCTCGTAGCGGCCGTCCTCGACGTTGTAGTTGTTGAAGCGGTTGTGCTTGTCGATCTTCAACTCGCCGGCCTTGGGGTTGAGCACCGGTGTGCCCCAGTACGGGCTGTCTTCGTGTTCATCCTGATATTCCAGGGCCAGGGTGTGCGACAGGTTTGGCGTCAGGTCGCTGAGCAAAGAGAACGCCACACTCCAGGCATCGCGTTCCTGGCGGTCGATGTAGCCGTTGCTGGTGTTGTGACTGACGTCGAGACGCGCGTAATGCTGCACGTCGGCGCCGGGGTCGGTCAGCGCGTGGTTGAGGCCGAACGCGGTTTCGGTGGTGTCGTAGGTGCCATAACTGACTCGGCCTTCGATCGCTTGCTCGTCGCGGGTGGCCAGTTTGGTCACGTAGTTCAGCGAGCCACCGACCGAGCCGGCGCCGTTGATCAGCGATGACGGGCCGCCGACCAGTTCCACCCGGTCATAAATCCACGAATCCACGGGCCGCGCCAGTCCGCCGGAAACGTTTACACCGTTGAACATCTGGGTGATCTGGCTGCTGGTGAAACCGCGATAGGAGACGAATCCGCCAAAGCCCGGCGGCGCACTGGCGTTCACCCCCGGCAAGGTGTTGGCCGCGTCCTGAAAGTTTTGCGAGCCGTGACGTTCGATGTCGTTGCGGTTGGCGATGGCCACCGAAGCCGGGGTGTCGCGCACGCTGAGGCCGAGGCGCGAGGCCATGCCGCTGGACTGGTCAAGGCTCAGGCCAGGCTCGGCACCGGATTCGCCGTCAATGGTGATCGGCGCCAGATCCACGGTGGATTGCGCCCAGACGTTGACGGACAGGCAGCCGCACAGGCTCGCCAGCAAGGTAAGTTGTTTCATCGATTGAATCCTGAATGCTTGTCTAGGAGTCAGCGCACAGGCGAACGCCGCGCGTTGGCGCAGTGGGCTGACAAATCAAAAAGGCAAGGACACTCAGGCGAGCGGCGGGGCGCGAGGGTTGGCCGAAGGCCAGATGAAGCGGGCAGGGAGGTCGGCGCTGACGATGACCGGCAGCGGCGGGCTGTGTTGTTCCGGCAGGATCGCCAGGGTCAGACTGGAGTTGAACGCCGGGCCCATGCCGCCGGTGGAGCAGAGCGGACAACTGAAGGCCTTGGCCAGGGTCGGCAGTTTTTCTTCGGCGGGATTCGACGCGAGCGGAGCCTGGGTGCTCGGGTCGACGGCGCAGAACTGGCCGCCGATACCGTTGAGCTGCATGCCGACCATTTGTCCGTGACCGATGCTGCAGGCGAACACGTTGAACAGGACGCAGCAATAGAGCATCCAGGCCAGCAGTGAGCGATCGGTACGGGTGAATTTCATGGGGCGGCACTTTACCGCACCGCCGACCGGTCGTGCACATGGAAAAATGCCGACTAGGATGTTTTGTTCAAATCCCTTGAAAGGATTCTCGACCATGACCTTTGTGTTGGCTCAATGGCTGGTGACGATTTTTGCGGTGATCAGCCTGATGCATGTGTACTGGGCGATGGGTGGACAGTGGGCGGCTGTGGCGGTGGTGCCGCAGGTTCCGGTGGACAACGGCGGGCTGACGCTCAGGCCGGCGTTCAAGCCGTCAGGCTGGATCACGCTGGTGGTGGCGGCAGCCCTGCTACTGATTGCCGCACTGGTGTGTATGCGAGTGGGGTGGTGGCTGCCCGCCGTGCATCACTGGGCGCTGCAATGGGTGATCAGCGCGATTGCGCTGCTTATGTTTGCGCGGGCGATCGGCGATTCGGAGCTGGTGGGGTTTTTCAAGGAAGTGAAGGGATCGCGGTTCGCCCGGCTCGACACTTGGGTTTACTCACCGCTGTGTCTGATATTGGGAGCCGGGCTGTTGGCTGTCGCCTGGATCTAGCTGCCAGTTTCAGTACGCCGGCTGCTGACCTCGGCCGGCACATCATCCCCAGCCATACGCTTGCGGAACAACGCTGCCCGCGCCAAGAGCAAGGTGGTCACCGGCACGGTGATCGACAGCAGAATCGGGATCAGCCATGCGTGTAGCACCGGCCCGGACTTGAGCGCGGAAAAACAGATGATCGACGCCAGTGCCACGCACCACGCGCCGAGGGTCGAGGCCAGTGCCGGCGGGTGCATGCGCTGGAAGTAATCCTTCATCCGAAGCAGGCCGGTCGCGCCGATCAGGGCGAACACGCCGCTGAGTACCAGCAGGATCGCCACCGGGATTTCCACCCAGAGAGACAGTTCAGCGTTCATTCGATCACCTCGCCACGCAGGAGGAATTTCGCCAGGGCAAACGAGCCGACGAAGCCGAACAGTGCGATCAGCAGCGCCGCTTCGAAGTAGGTGTCACTGGAGTAGCGAATCCCCAGGGTCAGCATCATCAGCATGGCGACGATGTACAGGTAATCCAGCGCCAGTACCCGGTCCTGCGCCGACGGGCCTTTGAACAGGCGCACCAGCGTGAGGACCATGGCCAGGGAAAACAGGAACAGCGTCAGCAGAATCGCGTTCGACAGCAGCGGGCTCATTCGAAAATCTCCATCAACGGCCGCTCGTAAGTGACCTTGAAGTGCTGGATGAACTGCGCCTCGTCATCCAGATCCCAGACGTGCAGCAACAGAATGCTGCGATCCAGCGCCAGCTCCGACCACACCGTGCCGGGCACGACCGTACAGATCATCGACAGCGCCGCCAGACCGTTGGCATCGCGAAGGTCCAGCGGCACCTTGATGAAGCGTGAACGAAGCGGGCGGCGCCCGGCGTTGAGTACGCCCCAGGCCACCTGCAGGTTCGAGACGATCACGTCACGCCCGACCAGCAGAAACAATCGCAGGATCGTGCCCGGGCGGCGGATGTGAATCCGTTGCGGACGCAGTTTGCGCATCATCAGCGGGGCACAGAAACCGAGTACGGCACCCAGCAGCAGGTTGCCCGGGCTGACCGACAGGTTCAGCACCAGCCACAGCAACCACAGCGCAAGCGACAACCACGGAGCAGGAAACAGGCGCTTCATGGTTGCACCTCCAGCTGCGCAGCCTTGGCTTCCGGGCTGGGCACGGCGCGGGTGCCGAGCACCGCCATCACGTATTGCTGCGGATTGTTCAGGGCATCTGCCGCTGCCTGGGTGTAACGCAGCAGCGGTTCAGCCTTGAAGGTCAGCGCGATGCTCAGGCCGAGCAGCAGGAAAATCGGCGTGCATTCCAGTTTGCGCAGCAGCGGCGATGGTCGCTCCTCTGGCGACCAGAAGCGCTGGATCCCCAGGCGCGAGAACGCCATCAACGAGCCGAGGCCGGTAAGGATCAGCAAGGCCAGCAACGCCCAGGCGGCATTCGAGATCGGTTCGCCGGCGCCGAGGCCCAGTGGATTGAGCAGGGCGCCGATCAGGCTCAGCTTGCCGATGAAACCGGACAGTGGTGGCATGCCAATGATCAGCAGCGCGCAGGCAATGAAGCTCAGACCGAGGAACGCCATGGTCCATGGAATCACCTGACCGACCACGGCTTTCTGCTCGTCGTCGAGGTTGATGCCCTTGACCGGACGCTGCCACTCCTGCGGACGCGGTAGCAGTTCGTTTTCGTCTTCCAGCGGCACTTCGATGGCGGTGCGCGAACGCTCGATCAACTCGGCGAGCAGGAACAGCGCGCTCAACGCCAGGGTCGAGCTGACCAGATAGAACAGCGCGGCGCCGATCAGGTTCGGCTGGGCGAAACCCACGGCCGACAGCAGAATCCCCGCGGACACCAGAATGCTCAGGCTGGCCATGCGTTCCAGACGTTGCGCGGCAATGATCGCCACGCCTGCGCCGGCCATGGTGGCCATGCCGCCGTAGATCAGCCAGTCGCCGCCAAAATACGCCGAAGCACCGGCCTGGCCCGAGAACAGCAGCGTCCACAGACGTAAAAGAGTGTAGACGCCGACCTTGGTCATGATCGCGAACATCGCCGCCACCGGCGCGCTGGCCGACGAGTAGGCCGGCACCAGCCAGAAATTCAGCGGCCACATGCCGGCCTTGGCCAGGAACGCCACGGCCAGAATCCCCGCGCCGGCGTGCAGCAGGCCACGGTCTGCTTCCGGCACCAGCGGGATCTTCAGGGCCAGATCTGCCATGTTCAGGGTGCCGGTCACACCGTAGATCAACGCCGCGCCGATCAGGAACAGCGACGACGCCAGCAGGTTGATCGAAATGTAATGCAGCCCCGACGACACCCGCGCCCGACCCGAACCATGAAGCAACAGGCCGTAGGATGCAGCGAGCAGCACCTCGAAGAATACGAACAGGTTGAATAGGTCCGCCGTCAGGAATGCGCCGTAAAGGCCCATCAACTGAATCTGGAACAACGCGTGGAAGCTCGACCCGGCGCCGTCCCAGCGGGCCATGGCGAACAGCAGGGCGCTGACGCCGATGATTCCGGTCAGCACCAGCATCAGCGCCGACAGACGATCGACCACCAGCACGATGCCGAACGGTACCTGCCAGTTGCCCGGCAGGTAGACGCCGATGGATCCGGGCACGCCGGTGGTCTGGGTCCATTGCAGCAGCATCACCGAGATGCCGAGGCCCAGGAGGCTGGAGAACAGGTTGATTTTCGCCTTTAGCGGTCGGTGTTTCTCGCCGAGCATCAGCATGATGGCGGCAGTCAGCAGCGGCAGCAGGATCGGTGCGGCGATCAGGTGAGTCATCGCCGTCATTCCTTGGGCTCCCTTCCGTCAACGTGGTCGGTGCCGGTCAGGCCCCGTGAGGCCAGCAGCACCACCAGGAACAATGCGGTCATGGCGAAGCTGATGACGATGGCCGTCAGCACCAGCGCCTGTGGCAGCGGGTCGGTGTAATTGAGCAGATCCTGCGGCACGCCGTCCTTGATGATCGGCTCCTTGCCGATGAACAGGCTGCCCATGCTGAAGATGAACAGATTGACGCCGTAGGACAGCAGGCACAGGCCCATCACCACCTGGAAGGTCCGTGGCCGCAGGATCAGCCAGACCCCGGACGCGGCGAGGACGCCGATGGCGATTGCGATGACTTCTTCCATCAGACGGCTCCTTTTGCGGCAGCGGTTTTGTGGCCCCGGACCGATTGGTGGGCGAGGGCGGTGAGGATCAGCAAGGTCGAGCCGACCACCACGGCGTACACGCCGATATCGAAGAACAGCGCGCTGGCGATATGGATGTCACCCAGCAGTGGCAAGCTGAAATGCCAGGTGTGGGTGGTGAGGAACGGATAGCCTACCGCCATCGCCCCGAGGCCGGTGACGGTGGCGAACAGCAGGCCGGTGCCCATCCAGCGCAGCGGTCGCAGGCTCATTTGCGCCTCGACCCACTGGGTGCCGGCGACCATGTATTGCAGGATGAACGCCACCGACATCACCAGACCGGCGACGAAGCCGCCACCTGGCTGGTTGTGCCCGCGCATGAACAGATAGAACGACACCACCAGCGCAATCGGCAGCAGCAGGCGCACCAGCACCGCCGGCACCATCATGAAACCGAGCGCGGTGTCGCTGGCCGAGCGCGGGTTGACCAGATCGGTGACCACGTCGGGGGCGAGCAAGCGCTGCTGGGCCGGCAGTTGCAGGCTTTCTTTCGGTGGGCGGAAGCGACGCAGCAGGGCGAACACGGTCAGCGCCACGGCGGCCAGAACGGTGATTTCGCCAAGGGTGTCGAAACCACGGAAATCCACCAGCATCACGTTGACCACGTTGCTGCCGCCGCCCTCGGGCAGGGCACGGCTCAGGTAGAACGAGGAAATGTCGTTCGGCGTCTGCCGGGTCAGCATCGCGTAGGACAGCAGCGCCATGCCGCCACCGACGGCGATCGACAGCAGCAAGTCGCGCAGACGCCGTACCCGCGCCTTGCGCAGGCTGCTTGGCAGCGGCGAAACCTCTTCGATCCGTCGTGGCAGCCAGCGCAGGCCGAGCAGGATCAGCACCGTGGTCACCACTTCGACCACCAGTTGCGTCAGGGCCAGATCCGGCGCCGAGAACCAGACGAAGGTTACGCAGGTCATCAGCCCGCAGACGCTGACCATGGTCAGGGCGGCGAGACGGTGATACTTGGCTTGCCACGCGGCGCCGAGGGCGCAGGCGATTGCCAGCAGCCACAGGGTCACGAACACGATCGAGCCCGGGATCTTCGGCCGGTCGCCCCAGCTCAGGCTGCTGTGCAGCATCGGGATCAGGCCGGCCAGCACCGCTGCCAATACCATCAGGAACAGCTGGGTTTGCAGACGCTTGGTGCCGATCCGCCGCTCCAGCCGTCGGGCCAGACGCATCATCGCTACCAGACTGCGCTCGAACAGGCGCTTGCCGTTGAAACGGCCCACCAGTGGCGGGAATTTGAAACGACCGCGCTTTAGCTGATTGCGCAGCAGCAGATAGACCACGATGCCGCCTGACATGGCGATCAGGCTCATGATCATCGGTGCATTGAGGCCGTGCCAGATCGCCAGGCTGTATTCCGGCAGCACGCCACCCACCACCGGCAATGCGGCAGCGGCCAGCAACGGGCCTACAACCTGGGCCGGGAAAATCCCCACCAGCAAACAGGTGAAGACCAGCAACTCGACCGGCGCACGCATCCAGCGCGGCGGTTCGTGCGGGGTGTGCGGCAGGTCGGTGGCAGTCGGGCCGAAGAACACGTCGACGGTGAAGCGCAGCGAGTACGCCACGCTGAACGTGCCGGCGATGGTTGCCACGATTGGCAATGCGGCTTCCACCCAAGCGGTGGCGTTGATGAATACGGTTTCGGCGAAGAACATTTCTTTCGACAGGAAACCGTTGAGCAGCGGTACGCCGGCCATGGACGCACTGGCGACCATCGCCAGAGTGGCGGTGAACGGAATCAGTTTGAACAGGCCGTTGAGCTTGCGGATGTCGCGGGTGCCGCTTTCGTGGTCGATGATCCCGGCGGCCATGAACAGCGAAGCCTTGAAGGTCGCGTGGTTGAGAATGTGGAACACCGCCGCGACGGCAGCCAGCGGACTGTTCAGGCCCAGCAGCAGCGTGATCAGACCGAGATGGCTGATGGTCGAGTAGGCCAGCAGTCCCTTGAGGTCGTTCTGGAACATCGCGCAGTACGCGCCGAGCAACAGCGTGGCGGCGCCGGCGCCGCTGACGATGTAGAACCATTCTTCGCTGCCGGACAGCGACGGCCACAGCCGGGCCAGCAGGAAAACCCCGGCCTTGACCATGGTCGCCGAGTGCAGGTACGCCGAAACCGGTGTGGGCGCCGCCATTGCGTGCGGCAGCCAGAAGTGGAAGGGGAACTGGGCGCTTTTGCTGAGGGCGCCGATAAGAATGAGGGGAAGCAGGATGGGGTAGAGGGCATGTGCGCGAATCAGATCGCCGGCGGCCAGGACCTTGTCCAGGTCATAGCTGCCGACGACATGGCCGAGGATCATGACCCCCGCCAGCAGGCACAATCCCCCGGCACCGGTGACCATCAATGCCATGTAGGCGCCGCGGCGCGCGTCGTGGCGGTGGTGCCAGTAGCCGATCAACAGGAACGAGAAGAGGCTGGTCAGCTCCCAGAAGAACACGATCTGGATCAGGTTGCCGGAGATCACCAGGCCGAGCATGGCGCCCATGAACGCCAGAAAGAACGCGAAGAAACGCGGCACCGGATCGTCCGGCGACATGTAATAACGGGCATATAAAGAAACGAGGGTGCCGATGCCCAGCACCAGCATCGAGAACAGCCAGGCGAAGCCATCCATGCGCAGGACGAAGTTCAGACCCAGGCTGGGCAGCCATGTGAATTCTTCGCGAATCACGCCGCCGTGGGCGATCTGCGGGTACAGCAGCGCGACCGAGACAGTGCCGATCAGTGCGACCAGACCTGCCAGCAGGGATTCGGCGTTACGTGCGTTGTGCGGCAGCACGGCTGCCAGACAGCTGCCCAGAAAAGGCAGAAGCAGTAGAACTATCAGGGACATAGGCTTCTAATCTGCGGAAGTTTGTGAAGCATCATACGTGCCAGCTCCCGGATCGCCAAACGCGAGGATGTCTCTGAATCCTACAAAGTAGCCGTAAAACCCGCGTTTAGCCTTCGGTCTCGTGCTCCAATTCTTCCGTGACCGTTTGTGTCTCTTTGCCTTTGGTCTTCAATTCGCTGACGATCACCGCCGCCACGATCAGTCCCGCACCCACCAATGCAATCGCTGGCAGACGCTCTCCCGCGATGCGCCCGACGATCCCGGCCCACACCGGCTCACCGGCGTAGATCAAGGTCGCGCGGGTCGGCGAAACACTTTTCTGCGCCCAGTTCATCGCTACCTGAATCGCCGCACTCATCGCGCCCAAGCCCAATGCGGTGCTCAGCAATAGCCACGAGAAATCCGGAATCGCCTCGCCGGTCGGTACCACCATCAAAAATGACAGCACCGAAGTCGTTGCCAACTGCACGACCGTTACGCGGCGCACATCGACCTGCCCGGCATAGTTACTGATCAGGATGATTTCGGCCGCTATCGCAATGGCGCTGATCAGCGTGGCGATTTCACCGGGGCTGAAATTCAGCGAAGCGCCGGACGGCCCGGAAAGCAGCATCAATCCGGTAAACGCCAGCATGATGCCGATGCTCGGCATCAAACCCGGGCGCCGACCGAGAACCAGCCATTGCAGCAGCGGCACGAATGGCACGTACAACGCGGTGATGAACGCCGACTGGCTGCTCGGGATGCTCTGCAAACCAACGGTCTGCAAGCCGTAACCGAGCATGATCGCCACGCCGATAAAGGCGCCGGCCTTGAGTTCGAACAAGGTCAGTTCACGCAGATGTTTCCAGGAAAACAGCGCAACGATGCTCGCGGCGGCGGCAAAGCGCAGACCGACGAAAAACATCGGACCGCTGACGGTCATCGCGTGCTGCACCAGCAGAAAAGTGCCGCCCCAAAGCATGGTGATCAGCACCAGCACGCACTCGGCTTTGCTGAAACGGGAAAACCGCAGGGGAGTTTGGAGGGAGTTGGCTGACGTCATGACCTTGCGCACTTTTGAGGAGGAGACGCACAATGCGCCAAATGTTGCGCAGTATACTGCCCAACCCCAGCCAGTGAGCAATATAGTGCACAAAGATTCCGTTCAGCGGGCTTCGGTCCTGCAACACGTCAGCCAGAATGTCCGGCGCCTGCGCCATGCCGCCGACATGAGCCAGACGGCCCTCGCGGAAAAGTCCGGGGTCAGCCGGCGGATGCTGGTGGCCATCGAGGCTGGCGAAAAGAACGTCAGCCTGACCACCCTCGACCGCGTCGCCGAAGCTCTCGAAGTGGCCTTCAGCGATCTGATCCAGGCGCCGGACAACCGCGATCCCGGTCGTATCAACGAACTCGCCTGGGCCGGCAGCATCCCCGGCAGCAAAGCCGTTTTGCTGTCCAAAGCCAACGCCACTCGCGCGGTGGAACAGTGGGAATGGTGCCTGCAACCGGGCGAGGTCTATCCCTCGCAACCGGACGCCGAAGGCTGGAGCGAGCAGATTTTCGTGTTCGAGGGCTGCCTGACGCTGATGCTCGGCGACCAACCCCAGCGCATCGCGGCCGGGGAATTTTTCATGTTCGCCAGCAACCAGCCGCACACCTATCGCAATGACGGGGAAGTGGCGGCGCGGTTCGTGCGCAACGTGGTGATCTGACTGTTGCAGGGCCGACAGCGGATAAACAGTTTGCTCCATCTTGCGTGCAGACTGCTTTAGGTTGTTATCTCAATCTATTGATAAATAAAGAAAATATATTCAGGCATGACTCCTGCTATGGGTTCTGGATCCTCATCCGGAAACCACGGAGTCGCCTCACATGACCGCCTCAATTCACACCTTCAAACGCCTCCTGACAATCGGGAGTGCCATCTGATGCCCCGCGAAATTCGTCTCAACGCCTTCGACATGAACTGCGTCGGTCACCAGTCGCCGGGCCTGTGGGCTCACCCTCGGGATCGTTCCTGGCAGTACAAGGATCTGGAGTACTGGACCGATCTGGCGAAAATCCTCGAGCGCGGCAAGTTCGACGGTTTGTTCATCGCTGACGTGCTGGGCATCTACGACGTGTACAACGGCAATGGCGAAGCAGCCATCCGGCAGGCGGCGCAGGTGCCGGTCAACGATCCGTTGCAGTTGATCCCACCGATGGCGCTGGTCACCGATCACCTGGGCTTCGGTCTGACCGCTTCGTTGTCCTTCGAGCATCCGTATCCATTCGCCCGACGCCTGTCGACCCTCGATCACCTGACCAAGGGCCGAGCCGGCTGGAACATCGTCACCTCTTATCTGGAGAGCGGCGCGAAGAACATCGGCCAGCAAGCCCAGACCGAACACGACGCGCGCTACGACTTCGCCGAGGAATACCTGGAGGTCTGCTACAAACTCTGGGAGGGCAGTTGGGAAGAGGGTGCGATTTTGCGGGATCGCGAGCGGCGGATCTTCAGTGACCCGAGCAAGATCCACGAGATCCGCCACCACGGGAAACACTTCCAGGTGCCGGGCATTCACCTCTGCGAACCGTCGCCGCAGCGCACGCCGGTTCTCTATCAGGCCGGCGCTTCCAGTCGGGGCAAGCAGTTTGCCGCCGAGCATGCCGAATGCGTTTTTGTCGCTGCCCCGTCGAAAGTGCTGCTGAAGAAAACCGTGGCTGACATCCGCCGCCGCGCCGCCGAGGCCGGGCGCGATCCGTCGAAGATCCTGATTTTCAACCTGCAAACCGTGATCCTCGGCGAGACCGACGCCAAGGCCAAAGCCAAGTTCGAAGAATACAAATCCTGGGTCAGTTACGAGGGCGCGATGGCGCTGATTTCCGGCTGGACTGGCATCGATTTCAGCCGCTTCAAACCGGACGAACCGCTCAAACACGTGCATACCAACGCCATTCAGTCGGCGGTCGAGGCTTTCTCCACGGCGGATCCGAACAAAGTCTGGACCCCCAACGAACTGGCCGATTGGGTCGGCATTGGCGGCTTCGGCCCGTTGTTCGTCGGCAGCCCGGAAACGGTGGCGGACCTGTTGCAGGAATGGGTCGACGAAACCGACGTCGACGGCTTCAACCTGGCCTACGCACTGACCCACGAAACCTTCATCGACGCCGTGGAATTGCTGGTGCCGGAGTTGCAGAAGCGCGGTGTCTACAAGACTGAGTACGCGCCGGGGACCTTGCGCGAGAAGCTGTTTGGCGAAGGGCCGAGACTGCCGGAGATTCATCCGGGCAGCGGCTATCGAAACCTCGGCGAGCTGCATCGGCAGGAGAAAAAAGTCGCGTCCGTCTAGATGTCGATGGCTGTTCAGCTATGAGGAATGTGATGAGACCACTCGTCGGACAAAGCAAGGAACCTGTAATTTCTGACAGTAGACGTTGATTGGGGAGCCGCTCCTAATAAGCAGGAGCGCGCGTCAAGGCAGGTAATGCCTGTCAGCACGAAGCGACTTTAACGAAAATCAACTGAAAGGAATTCACTTATGTTAGCTCGCCTCAAAATCGTAGAAGCTGATAAAAACAGGGTTATTAAACTTTCGGAAATTGACTCTCACGCTACTGGTGTGATCCCTCCTGTACCAAACCCGACTCAAGGAGATAGGGCAGATGTTTATGCCGGCGGTAAGAGTATCGCTCAAGTACCACTCAATCTCTCCGGTGAAACCAGATTTCCAATACCGAAGAGTGTTTTATTGGACTTCGCGGGTATTATTGTGACCTCGTTTTATTACACGGCCGAGGACCAATTCGGTAATTCTGAGGAATCCGAGAAGGAAGATTTTGTAATTAAACACTAAAACACAGTCAGCAGGAGACTCCCCCCGAAATGCCCGGCTCGATTGATGTCGACCGGGCATTTTCTGTGTCTTCGGTTTTGGCTTTGTTTAATTAAGTTGCCGCCAATAGCTTCCTGAGAGCTATCAGCGATGGTATTACCCTCATTCACTCCTTTGCGAACGGTGAAAACCGCATGAATGAGGTTTCAAATGAGCATTCGACCACGTCTGTCAGTCACGCCGACATCCTGATTGTCGGCGGCGGCCTCAGCGGCACGATGCTGGCGCTGCAATTGCTGCGTTTGCCGGGGCGCAGAACGATTCTGGTGATCGAGCCCCGGGCCGAGCTGGGCCGGGGCGAAGCGTACAGCGCGTTGGAACTGGGCCACACGCTCAACGGCAACGCGGCGCGGATGAGCGTTGACCCGGACAATGCTGATGATTTAACCCAATGGCTGACCGCTCACATTGCCGGTGGCGGCTGGCCGGAGTCGGATCAGCAACATGTGCCGGTCAGCGAACTGTTTCCGCCTCGGGGTTTGTTCGGCGTGTACGTGCAGCAGCGTCTGGCGGAGGCGCAGCAGGTGGGCGCGCAACACGGTTCGACGGTCGAGCATGTGCGCGCCGAAGTGGTCGATGTTCAGGCCTCCAGCGATTCGGTTCAGCTCACCTTGAGTGACGGTCAGCATTTGCTCGGGGCTTTTGCCGTGCTGGCGACTGGGATGTTCCCGGCTGCCCGGACCCCGCAAAAAGAATCCAGCGGTCTCAACGCGGCGGCACTCGATCCGTGGGATGTGAGCGCCATGCGTCAACTCGATCCGCAATCGACGGTGCTGATCATCGGTTCCGGCCTGACAATGGTCGATGCCGTGGTGTCGCTGGAACAGGCCGGGCATCGCGGGCCGATCGAGGTGTTTTCCCGGCACGGGTTGCTGCCCCATGTGCGTCGGCAACCGCCCGCGTGGGTTGACTTCCTCGCCGAGGATTACAGCATTCGCACGCCAAGGCAGTTACTGCACGAATTGCGCCGACATTGTCGCGACGCCATCGCTCAAGGCATTGACTGGCAGGCGCCGCTCGACACCGTGCGTGCGCACATTGGCCGGTTATGGAGTCAGGCCAGCGATGTGCAGCGCCGGCAATTCGTGCGGCATGTCCGGCCGTGGTGGGAAAGTCATCACCATCGTTCACCGCCGCTGAGTGCGGAACTGGTCGAGCGTCTGCACCGTGAAGGACGATTGCGCATTCATGCGGCGTCTTTTAAGGGTCTTGAGCCGGTATCGGGCGACGGTGTGAGTATCCGCATTCGCCCTCGCGGTGAGACCGAAACCCGCGTGGTGCAGGGTGCGGCGTTGATCAATTCCAGCGGTATCGAATACGACTGGCGCCGGGTCGCCCGACCTTTGCCGCAGCAGTTGCTGGCGCGCGGTCTGGTTCGACCGGGCCCGTTGGCGCTGGGCATCGCAGCCGCGGTGGACGGCGCGGTGCTGGATGTCGAGGGCCGGGTCTCGAACCGCTTGTTCGCCATGGGCCCGCCGTTGCGTGGCATGTGGTGGGAGAGCACAGCCGTCACCGACGTGGCATCGCAGGCCAAGGCACTGGCCGCGCGATTGGTACGCTGACGGCCAAATGCAAGAAACCCCGCTTCGGCGGGGTTTCCTGTTTCTGGCAGCTCAAACCGATCACTCAGTAGCGCTGATATTTGGAACCGAATTCCGGGCGGTTTTCCGCGACGTACAGTTTGGTCTGTTCGGCGTTCTGTTGCAGTTTCAGGTTGCCCATGTGTTCGGCATCGATGCTGACGGTGTCAACGTTCAGGGTGCCGGACTGGCCAACGGTCGCCGCCGCGACAACCGGGGTGTTGGCGTGTGGGGCTGCGATGGCGGAGGTGGCGCCGATCAGGGAAACGATGAAGCCGAGTGCGATGATGTCTTTCATGATGTTGCTCCAGAGAGTGGGGAGAAGATGGAGCCCACTCTAGTGCTGGAGGGTTTTGATGTGAAAACACCCTTGCGCATAGTCGTTATCGAAGGCGTTGATGCCTGATCAGCGCGGTAGGGTATTGCTCAGCCAGCGCTGGCGCAGCTGCTCCAGACGGCCGTCGGCCCGCAATGTATCCAGCGCCTGCTGCCAGCGTGCGACCTGTTTCGGATCGGTCTGCGGCGAAAACGCAATGTAGGTGTTCTGCTTCATCAACGGGATCTGGTACTGCAAGCGTCCCGGCTCCATGCCTTGTTCGCGGGCGAGGGCAGCTTTGGACCAGGTATCGGAGACCACGAAATCGGTACGCCCCAGGCTGAACAGTCGCATCATCTGTTCCGGAGTTTCCACGCCGTAGAGGTTGTTCAGGTCTTGCCCTTGCAGGTAGCTGTAGACCAGCCATTTGCGCGGCACGGTGATCCGGCCCAGGTGATCGGCTTCACGCAGGCTGTGCACGGGAGGCTGGAGATTGTCGCGGGCGTACAGCGCGGTTTCGACTTCGATCAGCGGCCCGACCCATTGATAGCGATCGTCGCGGTCGTCGGTACGCAGCACGGTGAATACGCCGGTGTCGGGCGTGTCGCTGGCCATGCGCAGGGCGCGCAACAGCGGGACTTGTTGCAGATGGATGCGGTCGCCGGTCTGGGTCGCCAGGGCCTGCACCACGTCAACACCGAATCCTGCGAGCTGATTACCTTGCATGAAATGCAGGGGCGGATGGTTGTCGGTGAGCAGTTGCAGGTCCGCCGAGTTGGCCGTCAGGGCCAGCATGGACAGCAGACAGGCGGCAAATCGTTTCATGGATCGTCCCTGAACAAATCAATCGCGCAGCTTAGTACGAGCCATGACGGCTGTCGTGGGGAAACAGCGGGGCTTTTGTGTCAGAGAACAAGGCTTATCGGTAGTGAACGCTGCGGGGGCAGAGCGCCCCCGGCAGGAATCGACAACGGCGGGTACAAACGATCAGTAACGCTGGTATTTGGAACCGAACTCGGGACGGTTCTCGGCGACCAGCACGCTGCGGGCCGAACGTTCGCGCAGTTCCTGAAGGCGATCCGCACCACCCTCGGCGACGCGTTCGCGCAGTTCCTGCAAGCGGTCGGCACCGCCTTCAGCGACGCGTTCACGCAGTTCCTGCAAGCGATCCGCGCCACCTTCGGCAATGCGATCCTTCTGCAGGTTTTCCGAGCCGTACTCGGCAACCAGCGGCTGGGAGCTGGCGGATGCCAGGTCGGCCAGGGCCAGACCGCCGAGCAGGCTGATTGCGAGTACCAGGGATTTCGAGGACTTGAACATGGTGCTTCTCCTTGCGTTTGAGATGAGTGAACCAGTGCTTTCTGGTGGGTTCATTCAAACGCGAGGGTGTATCGCTGATATGTGGTGTTACGGCCCGAAAACACGGGTTACGTATCTGCGCGGCGAATTCATACAGAGCGATACAAATCCGTCAGGATTCGGCGAGCATCTCCACGGCGAAGGAGAACACATAACCCTCGTTGCGCACGGTCTTGATGTAAGCCGGCTCGCGGGAATCGTCCAGCAGACGCTGACGCAGGCGGCTGACCAGCAAATCGATGGAGCGATCGAACAGGTCGGCGTCGCGACCCTGGGTCAGGTTGAGCAACTGGTCGCGGCTGAGCACCCGTTGCGGATGATCGAGAAACACCCGGAGCAAGCGATATTCCGCGCCGCTGAGGGCGACCATGGTGTCGTCTTCATCGAGCAGATGGCGGGCGGTGGTGTCCAGGCGCCAGCGGCCGAACGCGAGCAGGCGCCCGGTTTCGGTGATCAGCAGATTGGGTGGCAGCATTCGCGTGCGGCGCAGCACGGCGTTGATCCGCGCCAGCAATTCGCGGGCAGCGAAGGGTTTGGTCAGGTAATCGTCGGCGCCCATTTCCAGGCCGAGGATGCGGTCAGTCTGGTCGTCGCGGGCGGTGAGCATCAGGACCGGGATCGCCTTGTGCTTGCCGGCGCGCAACTCGCGGCACAGCACCAGCCCGTCATCGCCGGGGAGCATGATGTCGAGCACGATCAGGTCGACCGTGTTGGCTTCCAGAAAACTGCGCATCTGCCGGCCATCGGCGACCACGGTGCTGCGCAGGCCGTTCTTGGTCAGGTAATTGCCGACCAGTTCGCGGATCTCGCGGTCATCGTCGACGATCAGGATGTGGTTGATGTGATCCATGGTTCACGCTCTTTTTGTGGGAGCGAGCTTGCTCGCGAAAGCGGTCCGTCAGTCAACAAAGATGCTGAATTCGATGGCCCCTTCGCGGGCAAGCCCGCTCCCACAGTGTTATGGGATGCCCTGAAGAATGGATCAGGGTTGTGCATTGATGGTCAGGACACCACGCGATAGCACGGCACATACGCCGCGCCGCCCGGCAGTTTCATCCGGTGCTGGGCGACGAAGGCTTTGAGCAGCAGATCGAGCGGCTGCATGATCGCGGCGTCGCCACGGATCTGGTAAGGCCCGTGTTCCTCGATCAGGCGGATGCCCTTGTCCTTGACGTTGCCGGCGACGATCCCGGAGAACGCGCGGCGCAGGTTGGCCGCCAGTTCATGGGGCGGCTGATCGCGGTGCAGCTTGAGGTTGGCCATGTTTTCGTGGGTCGGATCGAACGGGCGCTGGAAGCCTTCGTCGATCTTCAGCAGCCAGTTGAAGTGGAACGCATCGGCGCGTTCGCGACGGAACTGCTTCACGGCCTTCAGGCCCGCGGTCATCTGCCGTGCCACTTCGGCCGGGTCGTCGATGATGATTTCGTAGTGCTTTTTCGCTGCTTCGCCGAGGGTGGCGGTGACGAAGGCGTCCAGTTGTTCCAGGTATGGCGCGGCATGTTTCGGCCCGGTCAGGATCACCGGGAACGGCAGGCCGGCATTGTCCGGGTGCATCAGGATGCCCAGCAGGTACAGGAACTCTTCGGCGGTGCCGGCGCCGCCCGGGAAGATGATGATGCCGTGGCCGACGCGGACGAAGGCTTCCAGGCGCTTTTCGATGTCCGGCAGGATCACCAGTTCATTGACGATCGGGTTCGGCGCTTCGGCGGCGATGATGCCCGGCTCGGTCAGACCGAGGTAGCGGCCGCCATGAATGCGCTGCTTGGCGTGGGCGATGGTCGCGCCTTTCATCGGGCCTTTCATCACGCCGGGACCGCAGCCGGTGCAAATGTCGAGGCTGCGCAGGCCCAGTTCGTGGCCGACTTTCTTGGTGTATTTGTATTCTTCGGTGTTGATCGAGTGGCCGCCCCAGCACACGACGATTTTCGGCTCGACGCCCGGACGCAGGGTGCGCGCGTTGCGCAGCAGGTGGAAGACGTAGTCGCTGATGCCCTGGGAGGTGCTGAGGTCGATGCTCAAGGCGTCGAGTTCGTTCTCGGTGTAGACAATGTCGCGCAGGGCACTGAACAGCATTTCCCGGGTGCTGGCGATCATTTCGCCGTCGACGAAGGCGTCGGCCGGGGCGTTCAGCAGTTCCAGGCGCACGCCGCGATCCTGCTGGTGGATGCGGATTTCGAAGTCTTTGTAGGCTTCAAGGATGGTTTTTGCGTTGTCGACATGGGCGCCAGTATTGAGGATTGCCAGGGCGCACTGGCGAAAGAGGGTGTAGGTGCTGCCGGTTCCGGCCTGGCTCAGTTGCTGAACTTCACGTTGGGAAAGGGTTTCGAGGCTGCCCTTTGGGCTGACCGAGGCATTGATTACGTGTCGTTGGGTCATGCAGTGATCCTTAAAACGATGTCATTGCCGGCATGGCCAATGGCATCCGAATAGTGTGTATCCATGAATGAAGATGGCACGATCTGCGTGGTATCGCCATGTCCCCGTTGGACGTTGAAAAGATGAAAAGGCGCTCCAGCATAGCTAAATCCGCCTCAGAGGCGATAATGCGCCGGCCTCTTTTTATTTCAAGCCATGGAAGCCTGTCGCGATGTTCGAGATTCAACCGATCGATGCCATCACTTATCGCCAACAGACCCGACGCAGCACACTGATCATCGCGGTGCTGTTTCTGGTGCTGGCGATGGCGTTTTCGACGGCGGCGGTGGCGCTGTTCGGCGAGCCGGGCGGGGATAATCTGCGGTTCAATGTCGGCGGGGTGTTTGGCGCATTTCTGCTGACGGCGGCGTTGCTGCGCGGGCGGTTCTGGAACCAGACCTGGATGGCCCCGGCGGTGTATGGCTGGCGGCTCAAGCGCAGCCTGATGAGCGTCACCAACGTCATGCATCAGGTGACGGCGGCGGTGGAGAAGGGTGATCCGGTGGCGATGAAGGTGCTGCGTTTCTATCACCTCGGCCTGACCCAGATGCATGAACTGGACGGCAACTCCAGCGATCACGCGCAATTGCATCGGGAAGTCGAAGCGCACAAGGCGCGGATGGAAGCGCTCGGTCTGGACACCGATCAGACGCGCCTCGATCCGGCTTGGCTGGAAACCTTGAAAGCGCGCTAGAACGGAATGCGCGCGGCGCGCCGGAGTTTCCAGCGGCGAATCAGGCGCCCGTAGACCAGCAGGTTGACCACCAGCACCACGCTGCCCAGCACCAACTGAATCTGCGGCGTCAGCCCGGCCGGGTAGATGATCGGCCAGATGTAATGCTCGATGAAGCCACCCGCGTATTCGGTCTGCCCGGCGGCGTGGCGCATCAGGTTTTCCCAATAGGTCAGCGGACAGGTCAGGTGCAATACCTCGACCGCCACGCCCCAGGCCGCCGCCGGCAAATGCAGCCACATCAGCCGCGGCCACTTGAGCACCAGCAGCCCGCCGAACAGCACGAACAGAATGAACAGCAAATGAAACAGCACCAGCCCGTCGGCGGCTATTCGATACAGCATGTCGTCTCCCTGACGCGTGTGTGAATGGTTGCCATGTTACGCCGGTAAACGACTGACGGAAGGAAGGATTTGCGCCAACTGCGCAAGATTGTTCAAGCCATGAACGGGCGTTTGCTGGCAGAGTCCGGGGTCTTGTCTCACGGTTGAAGAGTGTTATGTCTGACTCATTAATGCCGCGCAGTGCCTTTCTTCGCGGAGCCGCGGCGATCATGCCGTTATCCCTGGCGACCGCGCCGTGGGGGCTGCTGGCCGGCTCCATGGCGATCGAAGCCAACCTCACGCCGCTGCAAGGGCAGGGCCTGTCGAGCATCGTGTTCGCCGGCGCTGCGCAGTTGGTGGCGATCGGCATGCTCAAGGGCGGCGCGGGGATTTTCTCGATTCTGCTGACCACGCTGCTGCTGACCTCGCAGCATCTGCTTTATGGAATGAGCATGCGCCACGTGATTTCGCCGTTGCCGGGGCGCTGGCGCATTGGCCTGGGCTTTTTGCTCACGGATGAACTGTTCGCCCTGACCAGTCAGCACGACCGCCAGCAGTTCAACCGCTGGTACGCCCTGGGCGTCGGCCTGACGTTCTACATCGCCTGGAACCTCTTCACCCTGGCCGGCATCGTGCTCGGCAGCAGCATTCCGGGGCTTGAACACCTGGGGCTGGATTTCTCGATTGCCGCCACCTTCATCGCATTGATCACCCCGGTGGTGCGCAATGTGCCGACGGTGGTCTGCGTGGCGGTGTCGCTGTTCTGCTCGGTGCTGTTCAGCTACTGGCAATGGGGTTCGGCGCTGGTGCTGTCGGGGCTGGCCGGCATGACCGCCGGGTTTATCTGCAACAAGCTGTATCGGGAGCGCACATGATGGTCTGGGCAGTGATTATCGGCATGGGGATTCTGGTGTTCCTCAACCGTTACGTGTTTCTCGAACCGCGCCTGCCGGTGCGCTTGAGCAGCAACGCGCGGCAATTTCTCGGTTTTGCCGTGCCGGGCATGTTGACCGCGATTTGCGGGCCGATTGTATTCATGCCCGACAAACAATTGAACCTGCAGTGGGACAACCCTTATCTGCTGAGTTCACTAGTGGCAATCGGCCTGGTGATCTACACGCGTAGTACATTGCTTAGCATGCTATTGAGCATGGCGTTCTTCTTTCTATTGCGCTGGTGGCTTTAAGTTCTACGCTTAATGGATGAATTCCATTAGCGAGGTGAACATGGCAACCGAGCAGAAACGTCCCGAAGAAGATGACGAACCGAGTGAAGAAGAGATCGAGCGGGAGAAACATAAGGAGCAGACCTGGAAGCATGACGACAGCCGCGAGTTGTCCGACCGTGATCAGGAACGCCCGCTGAAACCCTGAACGCCACAACGAAAAAGCCCCGCGATTGCGGGGCTTTTTCGTTTCATCAAAGATCTTCCAGCTGCGTGAAATCGGGGTGGGAGGCCCGATAACCCAAGGTCTTGTCGATCCAGGCATTCAGCTCGTTGACCATCACCGGCGGGTGGCAGGGATAGCTTTCGAGGGTGGCGCGCAGGATGCGGTCGATGTCGGGTACGTCACGCAGGTTTCGAGTCTTTATGTAGTGGCCGATAAAACAGTCGAGTTGAAAGCGTTCTGTCGTAGACAGATGAATACACTCCAGGCCTGTGACCTGTTTGATTGCAAAATCGTCGCGCAACTTAGTTCTCTGCAAGGCTTGTTAGTTTGTGGGGTATTCCTGGTTTTGCTGACTCTTTGGTCAACTGGTATGCCAATAGGAAATGCGGCGCGCATGCTATCCGTAGTGTTTCTAAAAGTATGTATGACGATTGAAATGTCAGACAGGCGGTTAGTTCACTCAAACGACTGTTTCAGCTCCCTGTTTCGCGAATGAAACACCGCGTGTAACGCGCAGGATTCAATTCGTGGATTCCTGTTCTTGATAACGCACCGCACCGGCATTTATTTACGTCACCGCTTCAATCAATTCCGCGCCCTGATTGCGGGAGTTGCCCACCGCTTTGCCGACTTTGTGCCATTGGAACGCTTCGCTGGGTTCGGCTTCGAACAGCAGCATCTGCTCGGCGCGTTCGGTGGGCGTGGCGGGATCGAGCCATTCGTGCACCCGATCGGCGCACAGCACGATCGGGCGCCGGTCATGCACATCGAGCAAGCCGCCTTCGCTGTTGGCGGTGATGATGACGAAGCCGTCGTCTCCCCGTGGAGGTTCGCCGGGTGTCGGAAACTGGCCGATGGCGGCACAGAAAACCGGCTGATGATCGGCCCGACGAATCAGCCACGGCTGTCGGCTCTTGTCGGGTGCATCGACCCACTCGAACCAGTTGTCGACCGGCACGATCAGCCGATGACGCCAGATCGCTCGAAAGAACGGCCCGTGGGCGACTTTTTCCACCCGCGCGTTGATCGGCGCGGCGCGATCCTTGGCCCAGTGCGGGCGCCAGCCCCACCGCAGATTGTCGGCGTAGAGCCGTTGTTCGTGCTGATGGAGGATCGCCAGTGACGTGGTGGGCGCGGCGTTGTAATGCGCCAGCGGTGCGTCGCCGACATGATTGATCAGCGCGTCGGGAATGCTCAGCACCGCGACGAAATCGTGGATGCCCCGGTATTGCGACAGTCTTCCGCACATCGGCCGACCCTCCGGCGAACAGCTGCCTGAAGGTTTGAGCTTAGTTGCACGGTTCAATCCTTGCTGCCCTGGCCGGTGAAGGCGTCGCGCCAGACCAGCCAGCGGCGTTCCAGCACGGCCAGCAGGCCGTCGCTGAGTTTGCCCAACAGCGCCAGGACGATGATCGCGGCCAGTACGATGTCCGGCCGCGACGTTTCGCGACCGTCACTGAGCAGGTAACCCAGCCCTTTGGTCGCGGCGATCAGTTCTGCCGCCACCAGAAACATCCACGACAGGCTCATGCCGCTGCGCAATCCCGTGAACAGACCGGGCAGGGCGGCGGGCAGCAGAATCCGTCGCACCAGTTGAAGCGGGCTGAAGCCGTAGATGTGTCCGACTTCCACCAGTTTGCGGTCGATGTTGCGGATCGCCGCGACCACGTTGACGTACACCGGGAAGAACGCGCCGATGGCGATCAGGACGATCTTCGAGGTCTCGTCGATCCCCAGCCACAGCAGCAACAGCGGCACCCAGGCCAGGCTGGGAATCGAACGCAGCGCGGCGAAGGTCGGTTCCAGATAGGCCTCGGCTTCGCGGCTGAGGCCGACCCACGCGGCAAACACCAGCGCCAGACTCGCGCCGATGGCAAACCCCAGCAGCACGCGAATCAGGCTGGCGCCGATGTGTTTCCACAAGGCGCCTTCGGCCAGATCGGTGAGGGTCAGGGCGATCTCACTAGGCGCGGGCATCTGGTAGGACGGCAGCCAGCCGATGCGTACGATAAATTCCAGGGCGATCACGATCAGCAATGGCAAGGCCAGGCCTTTAAGGCGCCGGCGCCAGAGCGGATTCAACGCCAAGGGTTTTCGGCGTGGTGCCGACAAGGCGAGGCGGGCGGGCAAGTCGTTGCTCATGGGCGGTTCTCCGCTCACGACAAATCCGCGACGGGCGCGGACTTGTCGTGAGCCTGATCGGTTACTGGGCGGCGGCGACTTGCTGGAAACCAGTGTCGATCAACTGATCGATAACCTGATCGACATTCACCCCACGGCGCACCAGTTCTTCGGAGACCAGAATCGGCGCGGCGGCTTTCGAGGCCAGCACGTCTTTGGCGGTCAGTTGCGGGCTGCTCAGGTCGGTGCGCGACAGCTGCAGCTTGGCCACGTCCAGCGGCAGACCGGATTCGCTGGCGAGCAACTTGGCCAATTCTTCGGGGTTCTTCACCGACCACTCGCGGGCCTGCTCATAGGCCTTGATCACGGTGTCGATGGTTTGCGGGTGCTGCCTGGCGTATTGCTCGGTAACGCTGACCACGCCGTAGCTGTTGAAGTCGCGGTTGCGGTACAGCAGGCGCGAACCGGCCTGCACTTGGCTCGCGGCCATGTGCGGATCAAGACCGGCCCAGGCGTCGACATCGCCTTTCTCCAGCGCGGTGCGACCGTCCGGGTGTTGCAGGTGCACCAGTTCCACGTCGTCCTTTTTCAGCCCGGCCTGTTGCAGGGTGCGCAGGGTGAACAGGTACGGATCGGTGCCCTTGGTGGCGGCGATTTTCTTGCCCTTGAGGTCGGCGACGGACTGGATCGGCGAGTCTTTGCGCACCACGAGCGCGGTCCATTCGGCGCGGCTATAGACGTAGACCGATTTGATCGGGCTGCCATTGGCCCGGCTGAGCACGGCAGCGAGGCTGGCCGACGAGGCGAAATCCACGCCGCCGCTGTTGAGGTATTCCAGCGAGCGGTTGCTGCCCTGGCTCAGCACCCAACTGACTTTGCTCTGGGGCAGGGCTTTTTCCAGGTAGCCCAGATGTTTGAGCGCCAGGCTGACCGGCGAGTAATAGGCATAATCCAGATGCACTTCGGCGGGCGGCGCTTCGGCAGCGTGGGTGATTGGTTGCAGGCTGAGGGCTACTGCGCAGGCCGCGAGCAGCGTTCTGACGCGGGAAAACGGTAAGAGGGATTTCATGGGCACGCTCCGGCAAGGCAACAGATTCTTATGTCCAAAAAGATATTTTTATCGAATGCTTCCTGCATGAATGGAATATTGCAGGCTCTGTGCCATGTGCGCCTTGCCCCGTATTTACGGGGTTTTACGCCGGTTTTGCAGGTTTTAAGTGTTGCAGGGAAAACACTGTGCCGAGCCGCTGTTGCTCGGCCAACAGTGAGGCGGGAAGGTGCTGAGCTTATGCGCTAATCGAATTTCAAATCTGATTTGTAAGAGCGTTATGGTCTATAAAAATCCCTTCTGCAGGACTCGCCATGAAGCTCTCACGTTTCCTACGCGCCGCGTTGACCAGTGCATTGTTTGCCACGCCATTGACCTACGCTGCCGAACCCTTGGTCCTGCACGTCGGCGACCAGAATTACTACAACATCCGCGCGTCCATAGAGGCTTCCGGCGTGTTGAAGGACGCGCCTTACACGGTCGACTGGAAACACTTCCAGGCTGCCGCGCCATTGGCCGAGGCGTTGCAGACCGGGTCGCTTGATCTGGGTTTTCTGGGGGATTCAGGATTTTTGTTCCTGGCTGCCAAACAGGCGCCGGTGAAACTGATCGGTGTGGCGCGACAGAACCCGGACACCATCGCCCTGTTGGTGCCCAAGGATTCGCCGGTGAAAACCATCGAGGACCTTAAAGGCAAGAAAGTCGCCTACTGGCCGGGTGCCTGGAGTCAGCAATTGACCTTGCGAGCGCTGGAGCAGGGCGGTTTACCGGAAAATTACGTCGATTTCGTCAAGCTGATGCCGATCGATGCAGCCGCCGCGCTACCACAAGGCAGCATCGATGCGTTCCCGGTCTGGGAACCCTATATTTCCCAGCAGATCGTGTTCTCCGGTGCGCGTCCGATTCTCACGGCGAAAAACCTGATGCCGGGCTTGAGCGCGATTGCGGCATCGGCGCCGTCCATCGACAGCAAGCGTGAAGCGATCGCCGATTTTCTCGGGCGCCTGAAGCAGGCCCGGGCCTGGGTCGACAGCCACACCGACGAATACGCCGACCTGTGGGCGAAGAAGGCCAACCTCGATCAGCAGGTTTCGCGGCACTGGTTGCGCCAGGCGCACATGACGGTCGGCCCGGTCGATCAACAGGCCGCCGCCGATCTGCAAAGCACCGCCGACTTCCTGTTCAAGGTCAAGGCGCTGCCGGCTCCGCTGGCCACGGCGGGGATCATCGACAGCTCGTTTCAACAGGCACTGGCACGCTGAGCGAGCGCCGGAACCAAACCCTGTGTATCTTTATCCAACCTCGGCCCATCTCAATGGGTCGCAGGGAGGCAGCAGCGGCGAAGGAGTTTTGCCAATCGACAACATGACCGCAACGGTCGAGCTCAAGGCAAAACATGACACAGTGGTTCAAGCTTTTCAGCGCGATGGTGGTGGCCGTCGGGCTGGCCGGGTGCATCGCCGCTCCCATCGAAATGACCGCGCAGACCGAAGCCCGGCTCAAAGAGCAGGCGCCTGTGCGCTTTCTGTTGACCTTCGATGACGGCCCCAGCGCTTCGAGTTTTTTCAATCCCACCGACACCGTGCTCGACAGCCTCAAGGACAACCCGCTACAGCCGGGGATCAAAGCGGTGTTTTTCGTGCAGACCCGAGCGCCCCGAGCGGGCAACAGCGAGATCGGCCGGCGGGTCATGCGCCGCGGGCACGCCGAAGGGCACATTCTGGGCTTTCACACCGCCACCCATTGGCACACCAATCATCGATTGCTCGACCCGGATGAGCTCGAAACCACGTTGACCAACGGCGCGGCGGACATCGCGGCGATCACCGGCGCGCCGCCGACATTGCTGCGTCCGCCGTTCTGGAACTACGACAAACGTACCTTCGCCGCCTATGAGCAGCACCACATGCAGGTGTTGCTGACCGACCTGAGCGCCAACGACGGCAAGATCTGGGGCTTCAACGCCAGCCCCCGGCGGCGGGCGAACATGCTGCGTCAGCTGTCGGAAGTCCGCGAACGGATTGCCCTCGGCGAGTTGCCAACGGTGGACGGGGTGATTCCGGTGGTGGTGACCTTCCATGACCTCAACCGCTACACCGCCCGTCACACCCGCGAGTACTTGCAGATTCTGCTCGACAGCGCCGCCGCCACCGGCGTGCGACTGGCAGACAAACCGTTCTATGACGATCGCGCGGCGCTGGAAAAAGCCGCGCTGGCGCGCACGGTGGGCGAGTCGTCGAAACCGGTGAACCTGCCGGGGATCTGGAACTGGATCTGGGATCACGACGCCCACTGAGTGCGGCGATTTGAAGATGTGAAGCGGTTGGCAAATTTTGCGGGTGTCGGTGAGAGCAAGGCGACAAAAGCTCATCTATGCTGATCGGGTCGCCCGAGCCTGCGCCTGTGAGGCGTGCCCCCATGATTGCCATTACCGACATTTGCCGCATCGTCGAATCCGGCTTTTCGCCGCTGTATTGCGATTGCACCGAAACGGCGCAGGGCCTCTTGCAGATCAAGGTTTACGAACCCGACAGCGGGCGGGTCAACCTGTTGCTCAACGGGGTGTCCCCGGAGCATCTGGTCACCATTCGTGACATCTCCAATTTCATCGGTGAATTGCGCACCGAAATGAGCGCCGGACGCCGGGCTTTCGCCGGCTGACGGTCAAAGACGTCGCTGAAAGGCGCGGACGATGCTCAGCGTGGCGTCACTGACGTTCAGATTCTGCACCGCATCCAGCGGGTGCCAGAGACAGTCGACGATTTCATTCAGCGGGCGAACCTGATCAATGTTCAGCACCGAAGCCTCGTAGACGTGGTGGCGGGTGCTGCCGTTCTGCAATTCCATCAGATAGAGCATGTCATCGCTGTCCAGCCCGGTTTCTTCCCGGAGCTCACGGACGGCAGCTTGCGCGCGGGTTTCTCCCGGTTCGACGGTGCCCCCCGGAAGCGTCCAGCGGCACCTGGGTTTGCGCACCAGGAGAATGTGTCGATCCTGCTCGCAGATGACGGTTGCTCGTACTTTCATGTGTTACCCGATTGCCGGTTGTCATAAAACTGTCATGAATTAGCAATATTTGGGCCGCTACCGGTTTACAGCTTCTGAGTGCCTGGCAGCGGCAAAAGTGCCGGAGACTTGACGCGGCTGCGGTGCGACGTTCGGTCGGCACGTCAGAGTGTTGCGGGTGTAAGGTGGAAAAGTTCGTTACCAGACAGGAGGTGCCTATGAGCATGGCGATGCTGAACAAAATGCACATGAATGGCTACGACGTACTCAGCGTGAACAACGGCCCGTGGCGGGTCTGCACGCAGGGTGACCGGCTCGCATCGTTTGCCAGTCGCGAGGAAGCGCTGGCGTACGCCGCCGCGCTGCCGGGGTACAAAAGCCGCGCACGCGGTCGCAAGGCAGACTGAAGGTCTGTGAAGAAAAAGCCCCGGTTGTCCGGGGCTTTTTGCTGTGGGCTGCGTGAGGATCAGTGGACTTTGGTTCGGCTGATGGCGCGGGCTTTCACTTCCCGGGCATACAGTTGCAGGCGTTCTTCATCGCTTTGCAGCACCTCGCATGATCGCAGCACCGCCTGGGCGTCCGCCTCGTTGCCCGACTGGCGCAGTTGCTCGGCGATGCGCTTGAGGTCTACCGCCGACCATCTCAGGTCCGATGCCACGCTTTGCAGGTCACGCTGAAGTTCGTGTTCGTATTCATTGAGCCGCATGATCACCTCCGGAACATTCTCGGTAAAACAGAGTAGCCGCATTTTTCCGGTGTGGGGCAAGGTCTTCTGTCGGTGAGCTGAGTGGCCCGGTTTTCGGGGAATACAGGCAGAGCGCTACGATGGATGTCCGAACAGTTACAGGGTACATTCGCGTTTTTTCAGATGAAGGAATCACCATGCGGATGTTGATCGGGGGGATGCTGATGGCGGCATTGGCCGGTTGTTCGTTGCCTGCGTCACTGGTGCCGGGCGAGCCGAATGTCAGCAAGACCAGCGACAAGACTCCCAAGGACTACGCCGCGTGTTTATTGCCGCTGTGGCAGCAGGACGTTGCCAAGACGTCCCAGACAGCGATTTCCAATGGCTACCGGATCACCGCGCCGAGCATCGTCACCGCCGACGAGATTCTCGATGTGGTCAAGTACAAGGACGGCAGCCGCGTCTCCCTGTATCAGGGGCCGCCGTGGGCGAAGTCCGGGTCGTTGCGTAAAGCGGTACGCGACTGCCTGTAAGGTCGAAATGAAAAAAGCAGAAACCGGTGACCGGTTTCTGCTTTTTTTTGCCTGCTGATCGAGTTCAGTCCGAGATATCGGTGAGCGGGATGCCGGCACCGCCGGTCTTCTTTTCCCGACGATCCTGCATCCAGTCTTCCACCTGGCTGTTGAACCCTGCCGGTGCCTTGCGCCCGACCTTTCTGGCGATGTCGAGGATGGTCTGCTGGGCGAGGGCTTCTTCCATACGCTTTTGCGCGGTCATCATCGCGGCGTGAATCGAGCAAGTGCCGTCCAGCGCCCAGTCCGGCGGCGAGCCGTCGAACAGCGCGCAGCGTCCACGAATGTCCCGGCATTCGAAAATGTTCTTGGGACCATCGATGGCATTGACGATGTCGAGCAGGGTGATTTCATCCGCCGGACGCGCCAGGGTGAAGCCGCCGCGCACGCCGCCAGTGGACTCCACCAGTTTGCCCTTGGCCAGTTTGGTGAAGATCTTCGCCAGGTAATCCAGCGGCACCCCTTGCAGCTCTGCCAGGTCGCGCACGCTGGCTTCACGACTGTCACCGCCGCTGCCCACCAGAAAGGCCAGGCAGTGAATGCCGTACTCGACCCCCGCACTGTAAAGCGACATAACTATCTCCGACTGTATTTGTCGCCGATGTTATCAGGGTTGTTCGTGGCAAACAAATCGGGAACGCCCTGGGTTTTTGGCTATGAGAATCCTGTTTTTCGTAGTTTTCAGCTAAATCAACGAGTTAAAGAGGGTGATTCAGTTCAATCTGAGCTATCGAAGTTTTCGATGCTAATCATCACAAAATCTGACTTGTCGGATTTAAAGGCGACCAATACAGTCGCCGTTATCCGGTGAGCAGCCTTTCGCGTTCTTGAAAAATACAGACGTGTCCGCTCCCGATGATGTGAATCCTTCAACCTCATTCAGTGACTTGGCTTCGTGCCTGGAGAGAACAATGAAACAGCACATTCTGGTAATCGGCGCAGGTTTCGGTGGCATGTGGACGGCGTTGAGCGCCACGCGTCTGGTCGACATTCACAATCGGGACAACATCGACGTAACCGTGTTGGCGCCGCAAGCCGAGCTGCGCGTACGTCCGCGTTTCTACGAGCCGAATGCCCACACGCTTGCGGCGCCGCTGGGCGATCTGTTCGACGCGGTCGGCGTCAACTTCATCAAAGGCGCCGCGAACACCATCGACGTACAGGCGAAAACCGTGGGCTACACCGACGCAGCCGGTGCGCAGCAGGTGTTCAACTACGACAAACTGGTGCTGGCCTCCGGCAGTGGCCTGGCCCTGCCGGACACCCCGGGCGTGGCGCAATACGCGTTTGACGTCGATCAGATCGAAGCCGCCATCCGCCTGGAAAACCATCTGGATTCCCTGATCGGTCAGCCTGAAAGCCAGGCGCGCAACACCGTGGTCGTCGCCGGCGGTGGTTTCACCGGTATCGAAACCGCCACTGAAATGCCGGCGCGTCTGCGGGCCGTGCTGGGCGACGATGCCAATGTTCAAGTGATCATCGTTGACCGTGCGCAGAAAGTCGGCGCTTCCATGGGCGAAGCGATCAGCGTGTCGATTGCCGAAGCGAGTGAGGAACTGGGCGTTGAATGGCGACTGGGTGTGTCGGTGCTGTCAGTCGATGAAAACGGCGTGACCCTGTCGGACGGCCAGCGTATCGAGGCAAAAACCGTGGTCTGGACCACCGGTGTACGCGCCAGCTCCCTGACCGAGCAGATTCCTGCCGAGCGAGATCGCCAGGGCCGCCTGCACGTTGATGCCAACCTGAAAGTCATCGGCCAGGACGACATCTTCGCCACCGGCGACGTGGCTTACGCGGCCACCGACGATGTCGGCAACTTCGCCCTGATGACCTGCCAGCACGCGATTTCCCTCGGTCGTCACGCTGGCAACAACGTCGCGGCGCAGATTCTGGGTGTAGACCCGACGCCGTACAGCCAACCGAAGTACGTGACCTGCCTCGACCTCGGCGCTTGGGGCGCGGTGTACACCGAAGGCTGGGATCGTCAGGTGAAACTGGTGAAAGAAGAGGGCAAGTCGCTCAAAACCCAGATCAACACCCAATGGATCTACCCACCAGCGGCTGACCGTGCCATCGCGCTGGCGGCTGCGGATCCGATGATCCCTGTCGTCGCGTAAAACGTCGTGTCATAGAAAATCCCGCCCGGTTGATGCCGGGCGGGATTTTTTTTCGTTCAGATTCCGCAAACTCCTCCGGCAAGGACCACCCGACCGAACTCGGCGTTGGCCTCCTGAGGTGTGATGGCGAGCAGTTGATCGAGGCGAATTTCCTGTTGCGCGCCTTGTTGCTCGATCACCAGGAATTCTTCTTTGTCGCTGCTGGTTCGCGTGGTCACGGCCCGGGCCATCAGCTGCTGACCGTCAATCAACTCGATGTCCAGCTGATAGCCGCGCAGGCAGGCGATTTCCAGGTAGTCGTGCAGATCACAGTTCAACGGCTGATAACGGGTCATGGTGCTACTCCTCGAAACCTTGCAGAGTGATGATGAAATAGCCGTCTTCGGCGATGGCCTTGGCGACCTGCGGATTGGCCGGCTCGCTGTGGCAGAACAGACACTGGCTCTGGGAAATGTCTTCGTCCTGCAAGCCGTTGTCCATCAGGAACTGCCGGGCGTAAGCCTTCGCGGCTTCGGCTTCGCGATCGGTCAGCACGTCGAAATGAAGATAGCGGCCATCTTTGGTGCGCACGTGGGTATCGAATACTTTGACGAACATTATTGGCTCTCCTGCATTTTCCAGGTGCCGGGCAGCGAAAGGTTGCCCGAGGCGATGTCGTAGACGCTGCTGACACACAGCAGCGGGTTGTGCAGGTCGGCATTGACCTTCAACGCTGCGGTGACGCCGTCATAGTTGAAGCTTTGCGGGAAACCGACGGCAGCCAGCGGCACGCGGATCTGCGCGGCGTTCTGTTTCACGCTCAGGTCGTAGCCGGGGGAGTCGATGTAAATCGGCGCGCCGGGCCAGGTCGCGGGTAGTTTCGGTTTGGCGTCCTTGGGGATGTCGCGCACTTTCAGCCCACCGGGGCCGCAGCTTTCATCCTTGCTCAGGACCACCCAGTGCGAGTGCCAGAGGCCGCCGTCGTTGTCCTTCTTGCCGTCCTTGTTTTCATCCAGCTGCGGGGTGTCATCGAAGTCCGGGTGCGAGGTCAGGGCGAGGGCGAGGATGCCGGAGTTCGCTTCAAAACCGACGGCGCCGCTGTCGAGGCTGGTGGGCCAGACGTAGCTGTAAACCTCGGCGCCGGCGAATGAACCCTTGGCGGTCGGCACGCGGCTGCCGGCCTTGCCATCGACCAATTGTTCGAAGACCAGCGTGTCGCCGTCCTTGAAAACACGGGTGTGAACCAGGTCGAACGCGGCGTCGGTTTTACCGGGTTCGCTGTGAATGCCTTCAGGTCCGTGGGCCCAGGCTTGTGTTGCCAGAAGCGTGCTGATGGTCAATGCCAATGCGGTTTTCATGGGATGCCTCGATGTGCGGTTTAAGTTTCGAATCGACACCGCAATCCTAAGGTGGCACTGTTTTTTGTCAATAAGGTTTTTAAACGATACTATTTATCGATCCCATTGAAACAGGCGATGACCGTGTTGTTTGACCTGCTGGAAAGATTGTCGAGCCTGACCCGTGTGTGGTTTCGCGAGCACCCGCTGCTGGCCGAACTGCAACCGATTCAACTCAGTGCGCTGCTGTATCTGGCGCGGTGCAACCGCTATTCGAATACGCCGCTGGCGGTCACCGATTACCTCGGCCTGACCAAGGGCACGGTGTCGCAGTCACTCAAGGCGCTGGAGACCCATGGTTTTCTGACCAAGGTTCCGGACGCCCGAGACAAACGCAGCGTGCATCTGGAATTGACGACCACTGCGCGCGAACTGATCGACGCAGTGATGCCGCCGGATTTCCTGAGCGATGCCGCGCAACGCATGGGCGCGCGTGCCGGCGATCTGGAGGTCTTGTTGCTGGAGTTGCTGCGCCACATTCAACACAGCGAAAACGTACCCAGTTACGGGCTTTGCCGGACTTGTCGTTTTCACCAGGCATCGACTGCCGGCGCCGTCTGCGGATTGACCGGCGAAGCGTTGGCACCGCCGGAAATCGAACTGATCTGTCGCGAGCATCGCCTGCCCGAAGAAACCCCCGCCTGAATCCTCCCCCGCCGGGGCTATGACTAAACCTCATGGCCCCATGATTTTTAATGGTTACGGCCGGCCCGATCCCCGGTGTTAAAAAATCGCAAACACAGCTCATCAATAACAACCAGAGAGCGTTTGCAGCCATGTCCCGATTCTCCCTTCGCGTCTCCCCACGTCCGTTATTGATCCCGTTGGCCATCCGGTCTGCGTGAGCTGTCGATCACCCCAAAAAAAATCCCTCTGCATCGCAAAGAGTAATGACTGATGAAAGAACTCGACCTGTACATCGGTGAAGGTTTCGAAGGCCCGGGCGTGAACGCCGCGCACATCAATATCCTGATCGGCCCGCGCAACGGCCCGGCAGGGCAGGCGTTCGCCAACAGTCTGGCGTCGCCGAGCCAGGGCCATTGCCCGTTCATGGTGATTGCCCAGCCGAACATTCCGGTCAAGCCGATGACCCTGTACGTCAACAAGGCTGCCATCAGCAGCGATCTGCACGGTAACGCGACGTGGGGCGCTTCACAGGCCGGTATCGCCAAGGCTGTGCTCGAAGCGCTGCTCGACGGCACGCTGCCACCGGAAGCCGAAGACGAGTGGGCGATCGTCACCGCCAACTGGGTCAACCCGGCCTGCGATGACCTCGATGCGGTCTACCTGAACAACTACAACGCCTGCCGCACAGCGATCCGCGCCGCCCTGACCGGCAAGCCGGAAACCGCGCAGCTCAAGGATGTGGTCAACCACATCAGCAACCCTTTCTACACGCCAAAAGCCTGAGGTCCGCACCATGCAATACATCCGTTTGGGCAACTCCGGCCTGCAAGTCTCCCGCCTGTGCCTGGGCACCATGAACATGGGCACCCCGGACTGGAAACCGTGGATCTTCAATGAAAAACAAAGCGAACCGATCGTCGCTCACGCCCTCAACAACGGCGTGAACTTCATCGACCTGGCGGACTTCTATTCCGCCGGTGTCGGCGAGGAAGTGGTAGGGCGCATCGTCAAGCGTCTGGCCCGTCGCGAAGACCTGGTGATCACCACCAAGGTCGGTTACGGCACCCGCAACGGCATCAACGCCAGCGGCCATTCGCGCAAACACATCATGGACAGCATCGATGCGTCGCTGAAGCGTCTGGACATGGATTACGTCGACGTGTTCATGCTGCATTACTTCGACGTGAACACTCCGGTCGAGGAAACCATGGGCGCACTGAACGACATCGTGCGTTCGGGCAAGGCGCGCTACATCGGCGTCTCGACCATGCTCACCGGCCAGCTGGCGAAAATCCTCATGGCCTGCGAGCGCAATGGCTGGGTCAAGCCGATCAACATGCAGCTGCAACTGAACTGCGCTTATCGCGAAGAAGAGCGCGAGATGATTCCGTTCTGCCGCGATCAGGGCATCGGCGTGTCGGTGTTCAGCCCGTTGGCGCGTGGCCTGTTGACCGGTGATGTGCAATCGACCCGCAACCAGACCGACTTCTTCACCCAGCAGATGTACAGCGACGAAGCCTCGTTCGAAATCGCTCATTCGGTGCAGCGCGTGGCCCGTGCCCGTGGCGTGTCGAACGCGCAGATCGCCCAGGCCTGGGTCGCCAATCATCCGGGCGTGGACTGCATGTTGGTCGGCGCCGACACCACCGCGCAGTTCGACAGCGCACTGGCGGCATTGGAAACCAGACTCGATGCGGAAGAGCTGCACGAGCTGGAACGCAACTACACTCCGTGCGACGTGATCAACGATTACACCGCCGGCAAACGCATCCTGCGCACGGCCCGTCCAGGGCAGGAACGCTTCACGTTGCAGGGGGCGGTGGCATGAGCGAATTGATCCGTCACGGCAACTTCATCGACGGCCAATGGGGTCAAGGTGGTGCGACTTATCCGGTACGCAACCCGGCCAACGGTGAGTTGATCACTGACGTGCAAAAGGCCGGTGCCGAGGAAACCAACCTCGCCATCGAAGCCGCCAATCGTGCCTTGCCAGCGTGGCGCAAACTCACGGCCAAGGAGCGCAGTCAGCGCCTGAAACGCTGGAGCGATCTGATGCTCGCCAACCAGCAGGAACTGGCGACCTTGCTCAGCTGCGAACAAGGCAAACCGCTGGCCGAAGCCAAGGGCGAAGTGGTCTACGCCGCGAGTTTTCTCGAGTGGTTCGGTGAAGAAGCCAAGCGTGCCTACGGTGATGTGATCCCGAGCCACAAGGCCGATGCGCGGATCATCGTGACCAAGGAAGCCATCGGCGTGGTCGCGGCAATCACCCCTTGGAACTTCCCGTTGGCGATGGTCACCCGCAAGGTCGGCCCGGCGCTGGCGGCGGGTTGCACGATGATCCTGAAACCGTCGGAAGAAACCCCGCTGTCGGCATTTGCCCTGGCGGTGCTGGCCGAGCAGGCCGGGATTCCGGCCGGTGTGTTCAACATCGTCTCCGGCGATGCGGTGGCCATCGGCGGCGCGCTGCAAGCGTCCAGCGTGGTGCGCAAGCTGTCGTTCACCGGCTCGACCCGCACCGGCAAATTGTTGATGCGCCAGGCCGCCGACACTCTGAAAAAAGTCTCACTGGAACTGGGCGGCAACGCGCCGTTCATTGTCTTCGACGATGCCGACATCGACGCGGCCGTGAAAGGCGCGATGGCCTCGAAATTCCGCAACACCGGGCAGACCTGCGTGTGCGTCAACCGCTTCTTTATTCAGGACGGCGTCTACGAAGCCTTCACCGGCAGACTCGCCGAAGCCGTGGCGGCGATGCGTGTGGGCAGTGCGCTGGACGGTGACACCGAGCAAGGTCCGCTGATCAACGCCGCTGCGCTGGCCAAGGTTGAAGCCCACGTCAGCGATGCGCTGGAGAAGGGCGCCACGCTGTTGTGTGGCGGTCGTCGTCATGCCTTGGGCGGCACGTTCTACGAGCCGACCATCCTCACCGAAGCCAACGGCGACATGCTCATCGCCCAGGACGAAACCTTCGGCCCGGTGGCCGCGTGCTTCCGCTTCAAGGACGAAGCCGAAGTGCTGGCGCGCGCCAACGACACGCCGTTCGGTCTGTCGGCGTACTTCTACAGCCGCGACATCGGCCGCGTCTGGCGCATGGCCGAAGGGCTGGAAGCCGGGATGGTCGGCATCAACGAAGGGATCATCTCCACGGAGGTGGCGCCGTTCGGTGGCATCAAGGAATCGGGCCTTGGGCGTGAAGGTTCGAAGTACGGTCTGGATGACTATCTGGAGATCAAATACCTGTTGATGGGCGGTCTCTAGGCCTCCCCGAAACCTGTGGGAGTTCGCTCCCGCAGGTTTCTCCCAGAGCTTTCCGTTTCTCCGTCAATAACAACAATTGGAGACGAACATGTCCGCTCAACCCGTAAAGATCGATGACCTGCCCATCGGGCGCTTCCACATCAAGATCGCCGGCCTGACCTTCGGCGCGCACTTCACCGACGGCTATATCCTTGGCCTGATTGGCATCGCGTTCACCTTGCTCAGCCCGCAGATGCAGCTCGATGCGTTCTGGCAGGGCCTGATCGGCGCATCGGCGCTGATCGGTCTGTTTCTCGGCAGTCTGTTTTTCGGCTGGATCTCGGACAAGGTCGGCCGGCAGAAAATCTTCCTGGTCAGTTTCGTGCTGATCACGATCGCTTCGGTGATGCAGTTCTACGTCGAAACCGCCATGAGCCTGTTCCTCTGTCGGGTGCTGATCGGCATCGGCCTGGGCGGTGATTTCAGCGTCGGCCACGCAATGCTCGCGGAATTCGCGCCGAAGAAACATCGCGGCGTGTTGCTGGGCTCGTTCAGCGTGATCTGGACCTTCGGTTACGTCGCGGCGACCTTTGTCGGCACCGCCATGCTCAGTCTCGGTGACGATGCCTGGCGCTGGATGCTGGCGTCGTCGGCGATCCCCGCCGCGTTGATTCTGATCGCGCGAATCGGCACACCGGAATCGCCACGCTGGCTGGTCAATCAGGGCCGGGTGGCCGAAGCCCGTGCCATCGTCAAAAAGCACTTGGGCGATAACGTCGAGCTGGATGAAACCCGCTCCACGGAAACCCGCTCGGGCTATGCGGTGCTGTTCAGCCGCGAATACCGCAAGCGCACGGCGTTCAACTGCCTGTTCTTCGTCTGCATCGTCATGCCGTACTTCGCCATCTACACCTTTCTGCCGTCGATCCTGCAGAAGATGGGCCTGGCCGAAGGCTTCGGCACCGAACTGATGCTCAACATGCTGCTGATCCTCGGCGCACTGATCGGCATCTGGTGCACGATCAAGTTCACCCGGCGCGGGTTTCTGATCAACTCGTTCATCATTCTGGCGGTGGCGTTGTTTCTGCTGGCGGTGTTGCCGGGCAGCGCGGCGTGGCTGATGGTGCTGGTGTTCGGTGTGTTCACGCTGGTGCTGTCGGCGGTGAGCAATCTGGTGGGCGTGTTCCCGGCGGAGAGTTTCCCGACGGAGGTGCGGGCCAGCGGGATTGGTCTGGCGACGGCCGTCAGCCGCCTCGGTTCGGCGGTCAGTACATTCCTGTTGCCGGTGAGTGTGGCGGGGATTGGTCTGAGCCCGACGATGGGGATTCTTGCGGCGATTCTGGGGATTGGCGCGTTGTTGTCGTGGGCGTGGGCGCCGGAGACCAAGTCGTTGACGTTGAGTCAGGCGTGCAAGGCGCAGAGCCCGGTGGAAGCAGGAGTCGGGACGGTCGGCAAAGTCGCCACCCCCATCTGATGAGTGCAGGTCAGGGGTTGCTGACAACCCCTAGCCACTCGGTAAACAGCCTCACCTTCGACAACCCCTGTTTGTCATTCGCCACATCCAGCCAATAGCCATAAGGGCCGATCACCTCAATCGGGGTGATCGGCAGCAGGCTGCCGTTGGCCAGTTCCTTTTCGATCATCTGCCGGTCGATCACCGCCAGACCGCCGCCGGCCAGCGCCGTGTGGATCACCTGGTCCAGGGTGCTGAATTCCAGCCCTTGCCCGGCATCGATGTCATCCCGGCCCATGGCCGCCAGCCAGTTCTCCCAGACCTTCAAGCGCTTGCCGTCGTGCAGGATGTGCAGCAGCGGAAACTCCCGCAGATCCGGCGGCTGATCGCCGTTGAACAGTTCCGGGCTGGCCACTGCGATGTGCCGTTCCATCACCAGCAACTGGCTGACGCAGTGGGGCGCTGCAGCGAGGCCGAAGCGGATATGGCAATCGACTTCCGTGAGGCTGTCGTGGCCGATCTGGTTGGTCACGCTGAGGTTGATGTCCGGGTAGCGCTGGCAGAACGCGCGCAGGTGTGGCGACAGCCAGCGGGTGGCCCAGGTCGGCGGTGCGAGCACTTTCAAGCGTTGGCGCAGATTGGGCACGCGCACCGCTTGCAGAGAACGTTCGATGTGGTCGAAAGCTTCAGCCAGATGCGGGGAAAGATTGCTGCCGGCTTCGGTCAGCGACAGCCCTTGAGGCGTGCGCACGAACAGCGCCACGCCGAGGTAGTCTTCAAGCTGTTTGATCTGGCGACTGACCGCGCCCTGGGTGACGTTCAGCCCGATGGCGGCCTGACTGAAACTGCGATGACGGGCGACTTCTTCGAACACGCGCAGGGTGTTGAGCGAGGGCAGTTGACGCATGGAGGCGGGACTCCGGATCGGGCGGTTTTTGTTTTTTTGGAATGAGGGCTATCTGACTATCGGGACGGTGCGGATGCAAGGTGAATTCGCAGCGGGCAGGCAAAAAAAATCGCAGCCCTGGCTGCGATTTTTTCGAGCGTCAGAAGTAATATCCGACGTTCACATATAACTGGTTTTCCCACTGATCCAGCCCGCCCGCACCAAGGCTCTGGGTGTAGCTGCTGCCACCGATGTACGGATCGTTTTTACCGAACAGCCATTCGGTCGCAACCCACAATTTGCTGACGGAAAACGAGGTCCCAAGGATCATCCGCTCGGACGTCTTGAACCCGCTGGCAGACTTGTCGAACGCGCTGTAGTTGGCGTAAAGCTTGATCCCGCTGATCTGGTCGAACAGGTATTTGCCGCCGACGTCATAGCTCAGGTCAGCCACATACAGATTGCCGCGACTGGCCACGTTGTAAGTGCCGTCGTAACCGCCGAGGGTCACCAGTTCATCGGTGCCGGCATTGCGTGGCGACATCTGCTGTCGCGCCGCCTGCAACTGCACGCCCCACGGGCCGTTCTTGCCCAGGTAATGCACGGCCACGGCGTTGCGTCGGCCGTCGTTGTCGGTGTCCTTGTTTTCGAGGGTCGAGGTCAGGCCGGAGATCCCCACTTCGGATTTCCACGACCCCAGATCTAGCGACCTGGCCACTCGCAGCACCACGGTGTTGCGTTCCTGGTTGTCACTGCCGTCGGCCACATAACTGTCGGCGCCCGACACGACGCTGGAATAGGTCACGCCTTTGCTGGTGCCTTTGCCTTGCCACGCCGGACGCAGGTAATAACCGGCCTGAACGTTCCAGTCGCCGCTTTGCTGGATGTACTTGGCGCCGACCTGTTGCACGTCTTCCAGGCCGATGACGTTGCCCAGGGTTTCGTAAAACGTGCTGCCGAAGTACGGCTGCAAGCCGAACGGTACGGTGTTCAGGCCGACCTGTACTTGCTGGTCCGGGTTGAACTTGTAGCCGACCCACGCGAACTTGGCGAAGCGGATGTCGCCGTAGTCCTTGGTGTACTGATACGGGTAGGAGCGACCGTAGAAGCGGTATTGCGCCTCACCGATCCAGGTGTCGGAGTTGTACTTGGCGCTGAGGAACACCGTGTCGAGACCGAACTTCTGGATGTCGCGATCCGGGTCCACGTCCCAACGGGCACGAATGGCGCCGCCAAGGTCGAGATTGTCGGTGACCTGGACCGCCATGGCCGGGGCGGCAAAGCTGCAGAACAGGGCGATGGAGGTGGTGCGCAGGCGCAAAGAGGCAGGGAAGGGCATGGAGCGGCTCTCGATTGTTTTTATTAGAGATGCCGCGCAGTTTTGCCATCTGCGATTGGTTGAACAAACGATAAAAACGGTGGGGAAACCTGCATCGAATGCATGTTACTCAGAAAATCCTGTAGGACAATTCGCCAGCATCGTGGGATGCTTTGCGCCTTGTCAGTGGTTTTCGAGTGCCTTGTATGAAACGCAAAATGCCCGGCCTGAATGCACTCAAAGCATTCGAAGTGGCCGGCAGCACCGGCAGCTTCACCCGCGCCGCCGAGTTGCTCAATGTCACCCAGAGCGCGGTCAGCCGTCAGGTGCGGCAACTGGAAGAGCAGCTCGGCGAGAGTCTGCTGGAGCGCCGCCATCACCATCTCGAACTGACCGGTGCCGGCAAGATTCTGCTACGGGCGTTGCACCAGTCGTTCGACAAGATCGAACTGACCGTGCGCAGCATTCAGCAGAAAACCCACGCCAACCGCCTGCACATCAATGCGCCACCGACCTTTACCAGCCGCTGGTTGATGCCACGCCTGGGGCGCCTGCGCGAGCAGCATCCGGAACTGGAACTGAGCATCACCACCCGTTTGCAGGACAGTCTCGCGGAAACCAGCACCCTCGATTGCGCGATCCGTTTTGGCGACGGCGAGTGGGACGGGCTCGACAGTTCACTGCTGATACAGGAGCGGCACATCGCGGTGTGCGCGCCGACTCTTTATGCGCGGGAGGGCGGCGAGCAGGGCATCGACCTCAATCGCCTGACCCTGCTGCATGTGCTGGCCCGGGAGGATCAGCGTTACCTGACCTGGAAACACTGGCTCGACGCGGCGCGCATCAGCGGGGTCGATACCCAGGGCGGTTATGAATTTGACCTGCTGGACCTGGCGATTCAGGCGGCGGTCGATGGTCTGGGAATCACCATTGCCGACTGGCATATGGTTGCCTCGGAGCTGGCCAGCGGGCAGTTGACCCAGGTGCACAACGTGCATGTCGAAGGTCACCAGTCCTACTGGCTGGTGACCCGCCCGGAACAGACGCAGATGCCGCAACTGCAGGCGTTCAGCCAGTGGTTGCAGGAGGAGATCTGGTTGGCGCAGCGCCAGCTTGAGCCTTCGAAGGCGATTTTCTGAGTAACGTGCATTTTTCGAATGTTTGATCGCCGGATAAATCGTTTGTTGAACCCGCTGTCGATGACAAGACTGGCGGCATCGATAAAAACAAACGATGGGCGATGCACATGCGAGTCGAGCGAAATTTTGTTAACGGCCACTTCATCGAGCCGGCCAGCGCGGCGCTGATCGCGGTCTACAACCCGGCCACCGAAGCGTTGATCGGCCAGGTATCGGCCGCCACTGCTGAAGAAGCCACGGCGGCAGTCGATGCCGCCGCCAAGGCGCAAAAGACCTGGGGCAAACTCACCAGCATCGAACGTGCCGAGCATCTGCGAGCGTTTGCGACGGCCCTTGAAGATCGCGCCGAAACCATCGGCGCCGCACTGGCCGCCGAGTCCGGCAAAAGCCATAGCGACGCCAGCAACGAAGCCCGCTATGCCGCGCAGATCACCCGTTACCACGCCGAATGGGCGCGCCGCATCGAAGGCGAGATCATTCCCAGCGACAGCCCCGACGAAAACCTGTTCCTGCACCGCGAGCCGATTGGCGTCGTCGCGTGCCTGATTCCGTTCAACTACCCGGTCTACACCCTGCTGCGCAAAATCGCTCCGGCGCTGATTGCCGGCAACACCGTGGTGGTGCGTCCGAGCAACAACACCCCGACCTCGGCATTCGAAATCGCCAAAGCCGTGGAGCAATCGGCCATGCCGGCCGGCGTAATCAATATCCTGACCATGGATCACGCCACCGCCGCAGTCGTTTGCACGCATAAAGCCGTGGGCCTGATCACCCTGACCGGCAGCGTCAACGCCGGGCGCATCGTCCTCGATTACTGCAAGGCCAACATCGCCAAGCCGTCGCTGGAACTGGGCGGCAAGACTCCGGCAATCATCGAAGCCGACGCTGATCTTGAAGCGGCCGCGAGCGCAATCATCGCCTCCAAAACCACTCACTGCGGCCAGTTGTGCACGGCAGTGGAGCGGGTCTATGTACAGGAAAGCGTCTACGACCGTTTCCTCGTGCTGCTCAAGACCAAGATTGCCGCCGTGAAGTTCGGCGACCGCGCCACAGACGCGAGCCTGATGGGCCCGCTGGTCAACGCCAGTTCGCAGAAGAACATTCACGCCATGGTCGAGCGCGCGATTGCCGACGGCGCCGTCCTCGAAAGCGGCGGCGTGCTGCCCGAAGGCCCGGGGCATTTCTACCCGCCAACGCTGCTCAGCGGTTGCCGCCAGGACATGGAAATCGTCCAGGAAGAAATCTTCGGCCCGGTGCTGCCGGTACTCAAGTACCGCGACATCGACGAAGCGCTGGCCATGGCCAACGACCACCAGTTCGGCCTGTCGTCGGTGCTCTACACCGAGAACTACCGCACCGCGCAGAAAGTCGCCAACGCCATCGAGGCCGGCGAGTTGTACGTCAACCGCACCCCGGCCGATCCGTATCAGGGCTATCACGCCGGCTGGAAACGCTCGGGCCTGGGCGGCGATGACGGCAAGCACGGCATGCTCGAATTCACCCAGACCCGACTCGTGGTCATGAAGTACTGATCCACCGCATCACGCCTCACGCTACACCTATAAAAACAATTATCAGGGCCGCCCGGAGCACGGGTCGCCCGAGGTCACTTCAATGTCCAAGCATGCATCCTCTGCTGCCGCTGTTCAGGGTTCCAACTCGGCTTCGAAAAGCCACAGCGACAAGGGAAGTCGCTATTTCCAACTGATGTTGCTGGTGCTCGCCGCCGGTGCGATCTATCCGATTCTGTACCTGCGCCAGGTCTACCAGACCACCATGCTCGAGGTGTTCCAGATCAACCACAGCGAGCTGGGTTATCTGTACTCGATGCTCGGGACGATTTTCCTGCTCAGCTACTTGCCGAGCGGTTGGCTGGCCGACCGCATCGCGCCGCGTTTCCTGATCTTCTTCTCGCTGGTGGCAACCGGCGTGCTGGGGCTGTGGTACTCGACGGCGCCGTCGATGACCGGGCTGATGATCATCTTCGGTTGCTGGGGTCTGACCACCGGCCTGACGTTCTGGGCCTCGGTGCTCAAGCGCGTGAAGATGATTGCCCATCACACCGAGCAGGGCCGGTTCTTTGGCATTCTCGATGGTGGTCGCGGGCTGGTCGAAGCGTTGTTGGCAACGGTTGCGCTGGGGTTGTTCGCCTACGCCACCGAAACCCGTGGCGAGTCCACTGCCGAAGGTTTCAAGCACGTGGTTTACCTCTACGCCTTCACCTGTATTGCCATCGGCTGTGTGCTGGTGCTGATCAAGGACCCGAAGTCGATGGAGGACACGCCGCCAGTGGAGAAGGGCAAGTTCAACCTGCTCACTGACCTGGCAACTTTGGTGAAGATCCCTGAACTGTGGCTGGTCACCGCGATCGTGTTCTGCGGTTATCACATCTTCTGGGCCACCTACAGCTTCTCGGACTACCTGCAAGGCAGCGGCCTGACCGCCGTCATGGCCGGCACCATCACCACCATCAAACTGTGGATGCGCCCGATCGGCGGCATTGGCGGCGGCTGGCTGGGGGACAAGTTTTCGAACATCTCGGTGCTGATCGTCGCGCTGTTGCTGGCGAGTCTGGCGATTGTCGGTCTGATCGTATTCCCGTCGCTCAACAGCATGGGGCTGCTGATCGCGACCGTGATTTTCATCGGCCTGATGACCTACGCGATTCGCGGTCTGTACTGGGCGATCCTCGACAGCTGCAACATTCCGCTGCGCATCACCGGACTGGCCATCGGCATCGTGTCGGTGGTCGGTTACATGCCGGATGCTTTTATCCCGTTGATCAACGGCTACCTCACTGAGCATTTCCCCGGCGCCCTCGGCTACAAGCTCTATTTCGGCTACATCGCCGCGATCGGTCTGATCGGCACCCTGGCTGCCGTGACCCTGCGTGCCCGGATCAACCGCAAATCTTTGAAAAAGACAGGTGCCTGAGATGAAAATCGTCGCCCTTGAAACCCATATCGTCGCCGTACCGCCACCGCATATCGGCGGCATGTACTGGCTGTTCGTCAAGCTCAAGACCGACTGCGGCATCGAAGGCGTCGGCGAGATCTACGCCGCGACCTTCGGCCCCAAAGCCATGCTGCCGATCATCGAAGACGTGTTCGAACGCTACCTGCTGAATCAGGACCCGCACCACATCGAACGCTTCTTCCGTCAGGCCTATTCGAGCGGTTTCACCCAGCGTCCCGACCTGACCATGATGGGCGTGGTCAGCGGTCTGGAAATGGCCTGCTGGGACATCATCGGCAAGGCGGCGAACAAACCGGTCTACGAACTGCTCGGCGGCAAGGTTCACGAACGCCTGCGTTCCTACACCTATCTGTACCCGGTCAACAGCCGTGGCGAGTACGACTACGACGACCCGGACCTGGCCGCCGAGTGCGCGATTGAAAACATGAACAAGGGCTTCACCGCCGTGAAGTTCGACCCGGCCGGGCCGTACACCGCGTACTCCGGTCACCAGATCTCGCTGGAAGTGCTGGAACGCTGCGAAACCTTCTGCCGCAAGATCCGCGAAGCGGTGGGCAACAAGTGCGATCTGCTGTTCGGCACGCACGGGCAAATGGTGCCGTCCTCGGCGATTCGCCTGGCCAAGCGCCTGGAGAAATACGATCCGCTGTGGTTCGAAGAACCGGTGCCGCCGGGTCAGGAAGAGGCGATGGCGCAAGTCGCGGCCAAGACCAGCATTCCGATTGCCACCGGTGAGCGCCTGACCACCAAGTACGAGTTCTTCAAGCTGTTGCAGGCCGGCGGTGCGTCGATTCTGCAGATGAACGTGGCGCGCTGCGGCGGCCTGCTCGAAGGCAAGAAGATCGCCAGCATGGCCGAAGCCTATTACGCGCAAATCGCCCCGCATCTGTACAACGGTCCGATCGGTGCAGCGGCGAGTTTCCAGCTAGCGGCCTGCACGCCGAACTTCCTGATCCAGGAAAGCATCGAGACCTGGGGCGGCTTCCACGCCGAGGTCCTGAAAAAGCCGTTGCAGTGGGAGGACGGCTACATCATTCCGTCCACCGAGCCGGGCCTGGGCGTGGAGCTGAACATGGACGTGGTGCGCAAGCATTCGCCGTACACCGGTGAGCGTCTGCACCTGCAAATGGCCCCGACCCCGGCCGACGTCAAAGACACATCGCCGGCCAAGGGCTGACGGGATTTCCCCGCCCGGCAACGGGCGGGTTCGATAAAAAGACTTACGCGGTAACCGTGCATGACATACGACTACATCATCGCTGGCGCAGGCGCCGCTGGCTGCGTGCTGGCCAACCGGCTCTCGGCCTCCGGCCAACACACGGTGCTGCTGCTGGAGGCGGGCGGCAAGGACAGTTCCCTGTGGTTCAAGATCCCGGTCGGCTTCGCCAAAATGTATTACAACCCGACCTTCAACTGGATGTACTACAGCCAGCCGCAGAAACACTTGGGCAATCGCGAAATCTACGCCCCGCGCGGCAAGGTCCAGGGCGGTTCGGGCTCGATCAACGCGATGATCTACGTCCGTGGCCAGGCCCATGACTTCAACGACTGGGCAGCCAACGGCAACGATGGCTGGGGCTTCAAGGATGTGCTGCCGTATTTCCGCAAACTGGAAAACCATCCGCTGGGCGACAGCGAATACCACGGTGGCAGCGGCCCGATCAGCATCACCCCGATGGCTGGCCAGACACACCCGATCTGCGACGTATTCCTCAAGGGCTGCGATGAACTCGGTTATCCGCGCAGCGATGATTTCAACGGGCCGAAATTCGAAGGCGCGGGCATCTACGACGTCAACACCCGCAACGGTCAGCGCAGCTCCAGCAGCTTCGCCCATCTGCACCCGGCGCTGAGCCGGCCGAACCTGACGGTCGAACATTACGCGCTGGTTGATCGAGTGCTGTTCGATGAAAGCCAGCAGCGCGCCACCGGTATTTCCATCACCCAGCATGGTGTGGCGCGTACCTTCACGGCGCGCAAGGAAGTGATCCTGTGCGCCGGCGCCGTCGACACGCCGAAGATCCTGCAACTGTCCGGCGTGGCAGATCGTGCCTTGCTGGCCAAGCATCAGATTCCCGTGGTGAAACACCTGCCGGCGGTGGGGCAGAACCTGCAGGATCACCTGTGCGTCAGCTACTACTACAAGGCCAATATCCCGACCTTGAACGATGAGCTGAGCTCGCTGTTCGGCCAGTTCAAACTCGGCGTGAAATACCTGCTGACCCGCAAGGGTGCGCTGGCGATGAGCGTCAATCAGGCTGGCGGTTTCTTCCGAGGCAACCCGGAGCAAAGCCATCCGAACCTGCAGTTGTATTTCAACCCGCTGTCGTATCAGATTCCGAAAAACAACAAGGCCAGCCTCAAGCCCGAACCGTACTCAGGCTTCCTGCTGTGCTTCAATCCGTGCCGCCCGACCAGTCGCGGGCACATCGAAATTGCCTCGAAAAATCCACGTGATGCGGCGCTGATCGACCCGAACTACCTGAGCACGCAAAAGGACATCGACGAGGTGATCCAGGGCAGTCGCCTGATGCGCAAGATCATGGGGGCTCCTTCGTTGAAGGGCATCACGGTTGATGAGGTTTTGCCGGGGCCGGCAGTGGAAAGCGACGAGCAGATGCTTCAGTACTTCCGTGACAACTGCGGTTCGATCTATCACCTGTGCGGCTCCTGCGCGATGGGTGCGGACGAGCAGAGTTCGGTGGTCGACAAGCGCCTCAAGGTGCATGGCCTCGACGGGTTGCGGATCGTCGATGCGTCGATCTTCCCCAACGTGACATCGGGCAACACCCATGCGGCGGTGCTGATGGTGGCGGAGAAGGGTGCGGATCTAATTCTGCAGGACGCGTAATGCGCGGTGACAGTTGATCGCGGGCGATTTTCCCGCGTGCACTAGGCTTTGAATGCCGGCTCATTACGGGCCGGCATTGCTGTTTTGGGAGGGTTGGTTTTTTGATTCAAGGAGTTGCCGATCATGGATGATTTGGTGAAAGAAGTGATTCCGCTGTTGCAGTACCTGATCCCGGGGTTTGTCTCGGCCTGGATTTTTTACACCCTGACGGCGTTCAAGCGGCCGGATACGTTCGGGCAGATTGTGCAGGCGCTGATTTTCACATTTGTGATTCACGGGATGGTGCTGGGGGTTGGAGCGGTTTGTGTGTGGGTGGGGGAGAAGGGGTTTTCTGTAGGAAAATGGGATGCGAAAGCTGAAGCGTCGTGGGCATTTTTTGCTTCGCTGGTACTCGGGTTGTTGGCCTGTTGCCTGTCAGCCAATGGCAAGTTGCATCGTTGGTTGAGCAGCAGAAACGTCACGAAACAATCTTCCTACCCCAGTCAATGGTTCAGCGCATTTGCGAAATATGATCGCGTTATCACCCTGCATTTGGATGATGAAAGGCGCGTCCTGGGCTGGCCGGTGGAGTGGCCGCCCGAGTCATCCACCGGACAGTTCCTTTTGCAATCACCGTGTTGGCTCAACAGCGATGGAACAGACGTGCCTTTTGGTGCCGAATTTTTGCTGATAGATTCCACGAAGGTTAAATGGGTTGAATTCAGCCCGATGTCAGAGGGTTCATCATGACCGCCAGAGCGCCACAACCTATGCCGCCGCACGTCGCGCGCCTGTTCTACGGGCCAGATGGGAAACAGTTGGAAAAACCATTGATCAAGGGGCCAAAGGCACCCCCACCGCTGAAGTACCCCCCGGCAATGCATCCGCATTCCTAACCCCATCCATCCTTCACCGCCCGGCGAATGCCCTCCAGCAGCATTGCAAACGCCGGGTTGTCATTGTTTTCCCGCCAGATAAGATGCAGTTCGCTCTGCACCCCTTCGCCCAGATCGATCTCGCGAAACACCACATTCCTGAACACCACACTGGTCGCGCAACGCGGCACCAGTGCCAGCCCCATGCCCGCATTGACCAGCGCCAGAATCGTCAACGAAGAACCCAGCCACTGCACGTAATCCGGAGCGACCCGGGCCGAGCGCAGCATGCCGGTGAGCAATTCGTTGAACGGCGGATAGGCTGCGTGGGAATACATCAGGAAGGGTTGCCCATCCAGATCCTTCACTGAAACCTCGTCGGCCTCGGCCAGCCGATGACCACTCGGCACCGCGAGCACAAACGGCTCGCGCACCAGGCATTCGGTGGCGTAACCCGGCTCCAGCAACGGCGCGCGGACGATGCCCAGGTCGATGCGACGGGCACGCAAGGCTTCGTGTTGTTGATAGGTGTTCATTTCGGTCAGATCGATCTTCACCTGCGGCTGCTTGAGGCGCGCCTCGGCGATGACCTTGGGTAGAAACTCGTACACCGCGCTGCCGACAAAACTGATGTTCACGGAACCGATATCACCCTCGGCAAAACGTCGGGCGGTGACGGCGGCCTGTTGCGCGCGCTCAAGCAGGTTCTGCGCCTCGATGAAAAACGCCCGGCCGGCAGCGGTGAGTGCCACGCTGCGTGTGCTGCGGGTAAACAGTTCGACACCCAAGTGATGCTCCAGCAACTGGATCTGCCGGCTCAGTGGCGGCTGGGTCATGTTCAACCGCTCGGCAGCGCGACGAAAGTTGAGTTCGGTGGCGACAGTGGTAAAGCAGCGCAATTGGGTCAGTTCGAACATTGATCTAATCCAGGTATCAATCGAATGCCAAGTTAGATTAGACGGGATCAATTGCCCCGTCCATGATCGCTCTACGCCTCAAAGGCCACCGCTATCCCTACAAAAACAAAGATCGGGAGTCGCCCCTTGAATATCCTCCAGAGTCCGCCGGACATCACGGTACTCGCCCGCGCCGCCGCCAAGGTCAAGCGCCATGTGCTGCCGTTGTTCGTGGTGATGTTCATCGTCAACTACATCGATCGGGTCAACATCGGCTTCGTGCGCAGTCATCTGGAAACCGATCTGGGTATCGGCGCCGCTGCCTATGGCCTTGGCGCCGGTCTGTTTTTCATCGGTTACGCCTTGTTTGAAGTGCCGTCCAACATGCTTCTGCAACGCTACGGCGCGCGCGCCTGGCTGACGCGGATCATGTTCACCTGGGGCGCCGCGGCGATGGCCATGGCGTTCGTCAAAGGCGAAACCAGTTTCTACGTGTTGCGCTTCATCCTGGGCGCTGCCGAGGCCGGGTTCTTCCCGGGGATCATTTATTACTTCACCCAATGGCTGCCGGCCTCGGAGCGCGGCAAGACCATGGCGGTGTTTCTCAGCGGTTCGGCGATCGCTTCGGTGATATCCGGTCCGGTGTCCGGCGCGCTGTTGCATATCAGCGGCTTGGGCCTGCACGGCTGGCAGTGGATGTTCCTGATCGAAGGCGCCGCGTCGGTGGTGCTCTGCGGGTTCGTCTGGTTCTGGCTGCAATCCCATCCGCGTCAGGCCAAGTGGCTGAGCGAGGAGGAGCGTGAAGCGCTGGTGACGGCAATCGCCGAGGAGCAGCGTGCCCGCGAAGCAACCCACGTCGCCAAACCTTCGATGTTCAAACTGCTGGCGGACCGGCAGATCGCACTGTTCTGCTTCATCTACTTTTCCATCGCCCTGACCATCTACGGCGCCACCTTCTGGCTGCCGAGCATGATCAAGAAGATGGGCAACCTCGGCGACTTCCAGGTCGGGCTGTTGAACTCGGTGCCGTGGATCATTTCCATCGTCGCGATGTACGGCTTTGCGGCGCTGGCCGGCAAGTGGAAATTCCAGCAGGCGTGGGTTGCGCTGACCCTGGTGATTGCTGCGTTCGGCATGTTCATGTCCACCACTGGCGGGCCGATTTTCGCCTTCGTCGCCATCTGTTTTGCGGCCATCGGCTTCAAGGCGGCTTCGGCACTGTTCTGGCCGATTCCGCAAAGCTATCTGGATGCCCGTATCGCGGCGGCGGTGATCGCGCTGATCAACTCCATCGGCAACCTCGGCGGCTTCGTTGCGCCGACCGCGTTCGGCTTTCTGGAGCAGACCACCGGCTCTATCGAGGGCGGTCTGTATGGCCTCGCCGCGACTTCGCTGGTAGCGGCGGTAGTGATTTTCTTCGCCCGCATGGCGCCCGGCGCCAAAGGCAACACCCCGGCAAAGCCTGAACCCGAAACCGCTGTTGCGCCGACGGCCAGCCCGGTGGCGAGCCACTGATTTCCGACTCAACAGGAGCGTCATTTTGAAAATCACTCGCGTAACCGTCACTCCGATTGCCTTCCGTGATCCGCCGCTGCTCAACGCCAGTGGCATCCACGAACCGTTTGCCCTGCGCTCGATCATCGAGATCGAGAGCGACAACGGTTACATCGGCCTCGGCGAAAGCTATGGCGATGCCCCGGCGCTGGCGATCCAGCAACAGTTGCAGTCGCAGTTGATCGGCCTCGATCCGTTCAACCTCAATCAGTTGCGTCGGATCGTTCAGGCGACGGTCGCTGCCAACAAACCGGCCAGTCTGGCGGGTGCTGAACTCGCCCCCGGTTCCCACGCCAGCAAGGCCGTCAGCAACGCGTATTCGGCGTTCGAAGTGGCGTTTCTCGACCTGCAGGCTCGCTACCTGAACGTGCCGCTAGTGGATCTGCTGGGCGGTGCGGTGCGCGATGAAGTGCCGTTCAGTGCCTACCTGTTTTTCAAGTATGCGCAGCACGTCGATTCACCGTACAAACCGGACAACTGGGGCGAGGCGCTGAACGAACAGCAGATCGTCGCCCAGGCCGCGCGAATGATCGAGGCTTATGGCTTCAAGAGCATCAAGCTCAAGGCCGGCACGCTGCCGCCGGAACACGAAGTGGCGTGTATCAAGGCGCTGAAAAAGGCCTTTCCCGGTTATCCGCTGCGCATCGATCCCAACGGCAACTGGTCGCTGGAAACCTCGATCCGCATGGCCGAGTTGCTGGGTGATGATCTGCAGTATTACGAGGATCCGACCCCGGGCCTCGACGGCATGGCCGAACTGCACAAACGCACCGGTCTGCCGCTGGCGACCAACATGGTGGTCACCGATTTCGACGAGTTCCGTCGCAGCGTGGCGCTGAATAGCGTGCAGATTGTCCTCGCCGATCACCATTACTGGGGCGGCCTGCGCGACACCCAGACCCTGGCGAAAATGTGCGACACCTTCGGCCTCGGCGTGTCGATGCACTCCAATTCACACCTGGGCATCAGCCTGATGGCGATGGCGCACGTGGCAGCTGCCGTGCCGAATCTGGACTACGCCTGCGACACCCATTACCCGTGGCAGGAACCGGATGAAGAGGTGATCAAGGGCGGCAAACTGCCGATCGTCGATGGCTGCGTGAAGATCACTCGCGCACCGGGCTTGGGGTTGGAACTGGATCACGATCAACTGGGCAAGCTGCACGATCAGTACCTGACCTGCGGCATTCGCCAGCGCGATGATGTGCGGCAGATGCAGCGCTACAAACCTGACTGGAAAGCGCTGAAGCCGCGGTTCTGAGTTCACCGGCCTGCTCGCGATGCCAATGATCTGGCGATGTAGAAACTCAGAGCGTACGCATCAACCAGTCGCGAAACGCCTTCAGGGACGCCAGCGACTCATTGCGCGCCGGGTACACCAGGTAATAGCTGCGCCGGCTGCTGATTGGTTCGCCCAGTTGCAGCAGCTCGCCGTTGTGCAACTCATCCTCCACCAGAATCCTCGGCACCAGGCCGATGCCGATATTGGCGCGCACCGCCTGGATCAAGTGCGAGGTCATCTCGAAACTCGGGCCGATGCGCATGCTGCGATGGGGCAGGGCGTGATGACTGAACCACTCGGACCAGGCCTGAGCGTTGCTGCTGACGTTGAGCAGCAGTTGCCCGGCGATGTCCTTGTCGGCAGCGAGACGTTCGGCATCGGACAGCTGCGTACTGGCGATCACCACCAGCTCTTCGGTGTGCAGGCGGTGGGCGGTCAGCCCCGGCCAGTCGCCGCCACCGACGCAAATCGCCGCGTCGATTTCGCTGATGTCGAAATCGATGGTTTCGATGCGTGAATGCAGGTGCACCGTCATGCCCGGGTGCGCGGTGTAGAAATCCTTCAGACGCGGCAGCAGCCATTTGGAGCCAAAGGTCGGCAGGGTCGCCAGGCGCAGACTGTGGATGCCCGAGCCAAACGCCATGGCCTGCAAGGTCGCACTGCGGATCTGGCCGAGGGCTTCGGACAGTTCACGCTGATACATGCGCCCGACGTCGGTAAGGATCACCCGCCGGCCTTCGCGGCTGAACAGGCGCATGCCGAGCATCTTTTCCAGAATCTGCACCTGACGACTGACCGCGCTCTGGGTCAGCGACAGTTCGTGGGCGGCGCGGGTGTAGCTTTCATGGCGTGCGGCGGCTTCAAACGCCAGCAGCAATGACATCGAGGGAGTAAGGGTTCGCGGATTCATTCGTTTTAGTCATGGATTGCGGGTCGATTTTACGGTTGTCCCGACATCGCTCTGCAATGAACATAAGGCCTATGAGATGGCGGGAGCGTGACGCAATCATTCATTGCGCACAACTGTTCACCGCCACACGGCCCGTTTTTGACCGAGATTGCCCTCCCGATGATTGCCCAGCTGTCGCCTTCCACCGCGCTGAACACCGATTACCAACAGTTTCTCAAAGCCCTTGAAACCGGCGGTTTTCGCGGCGAAATCAGTGCCGACTACGCCAGCCGCGTAGTGCTGGCCACCGACAACTCGATCTACCAGCGCTTGCCGCAAGCGGCGGTGTTCCCACGCGACGCCGACGACGTGGCGCTGCTGGCGCGCCTGATCGCCGAACCGGCCTACCAGAAAGTGGTGATCACGCCTCGCGGCGGCGGCACCGGCACCAACGGCCAGTCGTTGACCGACGGCATCGTCGTCGACCTGTCGCGGCACATGAACCGCATCCTCGAAATCAACGTTGAACAGCGTTGGGTGCGGGTGCAGGCCGGCGTGGTGAAGGATCAACTGAACGCCGCGCTGAAATCCGCCGGGCTGTTTTTCGCCCCGGAACTGTCGACTTCGAACCGTGCAACCGTCGGCGGCATGATCAACACCGACGCCAGCGGCCAGGGCAGCTGCACTTACGGCAAGACCCGCGACCACGTGCTGGAGCTGCACATGGTCCTGCGCGGTGGCGAGCGTTTGCACGGCCGCCCGCTGGAAGAAAGCGAACTGGCAGCGGAATGCGCCCGCGAGGGCCGGGCCGGCGAGGTGTATCGCTGCGCGCGGCAGATCATCGACGAGCAGGGCGAACTGATCCGGGAAACCTTCCCCGATCTCAACCGCTGCCTGACCGGCTACGACCTGGCGCACCTGCGCGAAGCTGACAACCGTTTCAACCTCAACAGCGTGCTGTGCGGCGCTGAAGGTTCGCTGGGGTTTGTGGTCGAGGCCAGGCTCAACGTGTTGCCGATTCCCAAGCACACGATGCTGGTGAACATTCGCTACGCCGGCTTCATGGATGCCTTGCGCGATGCCCGCGCGTTAATGGCGCTCAAGCCATTGTCGATCGAAACCGTCGATTCCAAAGTGCTGTTACTGGCGATGCAGGACATCGTCTGGCACGGCGTCGCCGAATACTTCCCTGAAAGCGCCGAGCGGCCGACGCTGGGGATCAACCTGGTTGAGTTCTGCGGTGACGATCCCGAGGAACTGCAAGGTCGGGTCGAAGCCTTCGTCCAGCATCTGGGCACCGACGCCACGGTCGAGCGACTGGGGCATACGCTGGCCGTCGGGCATGCGGCGGTGAATCGTGTCTACGGCATGCGCAAACGCGCAGTGGGCTTGCTCGGCAACGTCGCCGGTGAAGCGCGGCCACAGCCGTTTGTCGAAGACACCGCTGTGCCGCCGCAGCACCTGGCCGAGTACATCGCCGAACTGCGCGACCTGCTCGACAGCCATAAGCTGCAATACGGCATGTTCGGCCACGTCGATGCCGGCGTGCTGCACGTGCGGCCGATTCTCGACATGAAGGATCCACAACAAGCCGCACTGGTGCGCCCGGTGTCGGACGGCGTCGCCGCGCTGACCCAGCGTTACGGCGGCCTGCTGTGGGGCGAGCACGGCAAGGGCCTGCGCTCGGAGTACGCGCCGGCCTTTTTCGGCGAGTTGTACCCGGCGCTACAAGCCTTGAAAGCGGCGTTCGATCCGTTCAACCAGTTCAACCCCGGCAAGATCGCCACGCCGAACATTCCCGGCGCGGCATTGCTGAAGATCGACGAAGTGACCCTGCGCGGCGAACTCGACCGGCAGATCGACGAAAAAGTCTGGCAGGACTACGGCGCGGCCATGCACTGCAACGGCAACGGCGCCTGCTACAACTTCGATCCCGACGATGCGATGTGCCCGTCGTGGAAAGCCACCCGCCAGCGTGCGCAATCGCCCAAGGGCCGCGCCTCGCTGATTCGTGAATGGCTGCGGTTGCAGGGCGAGGCGGGTGTTGATGTGTTGGCCGATGCCAGCCGCCGTCCGCCGTTTTTCAGCACATTGCTGCAGCGCTGGCGCAACAGCCGTGCGCAGGAACAGGACTTCTCCCACGAGGTGTACGACGCCATGGCCGGGTGCCTGGCGTGCAAATCCTGCGCGGGGCAGTGCCCGGTGAAAGTGAACGTGCCGGACTTCCGCTCGCGGTTTCTCGAGCTGTACCACACCCGTTATCTGCGGCCGGCGCGGGATTATCTGATTGCCTCGCTGGAGTACACGATTCCGTACATGGCGCGGATTCCGTTGCTCTACAACGGCTTGATGGGCGCCTCGTTCAGCCGTCGCTTGATCGAGCGCCTTGGCGGCATGGTCGATGTGCCGTTGCTCAGTCGTTTCGATTTCCACGCGGCGATGCGTCGCTGGCAGGTTCAGCCGGCGTCGGTCGAGGTACTTTCGGCGCTGACCCAGGCACAACGTGAACGCAGCGTGGTGCTGGTGCAGGATGCGTTCACCCGTTACTTCGAAGCACCGCTGCTGGCGGATCTGATCGAGCTGATTTCGCGCCTCGGTTATCAGGTTTATCTGGCGCCGTTCAGCGCCAACGGCAAGCCGCTGCATGTGCAGGGTTTCCTGTCGGCGTTCAATCGCGCGGCGTTGCGCAATGCCGGGCAATTGCGCGCGCTGGCCGAGATCGGCGTGCCGTTGGTGGGGCTCGATCCGGCGATGACCCTGGTCTATCGCCAGGAATATCTGAAAGTGCCGGGGATGGAGAAATGCCCGGAGGTGGCGCTGGTGCAGGAGTGGTTGCTCAAGGTCATACCGGAGCAGACCGACCAGCGCCGCGCCGAACCCTTCCGCCTGCTAGCGCACTGCACCGAAAAAACCAACGCACCGACCGCCACCCGGCAATGGGAACAGGTGTTCGAACGCGTCGGCCTGAAGCTGGCGACCCAGGCCACCGGTTGCTGCGGCATGTCCGGCACTTACGGACACGAAGCGCGCAATCGCGAAACCTCGGCGGTGATCTACGAGCAATCCTGGGCGAAGCAGATCGAGGCGCCGGTGGAGAAGGGCGAGGCGCTGGCCACCGGGTATTCCTGCCGCAGTCAGGTCAAGCGCCAGGCCGATCAACAGCTGCGCCATCCGTTGCAGGTTGTGCTGGAAATCCTGCGTACAGCGTAATCTCTGGTTGAGAACCGCTAGCGATTGGATCGACTTTTCATGTTATAAGGTAACGCAAATTATGCGGCCGCTTTCGGGCGGCTGCATCGATCAACCTTTCGATTGCGATACCTCCATGACGATTGCGGTTCCCCGTTCTGCCCCCTCGGCGACTGGCCGGTTGCTGTCCATTGATGCGCTGCGTGGCCTGGTGATTCTGTTCATGTTGCTGGACCACGTGCGCGAAACCTTTCTGCTGCATCGTCAGGTCACCGACCCGATGGACATCGCCAGCACCGAGCCCGCGCTGTTCTTCAGCCGTACCCTTGCGCATTTGTGCGCGCCGGTGTTCGTGCTGCTGACCGGGTTGTCGGCGTGGCTGTTCGGCGAGAAGTACGACGGCAAGGCTGACGTCAGTGCCTTCCTGTTCAAGCGCGGTTTGTTTCTGGTCGCGCTCGAATTCACCCTGGTGAATTTCGCCTGGACGTTCCAACTGCCTCCGACCGTGATCTACCTGCAAGTGATCTGGGCGATCGGCCTGAGCATGATCGCGTTGTCACTGCTGGTCTGGCTGCCACGCTGGCTGCTGTTGACGCTGAGCCTGACGATCATCGCCGGGCACAACCTGCTCGACGGACTGCACTTCGCAACCGAGTCGGCACTGCACGTGCCATGGGCAATCCTGCATGACCGGGGCTGGATCGAGGCCGGCGAGACTTTGCGCTTGCGCACTTCGTACCCGTTGCTGCCGTGGATCGGCGTGATCGGATTGGGTTACGCGCTGGGGCCGTGGTTCGCTCGCGCAGCCGATGCAGGTGTGCGCCAGCGCCGTTTGTTGATTGGTGGCGTCGCCGGGCTGCTGGGATTCGTGGCACTGCGGTTGGTCAACGGTTACGGCGAGAAACCCTGGGCCTTCGGTGACAGCGGTCTGCAAACCCTGATGAGCTTTTTCAACATCACCAAATACCCGCCGTCGCTGTTGTTCATCACCCTGACGGTGAGCGTTGGGCTGTTACTGTTGCTGGTGTTCGAGCGCGCGCAGGATCGGCGCTGGATTCGCTGGCTGACGGTGTTCGGTTCGGCGCCGATGTTTTTCTACCTGCTGCACCTGTATGCGCTGAAGGTGTTGTACCTGATCGGCGTGGCGCTGTTCGGGCTTAATCAGGGAACGTATTTCGGTTTCTCGACGGTGACGGCGGTGTGGCTGGCGGCGGTGGTGCTGGCGGTCGCGCTGTTCCCGGCCGTGCGCTGGTTCTCGGGAGTGAAGGCCCGGCGCCGCGACATTGCCTGGTTGAAGTACCTGTAAGGCGGCTTAGCCCGCTTTGCCTTCGCGGGCATTGCGGGCGAAATCGATAAATGCCTTGAGCGGCGCCGGTACGTGGCGTCGGCTCGGGTAGTACAAATGCAGGCCGGGATAGTACGGGCACCAGTCCGCCAGCACCTGCACCAGCCGCCCGCTAGCCAGGTGTTCCCGGGCCATGTCCTCGAAGACATACGCCAGTCCCAAGCCCTGCAACGCGGGGCCGATCATCAGGCTGACATCGCCCAGAGTCAGCGGGCCGTTGACCTCGATTTCCTGAACGATGCCACCGCGTTCGAATTCCCAGCGGTACAGCGCGCCGCTGGGAAACCGATGACGGATGCAGGGCAGAGCGTGCAGATCCTCCGGTTTTTGCGGCGCGGTGTGCCGCTCCAGAAACGCCGGTGAAGCGACCACCACCGAACGCAGGGTCGGCCCGATCGGCAGCGACACCATGTCCGCCTCCAGCCGATTGCCGAACCGCACCCCGGCATCAAAACCGCCGGCGACGATATCCAGCAGCGCATCGCTTTCAACCACTTCCAGGCGAATGTCCGGATAGGCCTGCAGGAACGCCCCGGCAATCGGCAGCAACACCAGTTCGCAAGCCTGGCGTCCGGCAGTGATGCGCAGGTTACCGGAAGGTTTGTCGCGAAAGTGGTTGAGGTCTTCGAGGGCGTCGTCGATGTCGCGAAACGCCGGTTTCAGCCGCGCATACAGCCGTTCGCCAGCTTCGGTAAGCGCCACGCTGCGGGTGGTGCGATTGAACAGACGTACGCCGAGGCGATTTTCCAGTGCTCGCAATGAATGGCTCAGGGCCGAGGGTGTCAGGCCCAGATCCACCGCCGCCCGGCTGAAATTCAGGTGCTGGGCAATGCAGAGAAAGATCGACAGATCCGCGGTGGACGGGTTTTTCATTTGTGAGCGCCTTTCACAAAGTCATGCAAATTTGTTGGGATTATCACATCAGTAGCACGCCTTTAAAGTCGACTCAACTCATCAAGAAGGCCCGGCAATCTCGCCCGGGTCACCGACAGGAGGAGTTGATATGCGTACCTGGCTGATTACCGGAGCTTCCCGTGGTTTTGGCACCCTTATCACTGAACAGGCCCTGCGTGCCGGTGACGCGGTGATTGCCACCGCCCGCAACCCGCAAGACATCACCGACCGCCTCGGCGATAACCCGAACCTGCTGGCGGTGCGCCTCGATGTCACCCGCGAAGAGGAAGCCCACCAAGCGGTGGCAGCAGGCATCAAGCGCTTCGGCCGTATCGACGTGCTGATCAACAATGCCGGCTTCGGCGTGTTGGGCGCCGTTGAAGAAACCAGCGCCAGCGAAACCGAGCGCCTGTTCGCCACCAACGTGTTCGGTCTGCTCAACGTCACCCGCGCCGTGCTGCCACACATGCGCGCCCAGCGCAGCGGACGGGTCATCAATATCTCGTCGATTGGCGGTTATCAGGCGTACATGGGCTGGGGCGTCTACGGCTCGACCAAGTTCGCGGTGGAAGGCATCAGCGAAGCGTTGCATCAGGAACTGTCGCCGCTGGGCATTCATGCCACGGTGGTCGAACCGGGCTTCTTCCGCACCGACTTCCTCGACGAACAATCGCTGATCAAGACCGCGCTGGTACTGCCGGACTACGACGAAACCGTCGGCAAGATGCGCACCTTTGCCGAAGCGGCCAACCATGCACAACCGGGCGATCCGCTGAAGTTTGCCGAAGCGATGCTGGCGCTGGTCAACGCACCGAACCCGCCGCAGCGGCTGGCGCTGGGCAGCGACACGATTGCGCGGATCGAAGCGAAGAACCGCTTGGTGGCGCAGGAGTTGGCAGAGTGGAATGAGCTGGCGCTGTCCACGGATTTCAAGGACTGAAAGTGTTAGCGCAAAAAGAAACCGGGCCTGGCCCGGTTTCTTTTTGTTTGCTGACTCAGCGGCGATCCAGCCACACCGTCTGCGCATTGCAGAACTCGCGAACGCCGAAGTGCGACAGCTCACGGCCGAAACCGCTTTTCTTCACGCCGCCGAAGGTCACGCGCGGATCGCTGGCGGAGTAGCCGTTGATGAACACGCCGCCGGTTTCCAGTTCGCTGGTCAGTTGCTGGGCCAGGGCGACGTTGGCGGTGTAGATCGTGGCGGTCAGGCCGAACTCGCTGTCGTTGGCCAGGGCCACGGCGTGAGCGCAGTCGCGGGCGGTGATGATCGAGGCCACCGGGCCGAACAATTCCTGCTTGAACGAGGTCATGCGGTCGGTGACGTCGGCCAGTACGGTCGGCTCGTAGTAGTTGCCCGGGCCTTGGGCCTTGCCGCCACCGAGCAGCAGGGTGGCGCCTTCTTCGAGGGTGTCGCGCACTTGTTGATCCAGCTCGTCACGCAGATCGAAACGAGCCATCGGGCCGATGTAGTTGTCGGCGGACAACGGATCGCCCATCTTCAACTGGCGGGTGGCTTCGACGAATTTGCGGGTGAATTCTTCGACCACGCCTTCTTCGATGATCAGGCGTTTGGCGGCAGCGCAGACTTGCCCTGAGTTCTGGTAACGACCGATGACTGCGGCTTGCACGGCTTCGTCGATATCGGCGTCGTTGAGCACGATGAACGGGTCGGAACCGCCCAGCTCCAGCACGCATTTCTTCAGCGCGGCACCGGCCTGTGCGCCGATGGCCATGCCGGCGCGAACGCTGCCGGTCAGGGTCACGGCAGCAATGCGCGAGTCAGCAATGGCGGTGGACACGCCTTCCGGGGTGACGTTGATCACTTCAAATACGCCATCGGCAAAACCGGCGCGGGTGAAGGCATCGCGCAGCAGATAGGCGCTGCCCATCACGTTCGGCGCGTGCTTGAGCACGTAGGTGTTGCCGGCGATCAGCGCCGGGACTGCACCGCGCAGCACTTGCCAGATCGGGAAGTTCCACGGCATCACGGCGAGGATCGGGCCGAGTGGACGATACTCGATGCGCGCCTTGCCGCCTTCGACCAGCGTCGCTTCGGCGTTGAGCATGGCCGGGCCGTGTTCGGCGTACCACTCGCAGAGCTTGGCGCATTTCTCGATTTCGCCACGGGCCTGGGCGATCGGCTTGCCCATTTCCTGGGTGATCATGGTCGCCATGGCTTCGCTGCTGTCACGCAGAGCACCGGCCAGCGCAGTCAGGGCGCGGGAGCGATCCTGCAGCGGTTTGCGTTTCCACTTGTTGAAACCGAACGCGGCGCGGGTCAGTGCAGCGTCGAGGGCTTCGGCGGATTCGAAGGCGTAGTGACCGATCTGCTTGCCGGTGGCGGGGTTGATCGAGATGGCGTGGGTCTGGCTGGAAATCGGGCTCATGGCATCGTCCTGCGAGGTCAGTGGATGCGCTCAGAGTAGGGTGGCGTTTGGTTTCTGGAAACTGAATAATAAAGAGCGTTTCTTTCACGATTGGAGAATGACTGTGGATCTGGTGCAACTGGAAATCTTCAAGGCCGTTGCCGAGCACGGCAGCATCAGTGCTGCGGCGGCGCAGATTCACCGCGTGCCGTCGAACCTGACGACGCGCATCAAGCAGTTGGAGGAGGATCTGGGCGTCGACCTGTTCATCCGCGAGAAAAGCCGTTTGCGCCTGTCGCCGGCCGGCTGGAGTTTTCTTGAATACGCGCGACGCATTCTCGATCTGGTGCAGGAAGCCCGCGCCACGGTGGCCGGCGAGGAACCGCAAGGCGCGTTCCCGCTGGGCTCCCTGGAAAGCACGGCGGCGGTGCGCATTCCCGGTTTGCTCGCGACCTATAACCAACAACACCCGAAGGTCGATCTGGACCTGTCGACCGGGCCGTCCGGGACGATGATCGACGGTGTGCTCTCCGGGCGCCTGGCGGCCGCGTTCGTCGACGGCCCGGTCCTGCACCCGGCGCTGGAAGGCATCCCGGCGTTCGAAGAGGAGATGGTCATCATCTCGCCGCTGCATCACGGGCCGATCCAGCGCGCGGCGGACGTGAACGGCGAGAACATCTATGCGTTCCGCTCGAACTGCTCCTATCGCCATCACTTCGAAAAATGGTTCAGCACCGATGCTGCGGTGCCGGGCAAGATCTTCGAAATGGAGTCCTATCACGGCATGCTCGCCTGCGTCAGTGCCGGCGCCGGTCTGGCTTTGATGCCGCGCAGCATGCTGCAGAGCATGCCCGGCTGCGCGACGGTCAGCGTATGGCCGCTGGCGTCGGATTTCCGATATCTGACGACGTGGCTGGTATGGCGGCGGGGCACGGTTTCGCGCAGTCTGAGCATGTTTGTGCGCTTGCTGGAAGAGCGCGGTGTGGTGCGCGCAGAAGAGAATTGACACGTTGTGTCATGGTTGTATCTTAGGCGCCCTGTTTCGCAATATAAAAAACTATACAGCGCAACGATTAGCCAGAAGGAATCAGCGATGACCACAGCCCTGAGCGGGAAAGAAGCGGTAGGTGAGCGTTTTGTGCTGGAGACCATGCGTCACGCCCAGCAGTTGACCTGGAAGGCGGTGGACGAGATCGCCAAGGTGATCAAGCCCGGCATGCGCGAATCGGAAGCGCATGCGCGAGGCAAAGAGATTCTCGTCGAACTGGGCATGGACCGGATCTGGCATCCGCTGCTGATCCGCTTCGGCGCCAACACGCTGAAGACCTTCAAGGAGCGTTCCGACGGCGATCCGATTCTGGGTGAGAACGACATTTTCTTCATCGACATGGGCGTGGTCTGGGAAGGGCACGAAGGCGATGCAGGGGCGACGTTTGTCACCGGTTCCGATCCGCAGATGATTGCCTGCGTAGCGGCCTCCAAAGAACTCTTCGACAAGGTCGAAGCCTTCTGGCGTCAGGGCGTAACCGGTGTCGAGCTGTACCGTTACGCCACCGATCAGGCCGAGGCGATGGGTTGGAAACTGAACCTGGACATCAAGGGCCACCGGGTCAGCGATTTTCCTCATGCGATCTATCGGGGCGGCAATCTGGGTGACTTCGATCAGGCACCGAATGCCGGTGTGTGGATTCTGGAAATCCAGATCGAACATCCTGAGCTTCCGTACGGTGCTTTCTATGAAGACCTGTTGATCTAGAGTCAGGAGTCAATGTTGATTCAGGTGTAGCGCTATAGTTGTAACTACATAGCGCTTGCTCCGATGATGCAGCCCGTTTCCTAACTCCAAAGTCAACAAAAGGACGTCCATCATGAAAGTCAGTGCCCGCAACGTTTTTAAAGGTCAGGTCAGCCAGGTTCAGGAAGGCTCGGTCAACGCGGAAGTTGTCCTGACCCTGCCGGGTGGTGAGAAGCTGGTAGCGGTCGTGACTCTCGCCAGCCTCAAGAGCCTGGGCATCGCGGTGGGCAAAGAAGCCGTGGCCTTGGTCAAGGCGCCTTGGGTGATGTTGATGACCGAGTCCAGCGACATTCGCCTCTCGGCCCGCAACTGCCTGCAAGGCAAGGTGCTGAGCGTGACTGATGGCGCCGTCAACGCTGAAGTGGTGATCGAGCTGGCTGGCGGTTCGAAGGTTTATTCGATCGTGACCCGTGATGCGGTGAACGAACTGGGTCTGGCGGCGGGCGTCAGCGCGACAGCCGTGATCAAGGCTTCGCACATCATTCTGGGTGTGCCGGCCTGATCAAACCCGCGACTTGATAAAAATGCCCGGTTCGATGATTAGTCGAACCGGGCATTTTTTATTGGCCGTCGATAATGCGGGGCAGGTCGAGTGGATTACCGTCGCGCAACACCTCCGGCAGCAATGCATCGGGAAAGCCCTGATACGCCACCGGCCGCAAGAAACGCTCGATTGACGTCATGCCGACCGAGGTGAAGCGGCTGTCCGAGGTAGCCGGGAACGGCCCGCCGTGTACGGTGGCGAAGGTCACTTCCTGCGGATGGGCGAAGGCGTTGACCACGATGCGTCCGGTGCGGCGTTCGAGGATCGGCAGCAGACGCCGGGCCAGATCCAGATCGCGGTCTTCAAGGTGAATGGCTGCGCTGAGCTGACCCTCGAACGAACGGGCAACTGCCAGCAGCTCTTCTTCATCGTTGACCGTTACCAACAACGCCGCCGGACCGAACACTTCAAGGGCCAGCGCCGGTTCGCTGAGCAGGCGTTGACCGTCAACTTCCAGCAGTGCCGAGCGCCCTTCAAACTGGCCATCCGCCGGAGCTCCGACCGCCACCAGATTCGCCCCCACACTTTCCATTGCCACCAGCCCTTTGACGTATGAACCGTGAATCCCCGGCGTCAACATCGTGCGTGCTGGCGCTTCACTGACCCGTTTGATCATCGCGCTGCGCAACGCTTGCAGACCTTCGCCTTCGATTGCGACAAGGATCGACGGACACAGACAGGCTTGCCCGACATTCACCAGCATCCGCTCGATAAAGCCATCGCCGATTTCGCCGCCACGTGCGGACAGCGCTGCGGGCAAAATGAACGTCGGGTTGACGCTGGTCATTTCGGTGAACACCGGAATCGGATCAGGCCGCAACTGCGCGAGGCGATAAAGCGCCATACCGCCCACCTCTGAACCTGTGAACGTCACCGCTTTAATCAAAGGATGATCGACCAGCGCCTCACCGATGACATTGCCACCACCGCGCACCATGGAGAAAACCCCTTCGTGCAAGCCATGCATCTGCACCGCTTTGCGGATAGCGTGAGCCTGAATTTCCGAGGCCCCGGGATGCGCGTTGTGCGCCTTGAGAATCACCGTCGCACCGGCCGCGAGTGCCGACGCCGTATCTCCGCCTGCCACCGAATAGGAGATCGGAAAATTGCTCGCACCGAAGATCGCTATCGGGCCGATGGCGACTTTCTGCAGGCGATGATCCATCCGTGGTCGCGGCTGACGATCTGGTTGTGCCGGGTCGATCGCCAGTTGCAGGAAGCGACCCTTGCGCACCACATCGGCGAACTGACGGAACTGGGTTGCAGCTCTGGCAGCTTCGCCTTCGAGCTGCGCCTGAGGCAGACCGGTTTCAAGTGCGGCGCGGGCTGCAAGCTCCTCGCGCACGGCGTCGAGGTTGTCGGCGATGCTTTCCAGAAACGCCGCACGTTCGGCCAGCGAGGTGTGGCTGTAGCTGTCGAAGGCCGCATCGGCGAGGGTTGCCGCCTGATCGACCTGCGCTGCACCGCCGAAGGCGAATTCCGGTTCGATCAGCGAGTTGGTCGCCGGATTCAGCGCCTTCATCGTGCCCTCGGTGGCGGACACGTCAGCGGCGCCGATCAACAGGTGGCCGCTCAGACTCATTTCGCGTCACCTTGCGACTGAAGGGTGGCGATCAGTTCGTCCGTGGTGGTGATGACATGAGCGAACGTCGGGCCGTTGAGTTCGTGGGCGGCGTGCATCATTTCTTCCTTGAAAGCGGCAGTGGCATCGCGCACCAGCGTGACGTGATAGCCGAGTTCCGATGCATAGCGCGCGGTGGCTTCGATGCAGGTGTTGGCCAGCAGGCCGACGATGATCACATGGGTGATGCCTTGCTGTTTCAGGCGAAAATCCAGATCGGTGTTGGCGAAACCGCTGGAGCCCCAGTGTTCCTGAACCACGATGTCGCCGTCCTTCGGCGCGAAATCCGGATGCCATTCACCGCCCCATTCGCCGCGTGCGAAGTGGTGCATGTGCATGATCTTTTGTTGGGTCGGGGTTGGGTGATCCCAGTTATCGTAGTCGCCTTTGACCCAGCGGTGATGGGGTACGATGACGACCGGAATTGGCAGGGCCCGCACGGCGCGATCGAGTTTTCGCAGGTTGTCGAGCAGGCCGTTCTGCTCGGCCATCGGCTTGATCAGCGGAAAGATCTTGCCGCCGTCCGAGAGAAAATCGTTGTACGGATCGACCAGCAGGTAGGCGGTTCTGTCGAGCGGATAGAGAGGTTTCGACATGACGATGTACTCCGGCAATGAGAGTGATCGATGCTCAGGGCTTGTTCCCGCATCGTGTTGATATGATAATCATAGTAACTGTGAAAGAGGCAAGCCCTGATGGCTGTAAACGATAGTCTTCCCGACACGCTGTGCCCGATTTTCCGGGCCGAGTCGATCGTCGGCGACCGCTGGACGGTGCTGGTTTTGCGCGAATTGTTCATGGGCAGCCATCGCTACGACGAGATCCTGGCCCAGACCGGCGGTACGCCGCAGATGGTCGCCGCCCGTCTGAAAAGCCTGGAAGCGGACGGGCTGGTCGAGCGCCGCTTGTACAACGAGCGGCCGAAACGCTACGAGTACCACCTCACCGCGAAGGGCGAGGCGTTTTACCCGGTGGTGATCGCGTTGCGTGCCTGGGGCGAGACCTGGTGCAAGTCACCGGAGGAAGGGCTGGCGGTGAACATGACCCACAAGAACTGCAACCACAGCGCCGGCCTCGGGCCGTTGTGCGATCACTGCGGTGAGGTGTTGCGCCGTGAGGATCTGATCAGCCAGCCGCAAGAGGCGTACGCCGCGGAACGACAGGCGCGGCGGGAAGCGTTCAAAAACAAGTGACCGGCATCAAGGCGTGCCGTTTCGTCCATGCAATCGGTAAGCGGGGCGCTGACTCAAGCGTTCGTAATAAGCGCTCACCGCCGGCAGATTTGGATGTTCCAGCGGCGTCTCGAACCAGCGATTGACCGACAGGCCGATCGGGATGTCGGCGAGGGAAAACTGCTCGCCGCTGACATAGGCGCCAGTCTTTTGCAGCTGCCGGTCGAGGATCTCCATGTGCCGTGCCCACTCCCGGCAACCGGCCGCGAGAGCAGCGCTGTCCTGATGCGCAGGTGACTTGCGTACCAGCGACATGAACGCGTACGACCAGGACTTGTTCAGCTCCGAAGCCTGCCAGTCGATCCATTGATCCACCCGTGCGCGGGCGCGCGCCTCGCTCGGGTAAAGCTGTTCGCCGCTGTAGCGCGACGCCAGATAGCGAATGATCGAGTTCGACTCCCACAGCGTGAAGTCATCGTCCTGAATCACCGGCACCATCGCGCAGGGATTGAGTGCGAGGAACTCCGGCGTCAACGTCGATTGAAAACCTGAGCCCCAGTCTTCGCGTTTGAAGGAAAGGTTCAATTCAGCACAGGTCCACAGCACTTTGCGCACATTGATCGATGAGGCTTTGCCCAGAATTCGCAGCATTGGATTTCCATCTCCGGTTGTCGTCGGGCGTAAAGAAATAGCACAACGCAAAGCAGAAGGCCCGCACAGGGCGGGCCTTGTTGATGCATCGAGTCAATCTCAGAGACTGCCCGCCAGTTTTCCGGAGGTCAACCGCCGACGATAAGCACTGTCACGAGTCGCCAGCCAGAAATACAGCGGCGAGGTCACCAGCAAGCCGACCACCCACGACAGGTCCGCGCCGTTGATGTGTGCCGACACCGGCCCGACGTACAGCGGCGTGTTCATGAACGGGATCTGCACCGCGATGCCGATCGCATAGGCCAGCAAGGCCTGCGGGTTGTAACGGCCGTAGATGCCGCCATCGACCTGGAAGATCGAGCCGATGTCGTACTGGCCTTTGTGGATGGCGTAGAAGTCGATCAGGTTGATCGCGGTCCACGGTACCAGCACCACCAGCAGCACCAGCACCATGTCGACGAAGTGGCCGATGAAGTCTGCCGAGGCACCGACCGCCGCGAAGCAGCAGGCCAGCAGGACGATGATCGAAATCACCGCGCGGCTCTTGGCGGTCGGAATCCATCGATAGGCGAAGGTCTGCACCAAGGTGATCAGCGACAGCACCGCGCCATACAAGTTGAGGGCGTTGTGGCTGATCACGCTGAGCAGGAACAGCACCAGCATCAACGGGCCGATGGCGCCGGTGGCGAGTTTCACCGCGTCCATGGTGTCCATGCCCACCGGGGTTGCCAGCACGGCGACGGCGCCGAACACGAACGACAGGCTCGAGCCCAGCGCCGATCCCAGATAGGTCGTCCAGAAGGTCGCGGCCACCGGCACATTCGCCGGCAGGTAACGCGAGTAGTCCGACACGTACGGCGCAAACGCGATCTGCCACAGCGCCGCCAGCGAAACCGTCGCAAGCCAGCCCGAGATGTTGAAGCTGCCGCGAGTGAGGAAATCATCGGTCTGGATGTGGGTGAGGATGTAGCCGAAACCGACAACGATGCCGATCCCCAGCACCCAGGTGCCGATGCGGTTGAGCACGTGGATGAAGCGGTAACCGATGATCCCGATGATTCCCGAGCCCAGCGCGCCGATGACGATGCCGACCGGCACCGGAACGCTGTCGACCACGCCATGCAGGGATTTGCCGGCCAGCACGATGTTGGAGGCGAAGAAGCCGATGTACATGACGCCTGCAATCAGCACCACCAGCAGCGCGCCGAGGGAGCCGAACTGCGCTCGGCTCTGGATCATCTGCGGAATGCCCATCTGCGGGCCCTGCGCCGAGTGCAGCGCCATCAGCACACCGCCGACCAGATGACCGACCAGAATGGCGACGATGCCCCACACCAGATTCAGGTGAAACAGCTGCACGCCGAGGGCGCCGGTGACGATGGGCAACGGCGCGATATTGCCGCCGAACCAGAGGGTGAACAGATCCCGAACCTTTCCGTGGCGATCTTCGGGCGGCACATAGCCGATCGTGTGTTTTTCAATGAGCGGTGCGGACGTTGTTGCAGAGGTGGCCATGACGAACTCCAAGGCAAGGACGAGTACGTGGACGTACTTCAGTGAGCGCCGGCACGGACGGCGCATTTCTTGTTGGGGTTGATCATGGGCAAGGAAAGGGGAGAGATAAATTAGTAGTTTTGTTGCTTCAGGCGTTAAAAAAACGAGGCTCTCCGGTCAGGTGAAAACGCTCTGTTCCGGGTGTTTCAGCGCCATGAACGACAGCGCAGCTGACCTCCATCGGAGCAGCTGTCTGTCGGTGTTATTGCGGCTCGGCTGCGGATTTGAATCCGGCAGCCAGACCGTTTTTTTAAAGGCGAATAGCCGCCAGCATCCGTTGCAGCATCTCATCGCAGGCCGTGAGCTGATTGACGCTGACGAACTCGTCCGGCTTGTGGCCCTGATCCATGCTGCCGGGGCCGCACACCACTGTGGGAATGCCCACGGCGTCGAACAATCCGCCCTCGGTGCCAAACGCCACGGTGCCGAAATCGTCCGAGCCACAGAACGTGGCGATCAACTCGGCAGCCTTGCTTCGGGCATCGGTAGCCAGCCCCGGATACGCCGACAGTTCGCTGAACCGGATATCGCTCTGCTCGCTGACCGCGCGCATGCGCGGCAGCATTTGCTGTACGGCGTAGGTCTTGAGTTGCTGCGCGACAATCGCCGGATCCTGCGAGGGCAGGGCGCGGATCTCGAAGTCGAAGCGGCAATCGGCGGGAACAATGTTCAACGCCTTGCCACCGCTGATCACGCCGGTTTGCACCGTGGAATACGGCGGGTCGAAACGCGGATCGACGTGTTCATCCTTGAGTTGCCGGCCGATGCGTCCCAGCTCGCCGATCAGCTCGGCCGCGCATTCGATGGCGTTCACTCCGAGCGGCGCGTAGGCCGAGTGACAGGCATGCCCCTGGACATCACAACGCACCGCCAGTTTGCCCTTGTGCCCAAGCACCGGTTTGAGTTCGGTCGGCTCGCCGATGATGCACAGCAACGGTTTGACCGGACGTTGCTCCAGCACCTTGAGCAGCGAACGTACGCCGAGGCAGCCGACCTCTTCGTCGTACGACAGCGCAATGTGCACCGGCAGGCGCAACGGTGCTTCGATCAACGACGGCACCAGCGCCAGCACGCAGGCGATGTAGCCCTTCATGTCCGCCGTGCCACGACCGAACAACTTGCCGTCGCGCTCGCTGAGTTCAAACGGCGGCAGCGTCCACGGCTGGCCATCAACGGGCACCACATCGGTGTGCCCCGACAGCACGATGCCCGGCTGATCGGCCGGGCCAATCGTGGCGAACAGATTGGCCTTGCTGCGCTCATCGTTGTAGATCAGCTCGCACGGCACATCGAAACTTTCGAGGTAGCTGCGCACGAAGTCGATCAATTGCAAGTTGGACTCGCGGCTGGTGGTATCGAACCCCACCAGCGTCTTGAGCAACGCGACGCTGTTGCTCATCGATCGTCTCCGGCAACCCCGTAGCCCGGCGCCTTGGCCGGGTCGAGGGCGCGGTCGATGTAGTCCTGAAGCTGCGGACGATAGGCGTCCCAGAGTTTTTGCAATTGCCCGATCGGGTCTTCATCGGCCCAGTCGACCCGCAGGTTGACGATGGGCCAGGTCAGTTCGCCGACCACGACCACGGCTGCCGAATGCACCGGGCCTGCTTCACCACCCAGGGCCTGGGCGGCGTGCAGGGCGTTGATCAGGCGATCGGCCAATTGGCCTTCGCCTTCTTCAAACGCGCTGACCATGGCTTCGATCACCGAGCGCTCGGCGAGCATGTTGCCGGCCGCCACGCATTGCTCGCCCGATACAGCGTTGTGCACGCCCAGAGTCTGCGCGCCGCTGAAATGCGCGGTCTGGCCGAGGTGATTGATGGCCGTGATCTGCCGGTACTGACTGTAGCCGTTGCGGGTCAGCACCTTGTCCAGCGCCGCCTCGGGCGCCAGGCCTTGCTCCATCAGGGCGAGCACTTCCGGGCCGAGCGACGGCAAGGTGATGTTCTGGCTCGACACCGCGCCGACACCCGGCAACAACCACGGGCAGCGGGCGCCGACGGCAATGCTGGAGGAGCTGATGGCGATGCCGAACTGACCGGTTTCGGGGCAACGGGCGGCGATGGAAAATGTCATGTGTGGCCTCCTTTCGCTAAGGTCGAATTACTCGGGAATCACCGCAACCACATCAATTTCCATCAGCCACTGCGGCTGACCCAAAGCCGACACCACCAGCCCGGTGGAGATCGGGAACACGCCCTTCAGCCATTTGCCGACTTCCTGATACACCGGCTCGCGGTAGCGCGGGTCGATCAGGTAAGTGGTGGTCTTGACGATATGGCTCAGGTCACTGCCGGCTTCTTCGAGCAGTTGCTTGACGTTGCGCATCGCCTGTTCGGTCTGCGCGCGCGGGTCGCCGAGGCCGACCAGTTCACCGTCGAAATTGGTGCCGACCTGACCACGGACATACACGGTGTTGCCGGCGCGCACCGCCTGACAGAGGTCGTTGTCCAGGGTCTGGTTCGGGTAAGTGTCCTTGGTGTTGAACATACGAATGCGGGTGTGGGTTGGCTGACTCATGTGCGGCTCCTGACGAAATCGGACCCGGCGCGACGGGCGCCGGGATTGAAGTGGGAAATCAAGCGTCGACGGTGTCGACAGCGTTGTTGTGCAGCGCGGCTTCGCGTTGTTCGGCATCGCGATAGGCCAGGTATTTGCGCTGGGTAGCGATGTGATCGGCCACGTGTTTGGCGTCGTGCCACACGCCCCAGATGAACGACGAACCACGTCGCGACTGCCATGGCAGACCGAGGAAATACACGCCCGCTTCGCTGGACACACCGCGCTGATGTTGCGGCTTGCCGTTGTCGTCGAAAGCCGCGACTTTCAGCCACGAATAGTCCACCGCAAACCCGGTGGCCCAGATGATCGAGGTGATACCGGCGGCGGCCAGATCGAGATCGGCCAGCGGGTTTTTCACGCATTCAGGATCCGGATAAGTCTCGCGGGCTTCCGGTTCCAGTGGCAGATCCAGACCGTTGCGTTCGATGTAGGCGTCGGCGGCATCCAGCAGCGCGAGGTAGTTCTCGTCGCCACGCTTGAGGTTGTCGCGCAGGTCCTGTTTGAAGGTCACCACGCCGTCGCTGAACGATTCGGTGACACCAACCAAAGTCATGCCGCGATGGGCCAGACCACGGAAGTCGATGGTGCGGCCACCGTGGGCGCCGCTGACGGCGATGGTCACGTGTTCGCGGCCAGGTTTCATTGCGGCTTGATCCCACTCGCCGAGCACGCCGAGCCACCAGCAGAAATCACGATTGCGGTAAGCGCGAGGAGGGCGGTCATGGGCGCCGACCGAGAGGTAAACCTGCTTGCCCGAGCGCTGCAATTCATCGGCAATCTGTACGCCCGACGAACCGGCACCGACCACCAGCACTGCGCCGGCCGGCAACTGCTGCGGGTTGCGATAATCAGCCGAGTGGATCTGCAGCAGACGCTCATCTTTCGGCGCAATCGCCGGGATCACCGGACGCTGGAACGGACCTGTTGCAGCGACGACGCGGGCCGCTTCGATCACGCCTTCGGAGGTCTCGACGGTGAAGCCCGGGCGCCCGACATTACGCACCACGCTTTTCACATCGACGCCGGTGCGGATCGGCGCGTTGAATTTCTTCGCATAGGCTTCGAAGTAATCGGCGACACGTTCCTTGTGGGCGAAACCGTCCGGATCGACATCATCGAATTCCATCCCCGGAAACCGGTCGTGCCACGCCGGACCGTTGGCCACCAGCGAGTCCCAGCGCCCGGTGCGCCAGCGTTCGGCAACGCGGCTGCGCTCCAGCACCAGGTGCGGCACACCGAGTTTGCTCAGGTGTTCACTCATGGCCACACCCGCTTGACCGGCGCCGACAACAAGCGTGTCTGTTTTTATTATTTCAGTGGTCATCTCTGATCCCTTCTCACGAGGCCGTTGGATTCAGGTCGCTGTCGACCTGTTCTCTGTGCTTGGGATCAGACTAGGGAGGGGGTGGTTATCGGTAAAATATTATTAAGCTGGCATGTGAAGATAAAAACGTGATGCAGAGGCCTGAAAGCCCCGGAAATACGGGGCTTCGCCCTGGCACCGGAATCCGGGACAACAAAAAAAAGGACCGCCGACAGGGTTGTCGACGGCCCTTTTCAAGGCGCGTTCAGATCAGCAGGACTCAGCGATCGAGAAACGCCAGCAGGTCTTCATTCAATTGCTGCGCATGGGTCACCGCAAAGCCGTGCGGTGCGCCTGTGTAGACTTTCAGCTCGGCGCCCTTGATCTGCGCAGCAGCTTGTTTGCCGGTAGTTTCGAACGGGACGATCTGATCGCCATCGCCGTGAATCACCAGCGTCGGCACATCGATTTTCGCCATGTCCGGGCGGAAGTCGGTTTCCGAGAAAGCGGTGACGCAATCCACGGTGCCTTTGAGCGAGGCCAGCAGCGCGATGTTCAGGGTTTGCGTCAGCACGCCGTCGGAGACTTTCTGGCCCTGGTTGGTGCCGTAGAACGGGGCGTTGAAGTCTGCAATGAACTGCGCGCGATCCTTCAGCAGGCCGGCCTTGATTCCGTCGAACACCGACTTGTCGACACCTTCGGCAAAGTCCGGTTTCTTGCCGAACAGCGGCGTCACCGCGCCGAGCAGCACCAGCCCGGCGACACGCTCGCTGCCGTGGCGCGCAATGTAGCGGCTGACATCGCCGCCGCCCATGGAGAAGCCGACCAGGGTCACGTCACGCAGGTCGAGGTGCTTGATCAACTGCGCGATGTCGTCGGCGAACGTGTCGTAGTCGTAGCCGGTCCACGGCTGCTCGGAACGGCCGAAACCGCGACGGTCGAAGGCGATGGTGCGATAGCCGCGGCTGCTCAGGTATTCCATCTGGTATTCCCACATGTCGGCATCCAGCGGCCAGCCGTGGCTGAACAGCACGGGCTTGCCGCTGCCCCAGTCCTTGAAATAGATCTCGGTGCCGTCTTGGGTCGTGAACGTGCTCATGAAAACTCCTTGGGTGTGGGCCTGCGTGGATGCCGTGATGGCAGCGTTCACTATCGCGACAAAGGGCATTGGCCACTTGTACGCAGGTGCTAAGTTTCGTGGCGCACGCGTTAACGGTTTGGCGGCATGAGTTGTAAGATGCAACCGCATCCAACCTGCCGTTTTGCCGGAGACACCCGAAATGAAGCGCAAAAGCCTTGCGGGCAATGCCTGCCCGATCGCCCGGACACTCGACCTGATCGGCGACTGGTGGTCGTTGCTGATCATCCGCGATGCGCTGGAAGGCATTTGTCGTTTCAGCGATTTCGAGAAAAGCCTGGAGATTGCCAAGAACATGTTGAGCACCCGGCTCAAAGGGCTGGTGGAACGCGACATCCTGCGCCTGGTGCCGGCGTCCGATGGCAGCGCTTACAAGGAGTACGTGCTGACTGAAAAGGGCCGGGCCTTGCAAACCGTGATCGTTGCGCTGTCGCAGTGGGGTGGGGAGTTCATGTTCGAGCCTGGCGAGCCGGGGTCGGTGATGGTGGATGCGCAGAAGCGTCAGCCGATCAGGAAGCTTGAGTTGCTGTCGGCCGATGGTCGGGTGCTGGCGCTGGACGATGTGGCGACGAAACTGGCGGTTGAGCACTGAGAGGAAACTGAAAAGCAGGTCCCGGATGACATTTACTGATGCCGCTGGTCGGCAATACACATTTAGCAATAACAAAAATTGACGTCAGAATAGTGGCTCATTACTATCGCGCCACTATTTTGATATCAGTTTCCGTCTCGAGGGATCGAACATGTACTCACCCGCCCTTGGGGCGAGGTTGTGCCTGGCTTTGCTGTGCCTGTCTCCGCTTAACGCTGTATTTGCTGCACCCACTCCTGGTGAAACCGACCTGATCCGTGAACGCCAGGATCGACTGCTCGACGAGCAGCGCCGTCGCCTCGAAGAACTCAAAGACCTGCCGGGCAAGGAAGCCAGGCCCGTTCAACCGGTGGCGCCGACCGACACCCGTTGTTTCCCGATCAAGGACATCGAACTCAAAGGCGCCGACAGCCTGTCGGACAGTGACAAGGCGCGCCTGCTTAAACCGTACATCGGCCAGTGCCTGGGCGTGGCGCAGCTCAATGAACTGCTCAAGACCATTACCGACCATTACATCGGGAAGGGGCTGGTGACCAGCCGTGCCTATCTGCCGCAGCAGGATCTGTCTGCCGGGCACCTGAAAGTGCTGGTGGTCGAAGGCAAGCTCGAAAGCCTTAAAGGGGCCGAGAACAGCAAACTTTCCGAGCGTGAACTCGCGATGGCCTTTCCCGGCAAGGCCGGTGAACTGGTCAACCTGCGCGAGATCGAGCAGATGGTCGATCAGCTCAATCGCCTGCCGTCCAATCAGGCCAAGATGGAATTGTCTCCGGGCAAGAACGTCGGCGGCAGCGACGTGCTGGTCAACAACACGGCGCAAAAGCCTTGGCGCGCAGGCCTGTCGCGCAGCAACGACGGCCAGCGCAGCACCGGTGAACAGCAGTGGGGCACAACATTCGATTGGGACAGCCCGTTGGGTCTGGCCGACCAGTTGAGTCTGCGCGGCGGCCACGACGCGATGACCGATCACCAGCACACCTCCAACAACGCGATGCTCAACTACAACCTGCCGTGGGGCTGGTGGAATTTCAGCTACACCTACAGCCAGAGCGAGTACCGCTCGCTGATCGCCGCCAGCGGCTTCAATTTCAAGCAGACCGGTGACAGTGAAAGCCATCAGCTGCGAGCCGAGCGGGTGATCCATCGCGACGCCGTCAGCAAGACTTCTCTGAGCACCGGCCTGTCGTATCTGCGCACTAACAACTTCATCGAAGACAGCAAGCTAAAGCTGAGCAGTAACCGGATCAGCGAAGCGCAATTCGGCTTCAACCACGGACGTCGTATCGGCAGCGCCTTCGTCAACTTCGACGCCGGCATGCAGGAGGGTATCGGTGCATTCGACGCTCAGGGCAGCCACGACCCGGGCCCAGGCGAGCCGGACGCGCGCTATCGCAAATACACCGCAACCCTGAGCTATCTGCAGCCATTCAAAGTGTGGGGCGAGTCCTTCACCTTCAGCAGCCTGATGACCGGTCAGCGCAGTGAAGACGTGTTGTTCAGCCCGCAACGCACCAGCCTCGGCGGGCTGTCGTCGATCCGTGGCTACAAGGATCAGTCGTTGTCCGGCGACAGCGGCGGCTACTGGCGCAACGACCTGCGCTGGGCACGCCCGGTGAGCGCCGAATGGCTGCGCCCGGTGTTCGCCGAGTACGGCACCAGCCTCGGCTACGACCAGGGCGTGATCCGTGGCGACCGTTACAACGGCGAGCAACACGGGCGCATGTCGAGCAACTCGCTGGAGCTGTTTGCGCGTGGCGAACACGTGGCAGCCAGTGTGACTTTTGCCCATTCCCTGGAACGACCGGCCGCACTGACCGAGCGCGAAGCGCCGATCTATTTCCGCCTGGATTTCTTTATCTAATTCTGCCTGCTCCGAGATTCTAATATGGACATTCGCCACCTGGCTTTTCTGGCCAGTCAGCCTTCTGCTGCCGTAAAAAACCGCGAACGCTTCTGGGGCATGCCCAAACGCGGCCTGGCGTTCCTGCTGGCCAACGTCATGTTCTGGCAGCCGATGTGGGCGCAGGCAGACGGAATTGTGGTCAGCGCGCCCGGCACCACGCTCGACCGGGCGGGCAACGGCGTGCCGGTCATCAACATTGCCACGCCCAACGGCGCAGGGCTGTCGCACAACCAGTTCCACGATTACAACGTGGACGCCCAAGGCCTGATCCTCAACAACGCGACCAGTCGTACTCAGCTGACGCAGATGGGCGGGATCATTCTCGGTAACCCGAACCTGCGTGCAGCGGCTGCGCAAACCATCCTCAACGAAGTCAACGGTGGCAGTCCGAGCCAGTTGCGCGGTTACACCGAAGTGGCGGGGCAGTCCGCGCGGGTGATCGTCGCCAACCCGTACGGCATCAGTTGCAACGGGTGCGGCTTCATCAATACACCACGCGTCACCCTCACCACCGGTAAACCGGTACTCGATGGCGCGGGTCGGCTGGATCGTTTCCAGGTCGATCAGGGCAGCGTTTCCATCGATGGCAAAGGTCTGGATGCCAGCGCCGTCGACAGCTTCGAAATCATTACCCGCAGTGCGCAGATCAACGCGCAGATCCACGCCAAACGCCTGAACATCACCACCGGTCGCAACGATGTAAACGCCGAAACGCTGAACGCCACCGCGCGTGCCGATGACGGCAGCGCCAAGCCGCAGCTGGCGATCGACTCTTCGGCGCTCGGCGGGATGTACGCCGGGGCAATCAAACTGGTCGGGACCGAGGCCGGTGTCGGCGTGAAACTGGCAGGCGAACTGGCGGCCAGCGCCGGTGATATCCAGATTGACGCCAATGGCCAACTGACGCTGGCCAAAGTCACGGCCAGCAATGCGGTCGACATCAAAGCCAAGGGTCTCGAAGCCCAGCAGTCCGTTTACGCGGGCACGCAACTGGCGGTGCAAACCGCACAGGATCTGGTCAACCAGCAAAGCCTTGCCGCCAGAGACAGCGTTCGCCTGACCAGTGGCGGCAAACTGGTCAATGCCGGTGTGATCGAGGCCGGGGTGAATGCGGACAACAGCCGCAACAGCAATGGCGATCTCACCCTCAGCAGCGGCGCCGTGAGCAACCGTGGCAGTGTGTTGGCCAGTCGCTCGCTGAGCGCCAATACCGCAGGTTTGTTCGATAACCAGAACGGTATCGTTCAGGCCAAAAACGTCGCGCTGAGCGCCACTCGCCTGGTCAACCAAGGTACTGGTGCGCGGCTCTACGGCGAAACCAGCCTTGCTTTCAACGTCCCGGCCATCGTCAACCTCAGCGGCTTGATCCGCTTCGCCGATGGCCAGGCGGCAACACTCTCCGTCGACAATCTGGACAACCGCAAAGGCCGGATTGAAATCGCCGGCGGCAGCCTGAAACTCAATGCGCGGGCGCTGCATAACGACGACGGCAAAATCATCGCCGGACGTCTGGATATCGATACCCGACAACTCGAGAACAAGGGTGGCCTGATTGCTGCCAGCCAAAGCGCAACCAAGGTTGTCGCCCGCGAGCGTCTGGACAACGGCAAAGGCAAGATCCAGGCAAAGACTGACCTCGTCGTATCGGGCGCGGAGCTGCTCAATCAGGGCGGTACGTTAGCCGCCGATTCGATTCGGATCACCGGCACTCGGCTGGACAACAGCAGCAAGGGTGTCATCAGTGCCGAAAACGGCAATGTCGATCTGACGCTGGATCAGGATCTCGACAACCACGACGGCAAGGTGCAGGCATCGAAACGCTTGAGCGTCGCTGCCCAGAGCATCGACAACCGCAATGCCAGCCTGACCGGTAAAACGCTGGGGCTGACCAGTCGCGGCAAACTCGACAACACCCAAGGCACGATTTCATCCGATGACAGCGTGCTGGCCAGCGAAGACCTGGACAACACTCAGGGCCTGATTCAGGGCAACACGACCCTGAACCTGACCGCACGCGATCTGGACAACACCAACGGCCAACTGCTCGGCGGTGTTGTCGATGCGACGCTGGACAATCTCACCAGCAATGACAAAGGCGCGATCAGCGCCGAGACCGGCAAGCTCACGCTGGTCGTCAACAAACACCTGAATAATGCCTTGGGTCGATTGCAAGCCAGCCAGGGTGACGTGGATGTTCACGCCGGCAGTGTCGACAACCGCAAGGGTGTGGTGGCTGCGCAACAGTTGCTGTTGGTCGCTCGCAATGGCCACATCGACAACCGTGGCGGGCGGGTGATCGGCGATCGCCTCGACCTGCAAGCCGCCAGCCTCGATAACGGCGAGGGCGGTCTGTTGGCGGCGGGTGTTGACGGCGCTCGGCTGATTCTCAAGCAAACCGTTGCCGGTCAGTCGCAACTGCTCAATCAAAAGGGCCGGATCCAGAGCGACGCTGACCTGTACATCGAAAGCGACACGGTCGACAACCGTGCCGGTGTCCTGCTGGGCAAAACCATTGAAGTCAACGCGACCGAACTGAACAACAGCGACAAGGGCGGCATCGTCGGCACGGGCGGTGACATTACGCTGAAAATCGCCGGGGTCTTCAAAAACGTCACGGGCGTGGTCGACGCCGCTGAGCAGCGCCTGCTGCTCGAACAACTGGTCGAACTCGACAATCGCGGCGGCACATTGCGCGGCCAGCGTCTGGACATCACCAGTACGTCCATCGACAACCGTGACGCGGGCCAGATCATTGCGGGCAGCGATGGTCTGAAAATCGTCGGCAGCACCGTGCTGAATCAGCAGGGTGCAATCCTCGCCAATGGCAGCCACGCAGAACTCGCGCTCGACGCCGGCAACCTGCAGAACCAGGGCGGTACGCTACAGGCCGACACCCTCGACATCACCAGCGCCGACCTCGACAACAGCGCAGTCAACGGCAAGGCCGGTTTGATCTCCAGCCTGCTGGGCGATTTGAAGTTGACGGTGACACGTCTGACCAACCGCGCCGGCAAGATCTTCGGCAAAGACCAGGTTGTTTTCGATGGCTCCAGCCTCGACAACGCGGGCGGCGAGATCAGCGGCAATCGTCTGGGCCTCGAAGCGGTCAGTCAGATTCTCAATCAGGGCGGACTGATCGAGTCGGCGACGAACCTGAAACTGATCGGCGGCCAACTGAACAACAGCGCTGGCGGGCAGATTCGTGCACTGGGCGGAGCGTCCAGCCAGATCAAACTGACTGGCAACCTGAACAACCAGAACGGCGTCATCGAGATCGGCAGCCAGGATCTGGAACTTGCCGGCGCCCAGCTCAACAACCTCAGCGGCAGCGTTCGTCACGCTGCTCAAGGGCTGTTTGATCTGGATCTGAGCAACCTGACCGGCACTCAAGGCAGTCTCACCGGCCTGGGCAAAGGCGTTTGGGATATCGCTTCGGTCAATGGCGTGGGCACCTGGCAATTGAACGGCGGCCTGACCTACACCAGCACGCAGGGTCTGACCCTCAACGCCGGGGATCGTATTGCCAGTGCCTCGGCACTCAAACTGAATGTCGCAAGCCTGGAAAATGCCGGCGAACTGGCCAGCGACGGTGACCTTACGCTGAGCCTAGGTGGCAACCTGATCAACAGCGGACGGGTGTCCGCCAAACAAAAACTGGTTATCGGCGCCAACGACCTGATTCAGCGGGATGGTCGCCTGGTCAGCGGTGGCGACACCGAGTTGACGCTGAGCGGCACGCTCGACAACCTGGGTCGACTGATTGCCAACCAGAACCTCACAGTCTCCGCTGCGCGGATCGACAACAAAGGCACGTTGGGCGCACAAGGCAATCTTCTGTTCAATGCCACCAACGGCATCAGCAACGGCCCTGACACGCTGCTGTTCAGCGGCGGCACGATGGAACTGCACGGCAACAGCCTGAGCAACTTCTATGGCGATATCTACAGCCGCGGCAAGCTGACATTCGACGCTGTGGGCGGTGGCCGGGCCTCATCGTTCAGCAATCTGTCGGGCACCCTCGAAGGTGAAGGTGACATCGACATCAACGCCGTTTCGTTTGAAAACGCCAAGGCCGAATTCGAAATCACCTCGGGGCAGTCGTCCGGCAGCCTGAGCTGGGTGTGTGGCCAGCATTGCGGCGGCGGTGACGGCTGGAAACGCGGCACTATCACCATCACCACCGATTTCAACGACCAGGTCTTGAAGGACTCTCGCGCAGCACGGTTTGTCGCTGGCAAGAACCTCACCATTCATGCCAATAACGCCGAGAACCGCTACAGCCTGCTGGCCGCGAACGGCGATCTGACCGTGTCTGCCGACAGTCTGCTGAATCAGGGGGGCGTGTCGCGCTCGGGCCATCGGGTGGTGAAGATCGGTACTCCCGGGCACATCGACAACAGCCTCTGGGACAAGATGGAGTTCACCGACATCCCGGCCTTCAACGCGGCAACCGCTGCGGGCAACTTCGACGAGGAGCGCTTCAACGAACTGGTCAGCCGCTCCAGCGACTCACGCTTTTCGCAGATGAGTGACGTCACCACTTGGGATGAAAACGGCAACAACGTCTATTCGGCGGTGCTCCAGGCCGGTGGCAAAGTCAAACTGGACGTCGCCAACAGCATCCAGAACGGCACGCTCTACGACAATACCTACGATCAACTGACCGGCAAGCTCTCCAGCGATCAGACGACCTCGGTCGGCGGCATCAACATCAACCTGGGCAAGCACAGCACCGACGCCAGCGCCCAGGCGCCGAAAGACGTCACCCGGATCGAGCGCGTGGACGCCGATGGCGTGAAGCAGATCAGCTTCGTGCCTGTCGACTTCAAAGGCGTGCCGTTTGCCGCTGTGGATCCGACGGCGTCCTCGACATTCCGTCTGCCGAAAGGCCCGTACGGCATGTTCGTGCAGAGCTCGAATCCGCAGAGTCGTTACCTGATCGAAACCAACCCGGAGCTGACCCAGTCCGCGCCGTTCATGAGTTCCGATTACCTGCTGGGCAAACTCGACTTCAGCGCCGATGAAGCGGCGCGCCGACTTGGCGATGGCCGCTACGAGACGCGACTGATCAGCGACGCGGTGATGGCCCAGACCGGTCAGCGTTTCCTGGCCGGTGGACTGAACAACGATTACGAGCAGTACCGTTATCTGATGGATAACGCGCTCGCCAGCAAGAATGAGCTGAACCTGTCGGTAGGCGTGAGCCTGACGTCCGAGCAAGTGGCGGCATTGACCCACGACATCGTCTGGATGGAAGAGCGGGTTGTCGACGGTCAGAAAGTGCTGGTGCCGGTGCTCTATCTGGCCCAGGCCGAGTCACGCAACGTGCGTGGCGGCAGTCTGATTCAAGGTCGTGACCTGGAGCTGATGGCGGGGAATGATCTGGTCAACGTCGGCACGTTGCAGGCGACCAAGGATCTGTCTGTCGACGTCAAAGGCAGTCTTTATCAGGGCGGGCTGGTCGAGGCCAACGAGCGCATCACGCTCATGGCCTCCGACAGCATTCGCAACGCATTGGCCGGTGAGATTCGTGGCAATCAGGTCAGCCTCACCAGCCTCAAGGGCGACATCGTCAACGATCGCACCGCCGTCGCCGTACGTGACGGCAACGGTATGCGCACTCTGGTGGACGAAGGTGGCAACATCAGCGCACGCGACATGCTGACCATCAAGTCGGGCAACGACCTCGTCAACTCGTCGTCCATCAGCAGCGGCGGCGACGCCACCCTGAGTGCCACCCGCGACATCAACCTGTTGGCGACGCGCAACGAAAGCGAACTGCACGAATCGTTCGATGGCGGCCATCGCTCGGTCATCGCCACCACCGTGGAGAACCTCGGCTCCAGCGTGAAAAGTGGCGGCAACCTGAAGCTCGACGCCGGCCGCGACATCAATGTCATCGCCAGCACCGCCGAGGCCAAGGGCAACCTGACCGCCGACGCCAAACGCGATATCTACCTGTCCTCTGCGGGCGACGAACACAACGTCGAAACCCACAGCAAGGACGGCAAGAAGCGCGTTCACGAAGAAGACAACCACACCGTCCAGAAGGCTGCCGAGTTCATTGCCGGTGGCGATGTCAAAACCAGCTCCGGTCGCGACACGACCCTGGTGGCAAGCAAGATCAGCGCAGGCAATGAAGCCTATGTCTACGCGGGCAATGACCTGAATCTGCTGGCCGCGCAGAACAAGGACTACACCCTCTATGACATGAAGGAGAAGGGCGGCTTCGGCAATCTCAAGCTCAAGCACGATGAAGTCACCCAGATCACCCATGTCGGCAGTGAAATCAAGACGGGCGGCAATCTCTCGCTGGTCAGCAAGGGCGACCAGACCTATCAGGTGGCGAAGCTCGACAGCGGCAAGGACATCATCCTGGACAGTGGTGGCTCCATCACCTTTGAAGGGGTGAAGGATCTGCATGACGAGAGCCATACCAAAACCAACAACAACGCCGCATGGGTATCCGCCAAAGGTCGCGGCAACACCGACGAAACCCTGCGCCAGACCCAGATGATTGCCAAGGGCAACATCGTGCTGAAGGCGGTTGATGGGCTGAAGATTGATATCAAGGATGTGAACCAGGAGTCGGTCAGCCAGACCATCGACACCATGGTCAAGGCGGATCCGCAATTGGCGTGGCTGAAGGATGCCGAGGCGCGGGGGGATGTTGATTGGCGGCGAGTGAAGGAGATTCACGAGTCGTTCAAATACAGCAATTCGGGTCTTGGTCCGGCATCGCAGATGATCATCGCAATCATCATGGCAGCCTTTGTCGGCCCCGCTGCGTTCACCGCACTGAGTGCGAGTATGGGGACAGCCTGGGCTGCTGGCCTTGCCGCAGTCGCGGCGGGAGCAGCCACGAATGCAACCACCAGCTTCATCAACAATGGCGGAAATCTCGGGGCTGTTTTTGCGGACGTCACTTCACCCGATGCATTGAAGGGCTACGTCATTTCCGGCGTGACAGCCGGATTGATGTCTGAGTACCTGACTAAGTTGACGGGTTTGAAATACGACCCTAACACCGGCAAGTTACTTGGGCCGTCATTGGCGACATGGGAAGGCGTCGGCAGATTCGCGGGAAGCCAGATAATTCAAGGCGGTACCTCCGCGCTGATCACCAAGGCAGTGGGAGGCGATGCAAGCGTCGCTGACGTGTTGAAAACCGCCCTTTTCAATACAGTAGCGGCGTTCAGTTTCAACCTGGTAGGGGATCTTACCCAAGGCGTTGTTGATAATGGTTCCGCCAGCAAAGTCATCATTCACGCGGCAGTGGGCGGATTATTGTCCGAAATGACTGGCGGGGATTTTGCGACAGGCGCATTGGCGGCAGGCGCGAACGAAGCGCTCGTTGTTGAGATGAACAAGTGGTTCAAGGGTAATCCTGAATTATTGCTGATGGGGTCGCAGATTGTTGGGGTGTTGTCGGCTACTGCGCTGGGCAATACGGACCAAGAGTCTTTGGAGGTCGCGTCTTGGATTACGAACAACGCGACTCAGTACAACTTCCTGAATCACCAGCAGGTCGACGACCTCGTCAAGGACCTCAAGGGGTGTAGGACCGCTCAAGATCCAGCTGCCTGCCGACAAAAGGTGAAAGATGAATATGCCAAATTAAGCGCAAAAACCAGCGGTACTGAATTGTTCAAGTGCGAGGGTTTCGCCGAGTGCAATGGCCAAACGACCGCTGCTGAAGGCGGGACGCTGGCGCTGGAGGACTATGACGCTAACGGAGCTTTAAATGCCGAAGAGCGAGGGATCGTCCAGGATTTCCAGGATTCAAACCACACAGACGAACTGAATTCTGCCCACAAAACGATGTTGGGTGATCATGCGGAAATTGCTGGGACGGTGCTCACAGCAGGTTTGGGTACTGCAGCAAATGCCGTTGGTCGGACCGAGACAGCCTTAGTAGGTGAGGCTGCGGGAACCAGTGTTGTTAGTCGGACCGAGACCACCTTGGTAGGTGACACTGCAGGTACTGGCGTTATTGGCCGGACTGAGACTGGCCTGCCAGGTGTAGTTGCCGATACTAAAACTGTTGCCACGCCCGGGGTGACATCGTCAGGAGGAGCAGCAGGTACTGGCACTATAGGACGACCGAATACAACGCTCCCAAGTGATGCCGCAGACTCAGGCAATCAGTTCTTTGCCCCGATAACAAAGCTTCTCGATGACGCTCGAAGTCAGCTGGATATTTTTATTGGGTCATTCACTGGTAAGTTTAAGCCCGCGACAGCTATTGGGGCTGTAGATCCTTGGACAGGGAAAGTTGTGGCTTCTTCGAATGGTCCGGTACCGGATATAATCGCACCAGAACTCAAGGCATATGCAGAGCGTTTGGGTGGTTTGGGCGTGAAAACAGCTTGCGGAAATACGTTGGGACGTTGCGCAGAGTTCAGAGCAGCAAACGAGTTGCTTCTGAATAATCCGCATCTAAAGCTTAAGGATATAAAGTTTACATCCGCAATCAGGCCTAGAACCGGTGAGGTAATTCCTCGTTGTCAAAACTGCATCAACATGTTCGGAGAAGAATGATGGAGATGGATCAGGAATTTTTGGAGCTCCATGATTTGGACTGGTTTGCGTCGAGCCTGGACGGAACGGTATTGCATTTCGCGACAGGTGGACGCGGTTTTGTTCCGGATTTTGTAAGGCAATCAATTTCAGCCTACGAAGAAGTATATGATTACATTCTTTCAATATCTGCTGGTTGTGGCGTTGAAATTGTTGAGAAAAACCTACCAGGGTTTAATAGCGATATAGAGCGCCAACGTTATTTGAAGTCTTTTTCTGAAATGGCCGGTAGAGGGGTCTTTAGTTATGATGTTTTTAATGATGGAGGATATAAGCTGATCGCTAAGCCGGTCGTTCCTTTAAAGTTGTCGGATCTCCCAGGTCAAGTGAGGCATTGTGTTTTTCAATCCTCGATGCAAGCTCTTAGCATGGTTTTACCGTTGGATATTGAGCGCAAACGGGAAAAGCAAGAAGACTAGTCATTAGCCAAAGGAAAAGTGGACAGATTTATTCGATTAATAAATCTGTCCTTTTTTTGTCAGATATGGATACCGAGTTTAAAATTCTGGAAACGGTCGCCCAAAGGCTGGGGAGTAATAAGGGTGCGACAGGTAGGATAAATCTAATTTCCGAGAAAGATGTTTGCCCCAGTTGTACTGATGTTGTCAGACAGTTTCGTGATAGACATCCGAAAATTCAATTGAACGTATTTACGGTTGGGGGCCGAACGTGCGAGTAGATAGTCTATTTAATCAAGCTAAAAAAATGGTTGAGGGGCTCTACAGTTATGCAATGGATGAGCGGGGTTTTCGACCGGAACAAGCTTTTGCATATGTTCAGGATGAGGTCGAAAGCCTCATGAAAGCAGATGCGCCAGGTCCAAATGCAATCCTTCAAACCGCCATCTATGTAGAGGGTAATCGCCGTGGGTTAAAGCTATCGAAGGAAAGTCCATATGCAACGGGTATGTTGGAAATCCTGGCTGATGCATACAGTAAGTGTGCCGTCGGTGACTTTATTGAGGTTGGTGTTGATGAGGCTGAGCTAAGAGTGATTCAGTCGGATATGGAGCTTGTAAGAAATATTTTTCTAAATTAAATAAGAAAATAAAAAAGGGAGGCGGATTTGATATATGTAATGAATTTGCCTCCCTTTGGTCTCAAATGCCAATCGAGACGGTGAATGCGTGATCAAGGGTTGTGTGCCGGCCGACTATATTAAAATTGTGCAATAGAAGGTTTAGTCGTGGACCCAAGAACATATGAATTGCTCAATGGTATTCCAGAATATGCAGACTATGCCGCAGAGGCAGGAGATCTGGATGTTGAGGATATTTCACAGGATAGACTCGACTCTCTGAAAGAGCTGCTTCGTGAATCGAATGATGAAGTAGTACGATTTTATGCTGCAAAGCTGTTAACGAGCTGGGGCGCTCGTGAAGGCCTGGTCGCCTTGGAAGAGTTTATGAGTAAGCCTGAAGTTTTTGAAGGGCTATATGTTCACCGGTTACATGGTTATTATGATACCTATCGTCATATATTAATGGCGGTGACAATGTACTTTGCAAATGTCGCTGATAAAGAAGGGAAAGAAGTCGCAAGGGTACAGGTTTGCGATCTTCTTTTGAAGATTATTGCGTTGGCCGGAATGAGGCCTTTCGAGATTTCCGAAATGCTTCGCTTTGTTAAGCGTGAAAACTATATCGAATACGCTGTGCCACTAAAACAGTATCTTTTGTCGATAATTGATCGTCCAGAGGTGCATCGTTGGAAAATTTATGATGCTCTGGAATTTTTTATGACTTTCGATTCGGAGTTTTTCGTGTCTTTATTGAAAAGTAAAAATATGTCTATTGATGATTTTAGCCCCCCCCCCCCCTGAGTCAAAGCTAATGACGGTCTAGGTCAAGAAAGGGCAGAAAGGAAGGCAGAAAGGAAGGCAGAAAGAAGGCAGAAAGGGGTCAGAACTATTTAATAAAATAAATCTGACCCCTTTTTTGTTTTTTATGCTTTAAGAGATAGAGTGATAAAAATGGATGTAAAACAGGTAATGAAAGAGCTCGGATTTCTATCCTGGCTCGCGATTTTTATTGGGTTTCAACGAGGCTGGATGAACAGTCAAGAGGTAATCGCTTTCGCTAGTGACCAATATTTTTCAGGTAAAGGATCGGAAAACGATACTCTAGAAGAGTTGGTGAGCGCTCGCTATGTGAAGGAAAATGAAATAAAGGTAGCGTTGCTAATGCTAGCCGACAGCGATCTTGATGAAGAAACGGTGCTGGAAAGATGGCGGCTTGCTTGTCTCTTGAGTCTTTCCCATGCAGAACTTTCCGATGAGGAAAAAATCGCAAGACTTCAGGAGGTATATGCGGACTTTGATTATCCTGAAGATATGAGGTTTTGTAGTATTTACTCATTGGGTACGAAGGATCCATTAATTGTGATGTCAGAGGTCGTTCAGAAGCTTGAGAAAGAGCTGATCGGTGCTGGTTAATCAACAATTAAAGAGGATGGATTTATTTGATTAAATAAATCTGTCCCCTTTTTCTTAAAACATTGTATTTTCCGATCCTCAATGCAAGCTCTTAGCATAGTTTCGCCGTTGGATATTGAGCTCAGACACAATCCTGCTAATGGAGCGGTTGATGTGTAAACCCAAAAACTCACTGGTTGCAGCGCTTTTCAAGTATCGCCACGTGGTGGGTGTTGCCTTGTTGGCGGCGGCACTCATCAACGGTTATTTTCAGTTCAATGGCAGCTGGGGACGTTTTTTCACTGTGCTCGCGGTTCAGCTGTGGTTTGCGCAGGGGGTCTACTGCTATTTTTGCGGTGCGAGTATTTCAATTGCCCCAAGTGGATTGGGAAGAGATGCAGATCCTGAGTGGCGTGCTGCGTTGGCTGCCTTTGCCTTCTTTCTATACGCCGTATTTTTCTTTCTGGATTACCAGTATTAGCGACTGATCCGGCAGAGTCATCGTTGCCTCCATCCCTGAGCTGAACCCCAAATGAAAACGCCCCGAACATCTCGGGGCGTTTTTATTTGCCGGGCGGCAGGTCTATCTGAACGCCGGCACCACATGTTTGATAAACAGCTCCAGCGACTTCTTTTTCTCCGCATGCGGCAAGCTGTTGTCACACCAGAAGCTGAACTCATCCACCCCCAGTTCCTGGTAGTACTTGATCCGCGGAATGATCTCTTCCGGCGTGCCGATCATCGCCGTCTTGTGCAGGCTCTCCAGTTCAAACTCCGGACGTCCGGCAAACTTCTCTTCCGGGCTCGGGGCGAGGAAGCCGTTCACCGGCACTTCTTTGTTGCCGAACCAGGCATCGAACGTGCGATAAAAACGTGAGATGGCTTTAGCGCCAACCTTCCAGCCTTCCGGGTCATCCGCCGAGTGCACGTGGGTATGACGCAGCACCATCAATTGCGGACGCGGCACGTCCGGGTTGTTGTCCAGCGCCGTCTGGAATTTGTTCTTCAGATCGAGAACCTCTTCATCGCCCTTCATCAACGGCGTGACCATCACGTTGCAGCCGTTGGCCACGGCGAAGTTGTGCGAGTCCGGGTCGCGGGCGGCGATCCACATCGGCGGGTTCGGCTTCTGGATCGGTTTCGGCACGCTGGTGGAGGTGGGGAATTTCCAGATCTCGCCGTTGTGGGCGTAGTCGCCTTGCCACAGCGCGCGGACCACCGGGACCATTTCCCGTAGCGCCTGACCGCCGCTGGAGGCGGGCATGCCGCCGGCCATGCGATCGAATTCCACCTGATAGGCACCGCGCGCCAGGCCGACTTCCATCCGGCCGTTGCTGATCACGTCGAGCAAGGCACATTCACCGGCGACCCGCAGCGGATGCCAGAACGGCGCGATGATGGTGCCGGCGCCCAGGTGAATGGTGGTGGTCTTGGCCGCGAGGTAGGCCAGCAGCGGCATCGGGCTCGGCGAGATGGTGTATTCCATCGCGTGGTGTTCGCCGATCCACACGGTGCTGAAACCGCCGGCCTCGGCCATCAACGTCAGTTCGGTCAGGTCTTCGAACAGTTGACGGTGGCTGACGCTTTCGTCCCAGCGCTCCATGTGTACGAACAGGGAAAATTTCATGACGCTACCTCGAATCTCTTGTGGTCGGCCGGTCGCTTGCCGGCCTGTTTAAATGCAATCGTGCGGATCAGGCGAAGGCGGGAAGGGCGCCCATCTTGCCGTGGCAGTACACCAGCGGGCCGGCGTCCTGCTGAGGAACAATGAGGTTTTTCACCGCGCCGACCATGATCGCGTGGTCGCCGCCTTCGTATTCGCGCCACAGCTCACATTCGATGATAGCTGTCGCGTTGGCCAGGATCGGGTTGCCCAGTTCGCTCAGCGTCCACTCGATGCCCTGCGCCTTGTCCTTGCCTTTGCGGGCGAAGGCATAGGCTTCGCTCTGCTGGCCGCCGGACAGGACGTGAATGGCAAAGCGTTTGTTCTTGATCAGGACGGGATAGGAGTCGGAGCTGTAGTTGGGGCAGAACAGCACCAGGGCGGGGTCCATCGACAGCGAGCTGAAGGCGCTGGCGGTCAGGCCGACGATCTGGCCGTCGTCATCCAGCGTGGTGATGACGGTAACCCCGGACGGGAACGAGCCCATGACTTGTTTGTAGACGGCAGCATCGATCATTGGTCAATCCTCGAGTGCGGTGAAGCGTGTTTTTATGTGTTTATGGGTCTGATGGTATACCGTAATACATCGATTGCAAGCGCTTTTTTGGTGAAACGATAAACGTGGTTCATCCGTCGGAAACTCAGCATTTACGGGGCTTTGCTCTAGCCGTGAACGCTGGGTATCGGGGAGGATGCCGGATCAGATGCCGTCGCAAACAGCGGATCAGTCTTGTGAAAATGTTGGAATACCATAATATGGTCTGCATCTGAGGGGCGGCCAAGAAGCACCCCCGGTTTGGCTTCATACAACGATAAGAACAGACCCAATCGAGTTCATTTTTATGTCCCAGATGTCCCGGCAAGATCCGTTGATCGAGAATCACACGGTCGACTACGTCCCACTCGCGGAACGCCACGGGAAGGCCCGCGACCTTTTCACCCTTTGGTTCAGCACCAACATTGCGCCACTGCCCATTGTCACCGGCGCCATGGTGGTTCAGGTGTTTCATCTCGACCTGTTCTGGGGGCTGCTGGCGATTGCGCTGGGGCACATGATTGGCGGCGTGGTGATCGCGCTGGCGTCGGCGCAAGGCCCGCGCATGGGCATTCCGCAAATGGTCCAGAGTCGCGGTCAGTTCGGGCGTTACGGTGCGCTGTTGATCGTGTTCTTCGCGGCGATCATCTATATCGGCTTTTTCATTTCCAACATCGTGCTGGCCGGCAAATCCATCGTCGGCATTGCGCCGTCGGTGCCGGCGCCGCTCAGCATCCTGATCGGCGCCCTCAGCGCCACGGCCATTGGCGTGATCGGCTACAACTTCATTCACACGCTTAACCGCATCGGCACCTGGGTGATGGGCAGCGCGCTGCTCGCCGGGTTCATCTACATCTTTGCCCATGAGTTGCCGGCGGACTTCTTTACCCGGGGCAGCTTCAACCTGTCCGGATGGCTGGCGACGGTGTCGCTGGGGATCATCTGGCAGATCAGCTTTTCGCCGTATGTCTCGGATTACTCCCGCTACCTGCCGGCGGACATTGGGATCGGCAAGCCATTTATCGCTACTTATCTTGGCGCCACGCTGGGCACCATTCTGTCGTTCACCTTCGGCGCGGTGGCGGTGCTGGCGACCCCGGAAGGCACCGAAGCCATGGCGGCGGTCAAGCAGTCGACCGGTTGGCTGGGGCCGATTCTGATGGTGCTGTTCCTGCTCAATATCATCAGCCACAACGCGCTGAATCTGTATGGCGCGGTGCTGTCGATCATCACCTCGATCCAGACCTTCGCCAGCCAATGGACGCCGAGCATCAAGGTGCGGGTGATGTTGTCGAGCGTGGTGCTGGCGGGTTGCTGCCTGGTGGCGCTAGGCGCGTCGGCGGATTTCATTTCTGAGTTCATCGGTTTGATTCTGGCGTTGCTATTGGTGCTGGTGCCGTGGGCTTCGATCAACCTGATCGACTTCTACCTGATCAAGCGCGGCAGCTATGACATTGCCTCGATCTTCCGCGCCGACGGCGGCATTTATGGGCGTTTCAACCTGCACGCGATCATTGCCTATTTCATCGGCATCATCGTGCAGCTGCCGTTCGCCAACACGTCGTTGTATGTCGGGCCGTACGCCAATCTGGTGGAAGGCGCGGACCTGTCGTGGCTGGTCGGCCTGATCGTGACATGCCCGCTGTATTACTGCCTGGCGACCCGCGGGCAGACGCAGCAGAGCAGGGCGGCGCGGTTGGGATTTACCGACTGATCCTTCGCAGGCTATTCAGACAATGCCCGGCACTTCGTCGGGCATTGTTGTTTCCGCATCCCGGCGGTCACGCAAATTGGCCATTTCGATCCCCTTTTGGCCAACGGGCTACTGTGCCGCGTCTACGCTGTCAGGAAGAATCGAAGCCACAATTAAATGCTGCACCTTCCTTGCCCTTGGCTGATTTGCAAGCCGCTGCCGTGTACAGAACATAAAAACCATCGACTCACGCTGCATTCGGGGAAACACAACATGGTCACGATGAAACGCATTCTGGGCGCCACTGTTTTCGGGCTGACGCTGCTGGCCAGCGCCGTACAGGCCGAACAGCGCGAACTGCGGGTGTACAACTGGGCGGATTACATCCTGCCGTCGGTGCCCAAGGATTTCGCCGCCAAAAGCAACATCAAAGTGACCTGGGACACCTTCGACACCAACGAATCCCTTGAAGCGAAACTGCTCACCGGCAACTCCGGCTATGACCTGGTGGTGCCGTCGAACCAGTTCCTCGATACCCAGATCAAGGCCGGCGTGTTCCAGAAACTCGACAAGTCCAAACTGCCGAACTGGAGTCACCAAGACCCGGCGCTGCTCAAGTTGCTCGACGTCAACGACCCCGGCAATCAGTACGGCGTGCCGTACATGGTTGGCACCGTGCTGATCGGTTTCAACCCGGCCAAGGTCAAGGCTGCACTCGGCGAGAATGCGCCGGTGGACAGTTGGGATCTGGTGTTCAAACCGGAGAACATGGAAAAGCTGAAATCCTGCGGCGTGGCGATGCTCGATTCGCCGACGGAAATCCTGCCGCTGGCCTTGCATTACCTGGGCCTGGACCCGAACAGCCAGAACCCGGCCGACTATGAAAAAGCCAAGGACCTGATGCTCAAGGTTCGCCCTTACGTCACCTACTTCAACTCGGCCAAGTACATGACCGACATCGCCAACGGCGACATCTGCGTGGCCATCGGTTACTCCGGCAGCTTCTACCAGTTCGGCAACCGCGCCAAAGAAGCGAAAAACGGCGTAGTGGTCGACTGGCGCCTGCCGAAGGAAGGCGCGCCGATCTGGTTCGACACCTTCGCCATTCCGAAGAGCGCGAAGAACGTCGAAGAGGCCCACGAGTTCCTCAACAACCTGCTGGATCCGAAGGTCATTGCTTCGATCAGTGACTTCCTCGGTTACCCGAATGCCAACAAGGATTCGCTGCCGCTGATCAACAAGGAAATCACCGGCAACCCGAACCTGACACCGACTAGCGAAGCGCTGAAGAAGCTGTACGTGGTGCAGCCGTTGCCACAGAAACTGGAGCGGGTGCGGACGCGGGTGTGGACCAGCATCAAGTCGGATAAATAAGCCCAAAACCGAGGGAGCGAACCACGTTCGCTCCCTCGGCTGTTATTTCGCCTGACTTTCTTCGGGCGACTTGTCCTTCGTCAGGATCAGACTCAGCACCACCGACGCCAGAATCAGCCCGCCGACAATCGCCAGCGACCACTCCACCGGCATGTGAAACCACGGCATCGCCGTCATCTTCCCGCCGATGAATACCAGCACCAGCGCCAGTCCGTATTTGAGCAGATGGAAACGGTCGGCCATGTCCGCCAGCAAAAAGTACAGCGCCCGCAGCCCCATGATCGCGAAGATGTTCGAAGTGAAAATGATGAACGGATCCGTCGTTACTGCGAAGATCGCCGGGATGCTGTCGACCGCGAACATCAGGTCGCTGGCCTCGATCAGCACCAGCACCAGAAACATCGGCGTGGCCCAACGCACACCGTTCTGCAGCACAAAAAACCGCTCGCCGTGAAAGCCGTTGGTGATCCGCAGGTGCCCGCGCACCCAGCGCAGCAGCGGGTTGTTATCGAGGTCCGGTTGCTGCTCGGCGAACACCAGCATCTTGATCCCGGTGATGATCAGGAACACACCGAACACATACAGCAGCCACGTGAACTGCGACACCAGCCATACGCCGGCGAAGATCATCGCCGCGCGCATCACGATTGCCCCGAGCACGCCGTACAGCAGCACCCGGCGCTGCAACTCCGGCGGCACGGCGAAGTAGCTGAAGATCATCACGAAGACGAACATGTTATCGATCGACAGCGACTGCTCGATCAGGTAACCGGTGAGGAATTCCAGAGTCTTGACCTTGGCGATTTCGGGACCGAATTCGCCGTTGAGATACCACCAGAGCAATCCGGCGAAGGCCATCGCCAGCATGCACCAGGCGATTACCCAGGACGAGGCTTCACGTACCGAGACCCGATGCGCCTTGCGCCCGCCGAAGACGAACAGGTCGACGGCCAGCATGGCGAGGACAAAAACGATGAAGGCGACCCACATCCAGGGTTCGCCGATGTTGATGGGGTGCATGCCGTTCTCCCTGTCTTTATGTTTTTCGGGGTAGACGGGGCCATGCTAGTAGGAGCCTTCCGACAAAGAAAAATCGTTTATTTCGTGGGTATTGTTCGTTAAAAGCGAAGTGTCGAATGACGCGGGCAGGCGCGGGTAATACTTCATTCAACACTTCTTTGCTAACCTCGCTGTCGAGTCAGTCCACCACTTAGGGAGCTACGATCATCGACACGCCAGATCCTCAAGCCGTCTGCAGCCCGATCACCAGCGCTGCCATCTTCATCGTGGCGACCCTCAACGCCGAGGCCGATGCCGCCGAAAAAGTCCGCGGCTGGTGCGCCGATATCGCAGGGCTGACGCGCTCGGTTGGCAAGCGCGTTCCTTCGGGCAACCTGTCCTGCGTTTGCGGGTTTTCTTCCAGCGCGTGGGATCGTCTGTTCGGCAGTCCACGCCCGGCGTCCTTGCATGACTTTCGCGAATTCGGTGTAGAAGGGCGGCGCGCCGTTTCCACGCCTGGCGATCTGTTGCTGCACATTCGGGCCGATCAGATGGACCTGTGTTTCGAACTGGCGACGCAGTTGATGTCGGCGCTGGACGGCGCCGTAACGGTGACCGACGAGGTGCAGGGTTTCCGCTATTTCGACATGCGCAGCATCATCGGTTTTGTCGACGGCACGGAAAATCCGGTCGGTCGCAAAGCCGAGCATTTCACCCTCGTGGGCGATGAAGATCAGGTGTTTAGTGGTGGCAGTTACGTGCTGGTGCAGAAGTACCTGCACAACATGAAGGCGTGGAACGATTTGTCGGTCGAAGCGCAGGAGCGGGTGATCGGGCGCACCAAACTGTCCGATATCGAGCTGGACGATTCGGTCAAACCGAGCAATTCCCACAGCGCCTTGACGACCATCACCAAGGACGGCGAAGAGGTGAAAATCCTGCGCGACAACATGCCGTTCGGCCGGCCCGGTGCGGGGGAGTTCGGCACTTATTTCATTGGTTATGCGCGTTCGCCGGAGCCGCTGGAGCAGATGCTGGAAAACATGTTTGTCGGCAAACCACCCGGCAATTACGACCGGTTGCTGGACTTCAGCACCGCGGTCACGGGCAGTCTGTTCTTTGTGCCTTCGGCGGATTTACTGGAAGAGTTGGCAGAAAGATAAAGAAAAAGGCGGGATCGAAAGATCCCGCCTTTTTTATTACTTGCCGGTTGCCAGTGCTGGCGTACGCGGCGGCACCAAACGCTTGGAGCCAGTCGCTTCGAACGCCGCTGCCAGACGCAGCAATGTCGAATCGTCATAGGCCCGCCCGGCAAACGTCAGCCCCACCGGCATGCCGATGTCGGCCATCACGCCCATCGGCACGGTGACGGTCGGCACGCCGAGGTGGCGGATTGCGAGGTTGCCGTTGGCGACCCAGATGCCGTTGCTCCAGGCGATGTCCGCCGAGGCCGGGTTGACGTCGGCGTCGGCCGGGCCCACGTCGGCGTTGGTCGGGAACAGCACGGCGTCGAGGCCGAGGCGATCCATCCAGTCTTCGAGGTCGAGCTTGCGGGTCTTCTCCAGGCCGCGCAGGCCGTCCGGCAGCGTCGGGATCTGATCCCACGGCGTGATACCGCGTTCGGCCATGCGCACGTATTCGTCCATGCCGGCGGCGAGGTCGCCTTCACGGTTGGGCAGGGTGCCCGGGTCGTGCGGGAAGATTTTCGGCCCGTCGACGTCTGCCAGACGGTTGAGTTTCGGGTCGCCGTTGGCGCGCAGGAAATCATCGAAGGCCCAGGCCGACAGGTCCCACAGTTCGTGGTGCATGAACTCTTTGGAGACGATGCCGCGATTGAACACGGTCGGCGCGCCCGGACGATCGCCTTCGCAGTTGGAGACCAGCGGGAAATCTACTTCGATCACTTCGGCGCCGGCGGCTTCGAGGGCCTGACGGGCCTGTTTCCACAAATCGATCACCGAGGCACGGGTGTTAATGCGTTGCCCGGTCGGGCCGCCGATGCCCGGCTCGTCGCTGGTGCCGGCTTCAGGGTCGGCGTTGATGTACATGCGCGGCACGCCCAGGCGTTTGCCGGCCAGTGCATCACTTTTCACGGCGAGTTCAAGATAGGAAGCAGGGCGCACCGAGGCGACGCTCGGGATCGGCACCCACGGTTGCAGGCGCCACAGGTCGCCACGGGTGTCGGTGTCTTCGGCGACCACCACGTCGAGCACTTCCAGCAGGTCAGCCATGGTGCGCGCGTAAGGCACTACCACGTCCATGGTTGGCGTCAGCGGCCAGTTGCCGCGTACCGAGATCACCCCGCGCGACGGTGTGTAGGCGCACAGGCCGTTGTTCGACGCCGGGCCGCGACCGCTCGACCAGGTTTCTTCCGCCAGACCGAATGCCGAGAAGCTGGCAGCGGTGGCGGTGCCGGCACCGTTGGAGGAGCCGGAAGCAAACGGCGCGGTCAGGTAATCAGCGTTGTACGGGCTTTCCGCCCGGCCATAGACGCCACGCTGCATCCCGCCATTGGCCATCGGCGGCATGTTGGTCTTGCCCAGGCAGATCGCGCCGCCCGCACGCAGGCGTTCGATGGTGAACGCGTCGCGCTGGGCCACCAGATCGGCGAAGGCCGGGCTGCCGGACGCGGCGGTCAGGTCTTTGACCAGATAGCTGTCTTTGGCGGTGTAGGGGATGCCGTCGAGCGGACCGAGGGTTGCGCCCTTGGCACGACGGGCATCGGAAGCTTGCGCTTCTTTCAGCGCTTCAGGGTTGCGCACGATCACTGCGTTCAGGGCAGTGGCGGTGTCCGGACCGTCAAAGGCGTCGATGCGCGCCAGGTAGGCCTGGACCAGTTCAACCGCGGTGGTCTGGCCGGATTCGAGCGCCGCGCGCAATTGGGCAATGGAAACTTCAGTGACTTCGATCATGCTGTTACCGCCGACAGGTTCGCTAAAGGGTGGTTGATCATTGTTATCGTCGAAAGATGTCAAAGATTCTTGATGGGCGAAACTCTACCCTGAAATTTGCCCAATGGCATGCATAAAGTCGATAAATATCGGTTAATTTCATCGGAAAAACTCTCCCGGTGTCTCGCCGAACTGTTGGCGAAACGCCGCGATAAAGGCCGACGTCGAGTCATAACCACAAGCCAAAGCCACGTCGGTGACGCGTTCTCCGCGTTCCAGCGGTGTCAGCGCACCTAGCAGACGCAGGCGCTGGCGCCAGGTGCGGAAGGTCAAACCAGTGTCGCGCAGGAACAGCCGAGTCAGAGTTTTCTCGGTTACGCCGAATTTTTCGCTCCAGTGGGCCAGGGTGGTCTGCTGTTCCGGATGTTGCTCCAGACTCTGATAGATCTGGCGCAAGCGACTGTCCTGCGGCAATGGCAGCATCAGATCGATGGGCGGGGCATCGGCCAGTTGATCGAGGATCACCTGGGCCAGACGCCCGTGCGGGCCGCTCTGGTCATATTCGACAGGAATCTGACTGAAGGCCCGGATCAGTTCACGCAAAAGATCACTGACCCCGAGCACATGACAACGCTCCGGCGCCCAATTGGCGACACTGCAATCGATATACAGACTGCGCATTTCGGTGTGCGGTGAACTGAATACCCGATGCGGCACACCCGCCGGAATCCACACCGCCCGCTCCGGTGGCGCAACGAAACGACCGACGGCGGTCTGCACTTCGAGTACGCCCTGAATCGCGTAGGACAACTGCACCCACGGATGACTGTGACGTCGGGTCAGCGCGCGATTGGGCAGCGATTCGGTGCGTCCGTAGAGCGGGCGCGGCAGGCTGGGCAGACCGGGAATGCTGCGTCTGACGCTCTTGTCGTGTCCTTTTGGCGGCATCTGTGGGTTCTTCGGCGTTAGTCGGTAATTTCCAGTCACGTTAGAGTCGCTTCCACGTACTGGCAACCCCCGGATGAACAAACCATGACGCGCCCACGATTTTTGCCCGACAACTTCACCCTGACCCTGATCGGCGTGGTGCTGCTGGCTAGCTTCCTGCCCGCCAGCGGCCAGGTCGCCACCGGTTTCGGCTGGCTGACCAACATCGCCATCGCGCTGCTGTTTTTCCTGCACGGCGCCAAGCTTTCGCGGGAATCAATCATCGCCGGCGCCGGCCACTGGCGCCTGCATTTGCTGGTGTTCGGCCTGACCTTTGTCCTGTTCCCGCTACTGGGGCTGGCGCTCAAGCCGCTGTTGTCACCGCTGATCGGCGATCAGCTGTACATGGGCATGCTTTACCTGTGTGCGTTGCCGGCCACGGTGCAGTCGGCGATTGCTTTCACCTCGCTGGCGCGGGGCAATATTCCGGCAGCGATCTGCAGCGCGGCGGCGTCCAGTCTGTTCGGGATTTTCCTCACGCCGCTGCTGGTGACGCTGCTGCTCAACGTCCACGGTGACGGCGGCTCGACCCTCGACGCGATCGTGAAAATCAGCGTGCAATTGCTGCTGCCATTTATTGCCGGTCAGATTGCCCGTCGCTGGATCGGCGCCTGGGTCGGTCGCAACAAGAACTGGCTGAAATTCGTCGATCAGGGCTCGATTCTGCTGGTGGTTTACGGCGCGTTCAGCGAAGCGGTGAACGAGGGTATCTGGCACCAGATTCCGGTGATCGACCTGCTGGGGCTGGTGGTTGTCTGCTGCATTCTGCTGGCGCTGGTGCTACTGGCGTCCACCGTGCTGGGCAAGTTGTTCGGTTTCAATCTGGAAGACCGCATCACCATTCTGTTCTGCGGCTCGAAAAAGAGTCTGGCCACCGGTGTGCCGATGGCGCAGGTGCTGTTTGCCGGCAGCACGATCGGCGTGCTGATTCTGCCGCTGATGCTGTTCCATCAGATTCAACTGATGGTCTGCGCGGTGCTGGCGCAGCGCTATGCGAAGCGGCAGGAATCGGTGCCTGAACTGATGGCCCAGGTCGATCCTTGATCTCGACTTCCAGCGCTAACCCGCACCGGAATACTTGACTGCCGCCGCTGCCCGCGACGGCACGTTGAGCACCCGCAACAACGACGACACATGAATCCGCACCGTGAACGGCGAAATATCCAGTTCACGGGCGATTTCCTTGTTGGTCTTGCCCTGGGCGATCAGCCGCAGCACCTCTTGCTGACGCGGGGTGAGGGCAGTGCCGGTGTCCAGCGGCAGCAGGCCGGACGGGGCGAATTTCACCAGTACCTCACCTTCACGAATCGCCCGGATCGCCTGACCGATCTCGTCGGGGGCGATATTCTTGCCGATAAAACCATCGATGCCGGCCGCCATGACCTCGCCGATCAGCGCCTCGTCATCGACCATCGACACCACAATCAGCGTGGTTCGCGGCAAACGCCGGCGCAGTTCCGCGAGCTGGCTGACACAGGTCAGGCCGGGAAAACGCAGGTCGAGGATCAAGGTGTCGGGCTCGTCGCCGGCCGGCAGCAGGGCGAGCACGCTGTCGAGGTCGCCGGCTTCTTCGATCAGGGCTTCGGGCAGCAAACGCTGGACGGTGCGCAGCAGCGCTTCGCGAAACAACGGGTGATCGTCGGCTATGATGATTCGGCACGCCATGGCAAAACCCTCCCTGGGTCAGCATTTCTCACGGCATGCACCTTAGCACCGGGCGAAGGCATTGCCTGTTGATTCGTGCTGTTTATGACGACTGCCGCACAAGGACGTTCCCCCATGAAGTTCGAAAAGAACACCGAGCTCGACCAGGCCAATCTGCGCATCATCATCGCCAGCATCGCGCTGGTTTACATGGCTGTGCTCGGTTTCCTGCCGGGCCAGCGCTTCGATACCTATCTGCCGGTGGTCACCTACATTTCCCTTTTTCTGCTGGCCTCCGTCGTGCTGCGCCAGGCCATCGTGCGCTGGCCGGGGCATTATCCGGCGCGGCGGATTTTCGGCATTCTTCACGATTACACCGGCACCAGTTTCGGGCTGGTGGTCGGCGGCGAGGCGGCGTTGCCCATTTATGCCGTCATGGTCTGGGTCAACCTCGGCAACGGCATGCGCTACGGCTCGCGCTACCTGGCGATTGCCACGGTGCTGGCATTGCTGGCGCTGCTGGCGGTCTATCGGTTGACGCCGTACTGGCAGGCGCAACCGTTCATGGTGTTGATGCTGATGATCACCAGCACGGTGATTCCGGTGTATGCGCACCTGCTGCTGGAGCGTACGCGCAAGGCATCGGAAGAAGCGGTCGCTGCGAACCTTGAGAAGTCGCGTTTCCTGGCTCAGGCCAGTCATGACCTGCGTCAGCCGATCCATTCCATCGGCCTGTTTACCGCATGCCTGCGCGAGTCGCGGCTGGGCGAAGAGGAGCGGCGGCTGGTGGACAGCATCGACCGTTCGCTGCTCAACGTGTCGCAGCTGTTTCGTTCGATTCTCGATCTCTACACCCTCGACAACGGGCGGATTCTGCCCCGGTTGCAGACGCTTGAGCTGGGTGAATGGCTGGCGGATCTGATCCGCCAGAACGCCGAAGCCGCACGCTGGGCGGGTGTCGAACTGCGCTTGCTGCCTTGCGAACACTGGGTGCGCACCGATCCGGCGCTGCTCGCGACGATGGTGCAGAACGTGCTCTCCAACTGCTTCAAATACGGGGCGCACCGGCCGGTGCTGATCGGTGTGCGCAAGCGCGGCGCAGGGTTGGCCATCGCGATCTATGACCGCGGCAACGGCATCGCCGAAGAGCATTTGCCCAAGGTGTTCGAGGAGTTTTATCGGGTTCGCCAGCTGCGCGACAAGGACGTCGAAGGCGTGGGCCTGGGGCTGTCGATTGTCCGGCGTCTGGGGCAGTTGATCGGTATCGATGTTGCGATCCGCTCACGGCTGGGGCATGGCACGGCGGTGACCTTGCATGGACTGCCACTCGCGCCGCCGCAGGTGCCGGTCAATCGGGAGGAGGCTCGGCAGGTCGGTTTGCTGACGGGGTTGAAGGTGTGTCTGGTGGAGGATGATCGCAACGTTCTGTTGGCGACTTCTGCGTTGCTGGAGCGCTGGGGCTGCGTCGTGCAGGCTGAGCTGAGCGGGCAGGGGCTGGTCACGGACTGCGACATCATCGTCGCCGACTATGACCTCGGCTCCCACAGCACCGGCATCGAGTGCATCGATGAGGTTCGCCGTCAGCGCGGTTATGCGGTGCCGGCCATGATCATCACCGGGCATGACATCGAAAAAATCCAGGCGGCCCTGCATGATCGGCAGATCGCCATTCTGTCCAAACCGGTACGCCCGGCCGAGCTGCGCGCGACCTTGCGTGCGCTGCGCGACCGGCAGACCGAAGCGGTCAGCGCTTACACAGATAGTCCTGCGTGATGGTGGTTTGCAGGCAGTTGTACTGACCCATGGTGCGGCAGATGTTTTTCTCCGAGCCCGAGACTTCGGCGCTCTTGTAGCCCCAGACCTTGCAACGGCCTTCAGCCGTGGCCAACCCTTGAGCGGCGGAGGTTTGCCCGCTCTCGAACTGGCCCAGTTCATAGGAGACCTGGACAACGCCGTCGGTCTTGCTGCCGCCGGTGGCTTCCCATTGCTTGGGGGTGGCGCAGCCGGTCAGAACGACGGCCGCGAGGCTGAGGGTGGCGATGAGTGTTTTCATGATCGAGCGGTATCCTTTACCGGGTGAGACGAGGCGTTGGTACGGTTTTTCTGCGCCGGATTACTGGTACGGAATCGGTGACGCACCTTTGGGCAGGCAAGACAGGGGAGGCGTCATGATGCCCATGCTGGCGACCGCCATGATTACGCCGCTGGGCTGCTCGCAGTTGTATTCGCCGGCGGCGGTGTAGGCCGTGTAATAGGTGAGGGTGCTGTCGTTGCGTACGTTGGCGATTTTACTGACCGGCTGGCCAATGACCGTCTGGGCACGTTCTTTCATGCTGTCTTCGGTGGGTTTTACGGTCTGGCAACCGGCGGCGCCGAGGAGCAGGGCACTGAGGACTGTGATTCTGGCAAGGCTGAAGTGCGGTTTCATGGTGTTTCTTCCTTGGTGTTGTTGTTTTTCCAGGCACAACGATCCCGCGCACTGCACAGCGGCAATGTTGGGGAGCGTCAGGGGTTGCGAGGGAATATAACGCCAGGGATCGGGGTGGTCGATTAGCACAAATGTGCTAGTGCGGCGCAACCAGCGGTGGGCTGGTTGCGCCGATAGCGATTATTGAGGGCTGTTGAACTGGTCGGAATAGCTGCCGCTCATGAGGGCGGAAGCGACTTGGTCCGAACCGACGCCTGCGCGGGAGTAGGCGAGCCGGTTGGCACCGACCTTGTCTGCGCCATCGGCGGCGAGGGCGCCAGCGCCGACGTGGTCGGAGCCGTCAGAGGCAACGGCGCCAGCGCCGACGTGATCGGAGCCGTCAGAGGCAACTGCGCCGGCGCCGACGTGGTCGGAGCCGTCAGAAGCGACTGCTCCAGCGCCAACGTGGTCGGAGCCGT
>NZ_AKJQ01000002.1:0-47520 GCF_000282255.1 Pseudomonas sp. GM25 | reverse complement strand
AGATGCGCCCGCTCATAGCGCAGCAACAAGGAACGTCCAGCACCGTTGTCGAGGCGCTGAATCCGGTCGGAAAGATCCCGATGCACCGTCAGACGATTGCCGTAGGCATCGCTAACAGCAGTCAGACGCCCAGCCCGAAAGTGATAAAACCGCGCCGCGTCCCCCGCCAGCGCAACAATCAACTCCTCCGGCTCATCTCCGAGAAAGATCGCCGCCCGCGACAGACTGTTGTGAATCGCCGGCCGCTCAACACTCGGCAACGGAAACCGCGTCCGCCGGTTCTCATGGTCAACCCAGACCACCGCAGCGCCATCAACTTCCAGCCGATGCGCCAGCGAATGGCTCCAGCCAAACCCCAGCCCGACATCAATCTCGGCGGCACTGGTGCGATACAACCGACTGAATTCGAACGGCAGCACTCCATCAAGCACACCGTCAGTCAGCGTCAACAATTCTTCGCCAGTGACCATCGACACTGGACACCCGTTGGTACAGGTCAGCGGTGCACAATCAGCACTGTCACCATAGGGGTTCTTCGCCTGATCCGGCGTGTCGTCGTGGTGTTCGTCTTTTTTCAGGGAGGCATTACGCCGGGCATCCCAGCGCAATTGCATGCGGCCCTTTTTCACCCCGGCGGCAATGCCACGTGCGGCGACGGATTTGTACTGGTTCACGTAGCCGATGAAGGTGCTGACGATGCCGAACATCGCCTTCACCAGGCGCGCCACCGCCGACAGCAACTGAGCGCCACGCTCCGCCAGACGCAAGGTCAGATACGCAATCCCCGCCCCGGCACCGACAAAGGTCAGCACAACGCCGATCAACACATCGATCAGCAGTTGAACCACCACCATCGAGACCGCCTCGGCGGTTTTCCCGGCAATCTCATTAGGAGGCAGCATTTCCAGCCAGAGGCTGGCGGTACGCAACAACAGGCACAGCGCCGCCTCGTCACTGACCAGTAACTGAAGCTTCTCCATCATTTCAGGCGCTGTTTCTGCCAACGCGATCAGCTGTGCGGCGCCACTGCCCAACCGCTCGGCAAACTTCCCGGGATCCTGGAGAATTTCCGACAGCAACCCGATGCTGTCCCACACTCCCTCGATCGCCGCCCAGCTCCCGGCCAGCATGCCGTTCCCGGCTGCTGTGGCCACCGACTGCGACCATTGCGGCTTGAATCCCTGCCACTCGCTGCGCAGCCAGCCATCCAGCTGCCGAGTCAGGTCATCGTAGGATTCGAAAAGCGCATCAACCTGCTGCTCGCTGGCCTCGCCGTGCACCACCACCCGGTAGAACTTGCCCGCCTCACCGGTGAACTCCCCTTTGCCCTGAGCATCGAGGGTGACCGACTTGACTGCACCGCCCTCCACCGCCACCACATCGACAACGATGTCGCCCAACGGAATGTCGTACACCGACTCGAACTTGCTCTCGATCTCCATCGGCCCGGATTTCGGGCATTGCACGATCGCAGAGGAGAAACGGTTGTCGTCAGTCGCAACCGCCGTGCTGTGCTCGCCGAAACGGATGATCCGCTCCATCCCCATCAGCGACGGCAGATCGGCCGCATGACTGACGCGGTCTGCCGAGCGACTGAGCCAGCGCTTGAGCTGTTCGCGATAGAGATCAAGGGTGCGGGGAAAGCTGTCGAGTTCTTGCTCGATGCGGACGACGGCATCCATCAGCGCATTCCCATGCGCATGGCGAAACGAAAAACCGGGTCAAACATGTGCGTTCCCTCGCGCAAAAATCAGGCGAGGGACTTTGCGGGGGATCAATCAGAAAAGAAGTCAGGCGAGTAGGCAGAGGATGTAGGAGAAGTCTGTAACTGATTTTTATCGAACTGCAGACGCAAAAACGGGGCGGGAGGTGTCCCTCACGCCCCGTTCACGGAACAGATGAATTGTTTATTGAGAAGCGTCTCGGCCGGCCAGCTCTTTCAACTTGAGCTCCGCCAACGGATGCCCGGCCTTCGCGGCCATGGTCCACCAGCGAGCGGCTTCCGAAGGATCTGGCGCTTTGCTCGGTGTACCTGCAAGACTGATGACACCGACTTGATACGCCGCTTTGCCATCCCCGGCCAGCGCCGCCAGTCGCAACAAGCGCACTCCTTCTTCTCGTGCGCCCAGGCCAACCCCGCGAAACGCCAGGATGTGCCCGTAAAAACTTTGCGCGCCGACATCGCCCAGATTGGCCATGCGCGCAAACTGTCCTTCGAGCCAGCGCCAGCCGCGGGGCTGACGGACAAACCACGACCAGTGAAACAGCCTACGGGCCAGCCAGTAACTTGCCCGCGCCTTGAGTCGTAAAAACACTCAGGCCTCCGCCGATTCCGGGTACTCGTACTCAAAGACCCGCACCACTTCCGAAGCATGCCAGGAGGCGGCGGCGACACCGTCGGACGGCCCGGAAAAACGCCCCAGACGCTCGACACATTCAAAGAAACCGGTGCGTGGCAGGCGGCTTGCACCCTGGCTGATCACCAGCGAGCTGCGCAACGGTTGTTCGGCTTTCGCGTCCAGTGCTGCGAGATGCTCCAGTGCAGCGGTCAATGTCTGCATGGCCGGCGTGGGCAGTTGCAGGCGTTCAAGCAAGGCTCGATAAGTCAAAAGATGGCGCTGCCTGCGCGCCTGATCCAGCTCCCCCAGCAATCCGTCCCAATGTTGACGACTGATGCGTACGCTCACGATTGTTCCCTCCACCCTGGCACCGTCAACTCCCAGGCCAGGCTGCGGCGAATCGCGGCGTCGGGCAGACGCTCGCCACTTTCAATCATGGCCAGGTAAGACGGGCTGATGCCTACCGTGCGGGCCAGCGCCTCGATGGCGATGCCCTTCCCTTCGCGCAAACTGCGTAACTGATCCAGACCTGGAAGAATCGGGTCCGGGGTGGCCGCAAGCGGCGCTGGAGCCGGTTGCGACGGTGCTTCGTTAATGCCTGCTGCTTTCAGTAGAGCCTGATACTGAGCCCATGGCAGAACCGCATATTCGGGTTCGCCATCGCGTGCAATTATCTGAATATCCATGACTACCCCGTAGGACAACAACACTTAGCGAGTCGGCACTTTTCCCTAGAAGTGTAATCCTAACAGCGGCCAAGGTCGTGGGGGGTATCTATCTGTGTACGAGGCTGTCGCGATTCAGGACTTTTTCGGCCCCTGAAGCTGAAGTTGCTCGGGCGTATCGGGCAGACGCTCGACCACTCTGAGCTTTTCCGGCGCCTGGCGCTGACGCCACAGGCGGAAGGCATTCAGTTCATCGTCGAGGGTTTTCATCAGCCAGGCGAGGACGGCGATATCATCGAGCATGCCGAACATGGGAATGAAATCGGGGATCGCATCCACCGGACTGAGGAAGTACATCAGACCGGCCACCACCGAAACGATCGCCTTGGCGCTGATCGCGCGGTACTCGCCGCGCCAGTACGCCAGACACAGTGCCTGCAACAGACGCAGATCGTCCTTCAGCTTGCCGAGACGATTGCCCTGGGCGGCGCCTTTGCTGGCCACGGCGAACAACAAGGTCGGCAAGCGGCCTCGAGCCAGCAAGCGTCCGGCCAAAGGCAGGAATCGGGCGAAATTCCACGGCGCTTTCATTTATTTCTCCCGTTGAAATGTTATCCACACAAATTGTGGATAACCTTGTGAACAGAGCTGCATTTCAGCGCTGAGAGCCCCGTTTCATAAGGGCTGCGCTCAGATCGGGCGTTTTTTACTCACATAAAAAAACCCAATATTTCATTGACTTGGCGGCTCCGGGCGTCTAGCGCGGGCAACCTTAAAGTCTAGGACTGCCATGACCGGCATCGGTTCGGTCTGTTTACGCCGACCATCGTCCAGATGCAACAACGCCCCGCATAAGCGAGGCGTTGTTGTTGAGACCGGCGCAGATTACTTGGCGGCGGCGTCTTCTTTGGCTGGATCCTTGATGGCCAGCAGTTCCAGGTCGAAAACCAGAACCGAGTTGGCCGGGATTGCCGGGCTTGGCGATTGTGCGCCGTAAGCCAGATCGCTAGGGATATACAGCTTGTACTTCTCCCCAACGTGCATCAGTTGCAGGCCTTCGACCCAACCCGGGATCACACCGCTGACCGGCAGATCGATCGGGCTGCCGCGCTCGACGGAGCTGTCGAAAACGGTGCCGTTGGTCAGCTTGCCGGTGTAGTGAACGGTCACGACGTCGGTAGGCTTAGGCTGTGGGCCGTCGGCTTTCTTGACCACTTCGTACTGCAGACCGGAAGCGGTGGTGGTCACGCCAGCCTTCTTGCCGTTTTCTTCGAGGAATTTCTTGCCGGCGGCTGCCGACTCTTCACTCATCTTGGCCATGCGCTCTTCGGCACGCTTTTGCAGCGCGGCGAAAGCTTCGACCAGTTCTTCATCTTTCAGCTTCTGTTCTTTCTTGCCGACGGCATCTTCGATGCCCTGGGCTACCGCTTTGGAGTCCAGATCATCCATGCCTTCCTGAGCAAGGCTCTTGCCCATGTTCAGGCCGATACCGTAGGAAGCTTTTTGCGCCGGCGTTTTCAGCTCTACGCTGGTCTGCGAGTCACAACCCGCGAGTACCAGGCTAACCAGGGCAACCGCCGCCGCCAACCGATGCTGTTTCATGCTATTTCCTTGTTCATGCGCCGAAAGGGCAATCGAGTAAAGCCGCGAGCTTATCAGGCCGCCACGACCAATGGCTACCGGCATGAGAGCAGGAATCTTCCGATAAGTTCAGGGATTAAAAAGCATTTGGCGAAAGGCACGATGAAGCTTCTGTCATCTTTCGCCGACAGCGATTGATGCCGCTTCCCACAACACTTGGCGTAATGGCCACTTGCCGCACATGGCTTTGCTCAGGCATAACAGCGCAACAACTCGACAAGGATGTTCATCTTGCGCCTCTTATACCGTGTGTTGACGCTGATCGTGGTGCTGCTGGGACTGGTTCTGGCGGTGGTTCTTTACTATGTCGCCAATCCGAGATTGCCCTTCCCCGCGCCCGCAAAACAGGTGCATTACCTGAACCAGTGGACTGAGCAAGAGCGCCAGATCTACTACTTCACTCCGCAGGGGACGCAGGTCAAAGGCCTTCGTTACGAATGGTTTCAGGCGCTGGAGCTGCCGTTCTCGCAACAACGCTTTGCCTCACCGGAATACCTCGCGCGCTTCGGCTTTCTGATCGATCCGCAGCAGAAAGCCACGCCGGACAACCCGGGGAATCTGCCGGTGGGTTTCGCCCGGCACCAGAATCCCGGCAGCGCCGAGCAATATCTCGACATCACGTGTGCGGCCTGCCACACCGGCGAACTGCATTTCAATGGCCAGGCAGTACGCATCGACGGTGGCTCGGCCCAGCATGTGTTGCCTTCCAGCGTTCCTACATTGCGCGGCGGAAGTTTCGGACAGGCATTGGTCGCCAGTCTCACCTCGACTTACTACAACCCGTGGAAATTCGAGCGCTTCGCTCGCCAAGTGCTGGGCAACGACTATGACGCCCACCACGAACAATTGCGCAAAGACTTCAAACGCTCACTGAACACCTTCATCAAAGTGGCCTGGAACGACACCCATCGTGGCCTCTACCCCACCGAAGAAGGCCCCGGCCGCACCGATGCGTTCGGGCGTATCGCCAACGCGACCTTCGGCGATGCGATCTCCCCGAGCAATTACCGCGTGGCCAACGCGCCGGTGGATTACCCGCAACTGTGGGACATGTGGACCTTCGACTGGGTGCAGTGGAACGGTTCGGCGCAACAACCGATGGCACGCAATATCGGCGAGGCGCTGGGTGTCGGCGCCACCCTGAATTTTTTCGACGCCAACGGCCAGCCGCTGCAGGGCGATGAGCGCTATGCCTCCAGCGTACGTGTGCGTGATCTGCACAAGATCGAAGAAACCCTGCAAAGACTGCGACCACCGGCCTGGCCTGAAGAGGTGCTCGGCGTCGTCGACAAACCCTTGGCAGCCAAGGGGCGAGCCCTGTTCGCCGAGAATTGCGCCGGATGCCACGTCCCGCGTCAGACCCAGGAAGGCGAGCGCTGGGTGCAACATCTGCACATGCTCCCGGTGGACGTCATCGGCACCGACCCGAACGCCGCCAACAACATTGCCAATCACCGCTTCGACCTGACCGCCCTGCAATGGAACCCGGCGGAACTCGAACAAATGGACGTGAAGTTGCACCCCAAACCCAAGGAGCCGCTGGATCTCAGCCAGCTGTCAGTGGCCAAGGGACTGGCTTACGTCACCGCCTTCGTGGAAAACCGTGCGTACCGTGAAGCGGGCGTCACCGCTGCCGAGACACCACAGCTCGACGGCTTCGGTCTGCCGATTGGCGTTCGCGAAAAAGTCGCCTACAAGGCGCGTCCACTTGCCGGCGTATGGGCCACGGCCCCGTTCCTGCACAACGGCTCGGTGCCGAGCCTTTATCAGTTGCTGTCGCCTCAGGACGAGCGCGCCACCACCTTCTATAAAGGCACCTTCGAATACGACCCGCGCCATCTGGGCTACCGCACCGAAGCCTTCACCAACGGTTTCCTGTTCGACACCCGCATTACCGGCAACCACAACAGCGGCCACGAATTCCGCGCCGGCGAACGCGGCAACGGCGTTATCGGCCGACTGCTTCAGCCAGAAGAACGCTGGGCACTGCTCGAATACCTGAAAGTGCTAGGCGGCCCGCTGGAGGCGCAACTGCCATGATCTTCAATTCCTTCAAAAGACCTTCGATGCTGGCGCGTTTCTGGCTCTGGCTGGGACGGTTACTGGGCAAAACCCTGCTGATCCTGCTGGTGATCGGTCTGATCGGCTGGGCCCTGACCACCGCGTGGTTCGCCTGGCACCACCGTGGCCCGGTGTCGGCGCTGGAGCAGATTCCGGACGGCGAAGCCGCCATGACCCAAGACGTGATCCAGACCGCCGTGCGCATCGTCGATCAGCACCGCGAAAGCACCCGCTACCTGCGCGATGCCCATGCCAAGGCCCATGGCTGTGTGAAGGCCGATGTGCAGGTGTTGCCGGATCTGGCTCAGGAGTTGCGCCAGGGCGTCTTCAGCGAACCGGGCAAGCTCTGGAAAGCGACGATGCGCCTGTCCAACGGCAACGCCTATCCGCAATTCGACAGCATCCGCGACGCCCGAGGCATGGCGCTCAAATTGCTCGATGTGCCGGGCAAGCAGTTGCTGGGTGATCGTCAGGGGCTGCACGAGCAGGATTTCGTGATGTTCAGTCACCCGAACTTCTTTGTCAGCGATGTCGCCGAGTATCGTCAAAATGTGGCGGCGCAGGCTGACGGCAAGAAGGTCATGGCGTTTTTTCCGGGGTGGGATCCGCGCAGCTGGCAGATCCGGCATCTGTTCATTGCACTGGCGACCCTATCGCCACCGCCAGAAAGCCCGACCCGCACGACATACTTCTCGGTATCGCCCTACAAGTTCGGCGAGGCCAATGCCAAGTTCCGGGTAATGCCGGATCCGGAGCACTGCCCCGCTTACACCTTGCCGAAACAGAACCAGGATCTGCCGAACTTCCTGCGCAGCGCGCTGAATCAACAGCTGTCGACCGATCGGATTCCGGCGTGTTTCGTGTTGCAAATCCAGCGACAGGACGCGAACAAGTACATGCCGATCGAAGACACCAGCATCGAATGGCGCGAACAGGACAGCCCCTTCCAGACAGTGGCGAGGATCACCCTGCCCCCGCAGGACTTCGACACCCCGGCGCTGAACCTGCAATGCGACAACCTTTCCTTCAATCCCTGGTTCGGCATCGATGCCCATCGCCCGATTGGCGGGATCAACCGCCTGCGCAAGGCGGTGTATGAAGCGGTCAGCGATTACCGCCACAGCCGCAACTCGGCGCAATAGCAGAGCCAAAAACGAAAAAAGCGACCGTTAAAGGTCGCTTTCTCATGTTCTGGCCCGGCAAAAGCCAATCGCCAGACAGCAAAAAGCCCGCACAAGGCGGGCTTTCTGTGGTGACCTGGCGTTCAGTGTTCCAGATTACCTAATATGGCGCAGCGGACGGGACTCGAACCCGCGACCCCCGGCGTGACAGGCCGGTATTCTAACCGACTGAACTACCGCTGCGCGAAACGCTTGAAACGAGTGGTGGGTGATGACGGGATCGAACCGCCGACATTCTGCTTGTAAGGCAGACGCTCTCCCAGCTGAGCTAATCACCCTTCGCTTCGTTACGGGGCGCATTATGCCACAGATTTTCGTAATGTGTTGATTTAATTGAAGTTTTTTTTCAAATAAATCCGAAAACCGGTGAAACGACACATCCCGCATGTACAACTCGAGGCAGAAAAAAACCCGCCTTGGCGGGTTCTTCCGTGGTGACCTGGCGTTCAGTGTTCCAGGTTACCGAATATGGCGCAGCGGACGGGACTCGAACCCGCGACCCCCGGCGTGACAGGCCGGTATTCTAACCGACTGAACTACCGCTGCGCTAAACACTTGAAACGAATGGTGGGTGATGACGGGATCGAACCGCCGACATTCTGCTTGTAAGGCAGACGCTCTCCCAGCTGAGCTAATCACCCTTCGCTTCGGTGTGGCGCGCATTCTACGGAGCGACCCAACCTCTGGCAAGCACTTTTTTAATTAATTTTCTTAGCCCTTCCAAAGGCTTAGAGAAGGGTTGGCCTATGACCCGGCGAAGACAATAATGCCCCCCTTTGTATAAAGGAGAGACTCACCCCATGTGGTTCAAAAACCTGCTTATCTATCGCCTGACCCAAGACCTGCCTGTCGATGCCGAGGCGCTGGAAACTGCACTGGCCACCAAACTGGCGCGTCCATGTGCAAGCCAGGAGTTGACCACCTACGGTTTCGTCGCGCCGTTCGGCAAAGGCGAAGATGCTCCACTGGTGCACGTCAGCGGTGACTTCCTGCTGATCTCCGCCCGTAAAGAAGAACGCATCCTGCCGGGCAGCGTCGTGCGCGATGCGGTCAAGGAAAAGGTCGAAGAGATCGAAGCCGAGCAGATGCGCAAGGTCTATAAGAAGGAGCGCGATCAGATCAAGGATGAAATCATCCAGGCCTTCCTGCCGCGTGCGTTTATTCGCCGCTCGTCGACCTTCGCCGCCATCGCGCCGAAACAGGGTCTGATCCTGGTCAACTCGGCCAGCCCGAAACGCGCCGAAGACCTGCTCTCCACCCTGCGTGAAGTGATCGGCACCCTGCCGGTTCGTCCGCTGACCGTGAAAACCGCGCCGACCGCCGTGATGACCGAGTGGGTCACCACCCAGCAAGCCGCCCCGGACTTCTTCGTCCTGGACGAGTGCGAACTGCGCGACACCCACGAAGACGGCGGCATCGTGCGTTGCAAGCGTCAGGACCTGACCAGCGAAGAAATCCAGCTGCACCTGAGCACCGGCAAGGTGGTGACTCAACTATCGCTGGCCTGGCAGGACAAACTGTCGTTCATGCTCGACGACAAGATGACCGTCAAGCGCCTGAAATTCGAAGATCTGCTGCAGGATCAGGCGGAACAGGACGGCGGCGACGAAGCCCTCGGCCAACTGGACGCCAGCTTCACCCTGATGATGCTGACGTTTGGCGACTTCCTGCCGGCGCTGGTTGAAGCACTGGGCGGCGAAGAGACTCCGCAGGGCATCTAAGCCTCTGCGCAGTCTTTGGGTTATCTTCAAACGCCACCGCTTCGGTGGCGTTTTCACATAATAAGGAACAGGCCATGCGCGCACTGGCTGCACTGAGTCGTTTTGTCGGCAACACCTTCGCTTACTGGGTTCTGATTTTCGCGGTGATCGCGTTCCTGCAACCGGCATGGTTTCTCGGCCTCAAAGGCGCGATCGTGCCACTGCTCGGGCTGGTGATGTTCGGCATGGGCCTGACCCTCAAACTCGATGACTTCGCCGCCGTTGCCCGCCATCCGTGGCGTGTGGCGCTGGGCGTGGTCGCACATTTCGTGATCATGCCGGGGATGGCATGGTTGCTGTGCCAGATCTTTCATCTGCCGCCGGAAATCGCCGTCGGCGTGATTCTGGTCGGTTGCTGCCCGAGCGGCACGTCATCGAACGTCATGACCTGGCTGGCCCGTGGCGACCTGGCGCTGTCGGTGGCCATCGCCGCCGTCACCACCCTCCTCGCCCCGCTGCTGACCCCCGCGCTGATCTGGCTGTTGGCTTCGGCGTGGTTGCCGGTTTCGTTCATGGAGTTGTTCTGGTCGATCCTGCAAGTGGTGCTGCTGCCAATCGTCCTCGGCGTGGTCGCGCAACGTGTGCTCGGTGACAAGGTCCGCCACGCGGTGGAAGTGTTGCCGCTAGTGTCAGTGGTCAGCATCGTGATCATCGTCGCTGCCGTGGTTGCCGCCAGCCAGGCGAAAATCGCCGAATCCGGCCTGCTGATCATGGCCGTGGTGATGTTGCACAACAGCTTCGGTTATCTGCTGGGCTATTTCACCGGGCGCCTGTTCGGCCTGCCGCTGCCTCAGCGCAAGTCCCTGGCACTGGAAGTCGGCATGCAGAACTCGGGGTTGGGGGCTGCGCTGGCCAGTGCACACTTCTCGCCGCTGGCGGCAGTGCCGAGCGCGTTGTTCAGTGTGTGGCACAACATTTCCGGGGCGCTGCTTTCGACGTACTTCCGGCGGATGAGCGAAAAAGAAGACCGTGAGACGTTGGCGCAACAGGCGGCCGACTGATCCCGGATCAAGGCGCGGCGCACAATTTTAGGTAGTATGTGCGCCACGCGGGGACGACCCTGCGGCTCAATCGAGTTTTCAATCTGGGGACGGCCCCGTCAATCGATGGAGGTCTTTCATGTCCTGGATCATTCTGTTTTTCGCCGGTCTGTTCGAAGTCGGCTGGGCCGTCGGCCTGAAATACACTGATGGTTTCACCCGTCCGTTTCCGACCGTTCTGACCGTTGCCGCCATGGCGGTCAGCTTGGGCTTGCTGGGTCTGGCGATGAAGGAATTGCCGCTGGGCACGGCCTATGCGATCTGGACTGGCGTCGGCGCCGTGGGCACGGTGATTGCCGGGATCATCCTGTTTGGCGAATCGATGGCGTTGATTCGCCTGGCCAGTGTGGCGTTGATCGTCACCGGATTGATCGGGCTCAAGGTCAGCGCCTGAGCCGTTGCCGCCATCCGTCAGGGATGGCGGCTTTCCAACCAACTACCTGACAGTCCCGCGCAACTCCCCCACCAACGCCTGCAACTGCGCTGGCTGCGCCGCTTCAACGGCAACCGGCGAACCCGCCACCAGCGTCACCCGCGACCACAACCGGTGAAAGAAACCTTTATCGGGATCGCGACTGAAGAAACTCCCCCACAACCCCTGCAACGCCAGCGGAATCACCGGTACTGGCGTCTCCTCGAGAATCCGCGTCAGCCCGCCCTTGAACTCGTTGATCTCACCGTCGGCAGTCAATTTGCCTTCCGGGAAGATGCACACCAGCTCACCGTCCTTCAGATACTGGGCAATCCGGGTGAAGGCCTTTTCGTAGATCTGAATGTCTTCCTGGCGTCCGGCGATAGGAATCGTCCCCGCCGTGCGGAAGATAAAGTTCAGCACCGGCAGGTTGTAGATCTTGTAGTACATGACAAAGCGAATCGGCCGACGCACCGCGCCGCCGATCAGCAAGGCATCGACGAACGACACGTGGTTGCACACCAGCAACGCCGCGCCCTCATCGGGAATCGCCTCAAGGTTGCGATGCTCGACGCGGTACATGGAATGGCTGAGCAGCCAGATCATGAAACGCATGCTGAACTCGGGGACGATCTTGAAGATGTAGGCGTTGACGCCGATGTTCAGCAGCGACACCACCAGGAACAGCTGTGGAATCGACAGCTTGACCACGCTCAGCAACACGATGGTGACAATCGCCGAAATCACCATGAACAGCGCGTTGAGAATGTTGTTGGCGGCAATCACCCGCGCCCGTTCGTTCTCGGCGGTGCGCGACTGGATCAATGCGTACAGCGGCACGATGTAGAAACCGCCGAAGACCCCGAGGCCCAGCACATCAAGCAACACCGCCCAGGCATGGCCAAAACCGAGCACTTCGGTCCAGCTGTGGCCGACGGCGCTTTCTGGAATTCCACCGGAATGCCACCACAGCAACAGCCCGAAAACGGTCAGGCCGAACGAGCCAAACGGCACCAGGCCGATCTCGACTTTGCGCCCGGAAAGTTTCTCGCACAGCATCGAACCCAGCGCGATACCGACCGAAAACACGGTAAGGATCAGGGTGACCACGGTTTCGTCGCCGTGCATCCACTCCTTGGCGTAGGCCGGGATCTGCGTCAGATAAATCGCCCCGACGAACCAGAACCACGAGTTGCCGACAATCGAGCGCGACACCGCAGGCGTCTGCCCCAGGCCGAGTTTCAAGGTCGCCCACGACTGACTGAAAATGTTCCAGTTCAGGCGCATTTCCGGGGTCGCCGCCGCGGCGCGGGGAATGCTACGACTGGCCAGATACCCCAGCACGGCGATGCCGACAATCGCGGCGGACACCACCGGCGCGTAATTGGCCGACGACATCATCACCCCGGCGCCGATGGTCCCGGCCAGGATCGCCAGGAACGTGCCCATTTCCACCAGCCCGTTACCGCCGACCAATTCGTCTTCCCGCAATGCCTGCGGCAGGATCGAATATTTCACCGGCCCGAACAGCGCCGAGTGCGTGCCCATGGCGAACAGCGCCACCAGCATCAGCGACAGGTGATCGAACAGGAAGCCGACGGATCCCACGGCCATGATGGCGATTTCTGCCAGCTTGATCAGACGGATCAACGCGTCCTTGGCGAATTTTTCCCCGAACTGTCCGGCCAATGCCGAAAACAGGAAGAACGGCAGAATAAACAGCAGCGCGCACAGGTTGACCCAGATCGAGCGGTCACCTTCGATGGTCAGCCGATAGAGAATGGCGAGGATCAGCGACTGCTTGAACACGTTGTCGTTGAACGCGCCCAGCGACTGGGTGATGAAAAACGGCAGGAAGCGCCGGGTGCGCAGCAGGTTGAACTGTGAGGGGTGACTCATCTTCCGTGTGACCCTGTTGTTTTTGGAAAGAGAAGGTAGCGAGTGGCCTGGCTACGCTTATAAGAATCTCGAACCGCGATCCAGGCCACACATTACCTAATCTTTGCAGGTTATTTCTTCAAACCTGCAATGCACGGTGAAACAAACAGCTCGCCGCGCCACGCACCTTGCAGCGTGCGTTTACCGACAATCAGCCACATCACCGCCAGCAACGTCACCAGTACACAACCGGCCACACTGAAGAACGTCAGGTGCAACGTGCTGCCCAGTTTCAGGGTTGCCAGCGAATACACGCCCAGCGGAAAGGTGAAGCCCCACCAGCCAAGGTTGAACGGAATGCCGTCACGCAGGTAACGCAAAGTGATCAGCAGCGCCATCAACATCCACCACAGACCGAAGCCCCACAGTGTGATCCCGGCTACCAGCCCCAGGCCCGAAGCCATTTCGCCGATGCCTGGCAGACCGTTGGCCGCGAAGATCGCCGGGGCATCGCCGCCCAGCAGCAACATGCCCAAGGCGCCGGTGCCGATCGGTCCCAGGGCCAGCCAGCTCGACGCCGCCATATTTTCATGGGGCAGTTTGTGCAAGGCCATGCGCAGCAAGAGGATGGTCAGAATGCTGAACGCCACCGGCAGAGAAAAGGCCCAGAGCACGTAACTGGTCACCAGCACCACCAGTTGCGAGTGGGTATCGGCCAGATGCGGCGCGAGAAGTCCGCCGCTGGCCGCGGCCACTTCTGCCGCCACCACGGGCAGCAGCCAGACGGCGGTCATTTGATCGATGCTGTGTTCCTGACGGGTAAACATCATGTAGGGAATCAGCACACCGCAGGCCAGCGACATCGCCACGTCCAGCCACCACAACACTTCGGCCAGTTGAATGACCCCGTCGCCCCAGCGCGGCAGACCGAACAGCAGAAAGCCGTTGATGATGGTCGCCAGGCCCATGGGAATGGTGCCGAAGAACATCGAAACCGTGGAATGCCCGAAGATCCGCCGAGCTTCGTCGAAGAACAGAATCCAGCGCGCGGCGTAGGCAGCGGTAAACAGCACGAACAACAGAATGTTGAACAGCCACAGCCCTTCGGCCACGGCGTGCAGGCCGGGAATGGACACCGGCAATTGCGCCAGGGCCAAGGCCAGCACACCGGTGCCCATAGTGGCGGCGAACCAGTTCGGGGTGAATTGGCGAATCACTTCACGCGGGTGCTGAAGCTGGCTGAATGGCTTGATGCCGGGTTTGGCGCTGTTGGGGCAAATCATCATGAACTCCTGTCCTCAGGTGAGGTTGAGTCCATGGTAGAACCGAATCGAATATCTATATAACGGGTAATATCTCTAACTGTTATCTGTTTTGCAGATATGAAGTCAAACACTGCCTTCGGTTTCGATCACCAGAATCCGCGCTGCGCCCTGAGGATGAGCGACGTGTTCGGTGCCAATGGAGGCGTAGAAGATGTCGCCAACATCAAGCAGGACCTGCTTCTCCTCACCTGCTTCGCGATAGTGCATGAGCACCTGACCGTCGAGCACCACAAACACTTCTTCCCCGTCATTGACGTGCCATTTGTAGGGCTTATCAGTCCAGTGCAGGCGCGTGGTGATGCCGTTCATGTTGGCGATGTCGAGCGCGCCCCAGGCGCGCTCGGCAGTGAAGGTCTTGCTGCGGATAATCTTCATGCGTCGATCCGTGAGAAGAAGGGGCTGGCCAAGGCTAACTGAATCCAGAGTTGTTATGGAGCGCTGCAGGTCTTCGCCGCTTGCGCCCGGAAACTCATCAGCAGCGCACCGACCGCCAGCACGATCAGCACCGCGCCATACACATCGGTGGTGACCAGCAGGCCCACGCTGTGGGTGAAGTGCCCGGCCAGCAACGCCGGCAGGCAGAACGCGAGGTAACTCAGCACATAAAACGCCGACATCAACCCGGCGCGCTCATGAGGCAATGCCAGCGGCACCAGGCTGCGCACTGCACCGAGAAAACCGGAGCCAAAGCCACAACCGGCCACCAGCGTGCCAAAGAAGAACAGCGACAGACTGGCACTGTGCACGCCCAACAGAATCAACACGATACCGGCCGGGAGCAGGCTCGCCCCAAGTTGCAGCGCCCGAGAAGCGGGACGATTGCGCAACGTGAAGATCATCAATGCACCGGTCACGGTCAACGCCGCCACGGTGGCGCCGCCGATCAGGTTGGAGGTGGAGCCGGTGGCCGTGCGCACCAGCGACGGTGCCAGCGAGGCATAAAAACCGCCGAGCGCCCAGGTTGAGGTATTCAGCGGCAACACTCGCCACAGCGTCGAACGCGCCTGAACCGGCACATGCAGGGTCGGCCGCAACGAGGCCCATGCCCCGGCCTGCGGCGAGACGCTTTCCGGCAGGCGCCAGACATAAATCCCCTGCAACACAAACAGCGCGAGCAGCAACCAATAGGTCAGTTGCAAAGGCGCCGGGGCGAACTCGGCCAGCAAGCCGCAGCCCATGCCGCCCAACGCCATGCCCAGCAAAGGAGCAACGCTGTTGATCAACGGCCCCTGCTGGCGATCAGTGTCCAGCAGCGTCGCGCTCAACACCGCGGTGGCCATGCCGGTGGCGAAGCCTTGCAGCACTCGCGCGCCGATCAGCCAGCCCACGCTGTCGGCGTAGATAAACAGCAGCATCGCCAGCGCATTGAGCGTCACGGCGGTGAAGATCACCGGTTTGCGTCCCAGATGATCCGACAGCGACCCGACCGTCAGCAACGCGGCCAGCAGACTAAGGGCGTAGACGCCGAAAATCAGGGTCAGTACCGCTGCCGAAAAATGCAGCTGATCCTGATACAGGTGATACAACGGCGTCGGCGCAGTGGAAGCGGCGAGAAAACTCAGTAAGGTAATCGCCAGAAACCACAGGCTGGAACGGTGGGAAGCAAGGCTGGTCATGGGCACACTCCGCAAAAGCTAATTTTTTGCTTTTGCGGAGTGTGCTCTCGGCTTGCGCTTAAAGCAAATTCTTTGTGTTAAGGTCTGCCGCATGGCTATTAAAGAAGGTTTACGCCCCGGCGGTCGCAGTGCCCGGGTGCAAGAGTCGATTCACTCGGCAGTCCGCGCGCTTCTGCAAGAACAGGAGCGCTCGACGGTGACCGTCCCGCAAATCGCGGCGCGCGCGGGCGTGACGCCGTCGACGATTTACCGGCGCTGGGGAGATCTGGCGGCCTTGCTCGCGGACGTCGCCCTCGCCCGCATGCGGCCCGACAGCGAGCCGGCTGAAACCGGCAGCCTGCGCAGCGATATCCGCGCGTGGGCGGAACAATATCTCGACGAAATGAGCTCGGAACCCGGTCGCAACATGATGCGCGACGTACAGGCGAGTGCGACGCCGGGCTATTGCGTGACGATCATCGGCGCGCAATTGCAGACCATCATCGAGCGCCACCCTGAGGAACCGGCGCCGACCGTGGATCGGCTGATCAATCTGGTGGTGTCCCCGGTGGTGTTCCGCATTCTGTTTTCGGCAGCACCGCTGGAAGTCGAAGAACTGCACCGCTTGATCGACATCGCGCTCAAACCGGACTGACCACAGAACTGCCCGGTTCTGTTCCTGCGACACCCCGCCGCGCCACGACCTTGGTCGACACTGACTAACCGCCGCGCCCGTGCGAGACTGTCTGACCGGGCGCGAGTCCGGTCGTTTTCTGTCGGGAGTGTTCCATGTCGTTGTCCACCGGGCTGATCGCCGCCGTCGCCCTGGCCTATATGGCCATCATGTTCGCCATCGCCTTCTACGGCGACCGTCGCAGCACACCGCTGCCGCCGCGGGTGCGCGCCTGGGTGTACAGCCTGTCGTTGGCGGTCTACTGCACCAGCTGGACGTTCTTTGGCGCGGTCGGCCAGGCCGCCGAACAACTGTGGTCGTTCCTGCCGATCTACCTGGGGCCGATCCTGTTGCTGCTCGGTGCGCCGTGGGTGCTGCAGAAAATGGTGATGATCAGCAAACAGGAGAACATCACCTCCATCGCCGACTTCATCGCCGCCCGTTATGGCAAATCCCAATCGCTGGCGGTGGTGGTTGCGTTGATCTGTCTGGTCGGCGTTCTCCCTTATATAGCCTTGCAACTCAAAGGCATTGTCCTCGGCGTAAACCTGCTGATCGGTGCCGGCGCCGACGCCATGGGCACCCGCGCCCAGGACACCGCGCTGATTGTGTCGCTGGTGCTGGCGCTGTTCACCATCGTTTTCGGTACGCGCAACCTCGATGCCACCGAACACCACCGGGGCATGGTGCTGGCGATTGCCTTTGAATCGCTGGTCAAACTGTTCGCCTTTCTCGCCGTCGGCGCCTTCGTCACCTACGGGCTGTATGACGGCTTCGACGACCTGTTCAATCAGGCGATGCTCGCCCCGCGCCTTGAGGAATACTGGAAAGAAACCATCAACTGGCCGTCAATGGTCGTGCAGACCGGCGTGGCGATGATGGCGATCATCTGCCTGCCCCGGCAGTTCCACGTAACGGTGGTCGAGAACATCGACCCGCAGGATCTGCGTCTGGCCAAATGGGTGTTCCCGGCCTACCTCGCACTGGCCGCGTTGTTTGTAGTTCCGATCGCCCTGGCCGGTCAGATGATGCTGCCCAGCTCGGTCATCCCCGACTCCTTTGTTATCAGCCTGCCATTGGCCCAGGCCCATCCGGCACTCGCGATGCTGGCGTTTATCGGCGGCGCCTCGGCGGCCACCGGCATGGTGATCGTGGCGAGTGTGGCGCTGTCGACCATGGTCTCCAACGACATGCTGTTGCCGTGGCTGCTGCGCCGCAACAACGCCGAGCGCCCGTTCGAAGTGTTCCGTCAGTGGATGCTCTCGGTGCGCCGGGTCAGCATCGTGGTGATTCTGTTGCTGGCTTACGTCAGCTACCGCTTGCTCGGCTCGACCGCGAGCCTGGCGACCATCGGCCAGATCGCTTTCGCGGCGGTCACTCAACTGGCCCCGGCGATGCTCGGCGCACTGTACTGGAAACAGGCCAACCGCCGCGGCGTGTTCGCCGGTCTCGCCGCCGGCACGTTCCTGTGGTTCTACACCCTGATCCTGCCGATCGCTGCGCGCAGCCTCGGCTGGTCGCTGGACAGTTTCCCCGGCCTCGCCTGGCTGCACAGCAATCCGCTGAACTTGCCGATCACCCCGCTGACACAAGGCGTAGTGCTGTCGCTGGCGGGCAACTTCACCCTGTTCGCCTGGGTCTCGGTGCTGTCGCGCACCCGGGTGTCGGAGCACTGGCAGGCCGGACGTTTTATCGGACAGGAAATCAGCGCACGGCCGAGCGCGCGCTCGATGCTGGCGGTGCAGATCGACGATTTGCTGCAACTGGCGGCACGCTTTGTCGGTGAAGAACGCGCGCGCCAGAGCTTCATCCGCTTCGCCTACCGCCAGGGCAAAGGCTTCAACCCGAACCAGAACGCTGACGGCGAATGGATCGCCCACACCGAGCGATTGCTGGCGGGTGTCCTTGGCGCCTCTTCGACGCGAGCTGTAGTAAAAGCAGCCATCGAAGGTCGGGAAATGCAGCTGGAGGACGTGGTCCGGATCGCCGACGAAGCCTCGGAAGTGCTGCAGTTCAACCGCGCGTTGCTGCAAGGCGCCATCGAAAACATTACCCAAGGCATCAGCGTGGTCGACCAGTCCTTGAAACTGGTGGCCTGGAACCGTCGCTATCTGGAGCTGTTCAACTATCCGGACGGCTTGATCAGCGTTGGCCGACCGATTGCCGACATCATTCGCCACAACGCCGAACGTGGTTTGTGCGGCCCCGGCGAAGCGGAAGTTCACGTCGCCCGGCGCCTGCACTGGATGCGTCAGGGGCGCGCCCACACTTCCGAGCGACTGTTCCCCAACGGCCGGGTGATCGAACTGATCGGCAACCCGATGCCCGGCGGCGGTTTCGTCATGAGCTTCACCGACATCACCGCGTTCCGCGAAGCCGAGCAGGCTTTGACCGAGGCCAACGAAGGGCTGGAGCAACGGGTCAGCGAACGGACTCAGGAACTGTCGCAACTCAACGTCGCGCTGACCGAAGCCAAGGGCAATGCCGAGGCGGCCAACCAGTCCAAGACCCGCTTCCTCGCTGCCGTCAGCCACGACTTGATGCAGCCTCTGAATGCCGCGCGACTGTTCTCCGCCGCCCTCTCCCATCAGGACGACGGCCTGAGCGGCGAAGCGCAGAAACTGGTGCAACACCTCGACAGTTCGCTGCGTTCAGCAGAAGACCTGATCAGCGACCTGCTGGACATTTCCCGCCTGGAAAACGGCAAGATCAACCCGGATCGCAAGCCGTTCGTGGTCAATGAGCTGTTCGATATTCTCGGCGCGGAATTCAAGGCGCTGGCCCAGGAACAGGGGTTGAGTTTCCGGGTACGCGGAAGTCAGTTGCGCATCGACAGCGACATCAAGTTGCTGCGGCGCATTCTGCAGAACTTCCTCACCAACGCGTTCCGCTACGCAAAAGGCCCGGTGCTGCTGGGCGTGCGTCGGCGAAAAGGTGAAATCTGTCTGGAAGTGTGGGATCGCGGGCCGGGGATTCCGGAGGACAAACAGCAAGTGATTTTCGAGGAATTCAAACGCCTCGACAGCCACCAGACCCGCGCCGAAAAAGGTCTGGGCCTGGGCCTGGCGATCGCCGATGGCCTGTGCCGCGTGCTCGGTCATACCTTGCGCGTGCGTTCATGGCCGGGGCGCGGCAGCGTGTTCAGTGTCCGCGTGCCGTTGGCCAAAGCGCAGACCGTGCAGGCGCCGGCGGCGGTGGAAATCAATGGCAAATTGCACAGCGGTGCGCAGGTGCTGTGCATCGACAACGAAGACAGCATTCTGATCGGCATGAACAGCCTGCTCACACGCTGGGGCTGCCAGGTCTGGACCGCGCGCAACCGCGAAGAATGCGCGGCGCTGCTCGACGACGGCGTGCGCCCACAATTAGCCTTGGTCGACTATCACCTCGATCACGGCGAAACCGGCACCGATCTGATGGCCTGGTTGCGCACAAGACTGGGCGAGCCGGTGCCGGGCGTAGTGATCAGCGCCGACGGGCATCCGGAAACGGTGGCGCAGGTGCACGCGGCGGGACTGGATTACCTGGCCAAGCCGGTGAAACCGGCGGCGTTGCGGGCGTTGTTGAGTCGGTATCTACCTCTATAAGAGCGCCGCTCTGACAGAGCGGCTTATTCAGGCAGTTCGACCAGACCGTCGGCGTCAGTCATTGCGCGTTCCAGCAGATCCGCCGGCAGGCTTTTGCTGGCTCGCGCGCCCAACAACTTGAGCTGCTCGCTGCGGCTGACCAGGTTGCCGCGCCCTTCCGTCAGCTTGTTTCGCGCTGCACTGTAGGCTTTGTCCAGTTGCTGCAAGCGATTGCCGACTTCGTCCAGATCCTGAATGAACAACACGAACTTGTCGTACAGCCAGCCAGCGCGCTCGGCGATTTCCCGGGCGTTCTGGCTCTGGCGCTCCTGCTTCCACAGGCTGTCGATGACTCGCAGTGTCGCCAGCAAGGTGGTCGGGCTGACGATTACGATGTTGCGGTCGAAGGCTTCCTGAAACAGCGTCGGCTCGGCCTGCAACGCGGCTGAAAACGCTGCTTCGATGGGCACGAACAGCAAGACGAAATCGAGGCTGTGCAAACCTTCCAGACGCTTGTAATCCTTGCCGGCCAGGCCTTTGACGTGGCTACGCAGGGACAGCACGTGCTGCTTCATGGCGATCTGGCCGATGGCCTCGTCGTCCGCCGCGACGTATTGCTGATACGCGGTGAGGCTGACCTTGGAGTCGACCACCACCTGCTTGTCGCCCGGCAGGTAAATGATCACGTCCGGCTGGAAACGCTCGCCGTCCGGGCCCTTGAGATTGACCTGGGTCTGGTACTCGCGGCCCTTCTCCAGCCCGGCGTGTTCAAGCACGCGCTCGAGAATCAGTTCACCCCAGTTGCCTTGGGTTTTCTGGCCCTTCAAGGCGCGGGTCAGGTTGGTCGCTTCGTCGCTGAGGCGCAGGTTCAGTTGTTGCAGACGCTCCAGTTCCTTGGCCAGCGAGAAGCGCTCGCGGGCTTCGGCCTGATAGCTTTCCTCGACGCGTTTTTCGAACGACTGGATGCGTTCTTTCAAAGGATCAAGCAACTGACCGAGGCGTTGCTGGCTGGTTTCGGCGAAGCGTTGTTCGCGCTCATCGAAGATTTTGCCGGCCAGTTCGGCGAACTGGGCGCGCAACTCGTCGCGGGAACCTTGCAGGTCATCCAGCCGTTGTTGATGGCTTTCCTGTTGCTCGCGCAATTCGGCGTTCAACGAGGCCGCCTGGGCGTCCAGGCGCCGCAATTCTGCTTCCTTGTTGGCGCGTTCGAGGTTCCAGGCATGGGCGGCGTCACGGGCGTCATCGCGCTCGATCTGCAACAGCTCGACTTCCCGGCGCACGGCCGCGAGATCCGCTTGTTTGGCGGCATTGGCCTGGCCGAGGTCGGCGATTTCATCGCGGCAGGCTTCAAGTTGAGCAGTGAGGCCGTCCTGGGCCAGTTGCGCCATGGCCAGTCGCTCTTCGAGCAACGCGACTTCAGACTGGTTCTGACTGGCCCGGCGTTGCAGTTGCCAGGCCAGTGCCAGCAGCGGCACGGCCGCGCCTGCCAGCCCCAGCAGGATGCTGGTCAAGTCCATCGCCATAGTGATTCCCGCCGATCCGATAAAGCCTGAAGGTTAACCAAGGCGCCAGGTCTTGGACAGCTCAGTCTTCGATCAGGCCGAGTTCCTGTTGCGCACGGCGGTCACCGGCGCGGGCGGCCTGGCGCAGCAGGTCCTGGCCGATACGGCGATCCCGGGCATTGCCGCACTCGCGGCACATCAACTGACCGAGACGACTTTGCGCGGCGACCACCCCTTCCCGGGCCGGTTGCTTGAGCAGGCGGCCGGCGAGGTGCTTGGCATTCTGGCTGTCGCCCAGGCGCGGGCTGTCGAGCAGCCATTCGGCCACGCGCACGGAAAATCGCTTGGGAGCGGTAACACGAGGGGGTTGGGAGGTAACAGATTCTGGAGCTGAACGAAACTTCATAAAGCACTGTGGGACAGATCGGAAGGCGCGCCACTCTACTCTTTTTTTCGCACAGGTAAAGTCGAAAAAAACCCGGCACGCCCGTGCTAGAGCAAGCGCTCGGGACAATCCACAGAAGCTGTGGATAACTCAGTGGACAACCGTCCTCCAGTCGCCGCAAAGCCTTGTGGAATGGGGCTCGCAGTCAAACTGACGATTTTTTCACCAGTTAAAAAAAGCGATGTTTTTCATTGACTTAAACTTTCGATGCAGGCAGCCATCGGGGTCAGGATCGTTGTGACAGCGCCGTTACAGTCTGCGCAACTAATGTGCACAAGTACCTGTTACGCGGTTATATCGATGCGCCTTTTCGGGTCGTTTTGGCATTCGGGTTGGGGATAAGCCCCTGCGCCGAGCTTCAGCGCCGGTCATGTCGTGGCGACCGACGGTCACGATGTGAGCCAGATCGGGGCAGGTTCGGGGCCTGGGCAATCTCCCTGATTTTTTTTGATCAACGGGTTTGCCTTCCGGGGATCGTTCCGTTAGTATCCGCGGCGTTAGTACCAAGCTGAAAGTCAATTCCGGTCGAACACACCCCACGGTCAGCCTTCTCTCACAGAAGCCTCCACCGACAAAAGCGGGACCGACCCCTCGATGGTTTCCAGGTAAATCTTGCGACAACACAGCCTTTGAATCGAATGCAAAGGGTGTTGCGAAGACCACTTACTCTGACCGAACCAACCTGCAAATTGATCAGGATCTTCACCCCGGGCCCAGAACCTCTGCCCTCGATGTGTTGCCTGTCCTCCTAAGTACCTACCTGCCAGCCCAAGCGCGCCAACTTTTATAGCGCTCGAACTGGCTGCCTTGTTCCAGTCGGGTTCTTCGTTCGACCAATGGTGGTTGACGTTACTGGAACGTTTTAACGTTGCACGGTTCTTATCCGTGTCATTTGTAGGAACACCTAATAACTATGTCGACTCAAATCCAGACTCAGGATGCCATTCGCACCCTAACCAACGCTTTTGCTCCAATGAACTGCCTGATCATGGCCGCTCGCAAAGGCTGCTTCAGCTTCACCGTGGTCAATGAACACGGGATCGCCCGCCACAGCGAGCGTCTGTACCCCGATCAATACTCCAGCGCCGAACCGCTGCAGGCCGTGATTGATCGCACCCGTCAGGCATTGATCGCCTGAGAGGCCGAAATGGCTGCAAAAGCAAAAGCCCCGCTGAGAATGCGGGGCTTTTTATTGCCCGATGTTTCACTTCTGCTACTTTCTGCCTAATCACTAACCGATATAACGGTTATAACGCCTCGCCGGAAATATTTTAAAAACAGGCTTTTACGTCGCGAATATGACACTACACTTCAACTCAAGCGGCGTGATCCGCTTCCGGCGAGCCTGAGTCGATCCACAGCTGCCAAGCTCCCCTTCAGGTCTCGCCGCCCGATAACAAGATCCGAGGGTTTTATGGGTATCGCTGCCAGCGAACTGTGCCGTTATGTGATCCGTCCTACGCTGATCTACCTGGGACGCCACTGCGCAACTGCCGAATCCCTTCTGCTGGGCATTGCCGCCAGCCAGTCCGCCCTCGGTTCCGCCCTGCATGACCGCCGTGGCCACGGCCTGTACCGGATTGCCGAACACCGTCACCAGGCCCTCTGGGATCATTACCTGGCACTGGATCCGGAACGCGCCAGCCTGGTTCGCGGCCTCGCCAGCCAGCATGCTTTCCTCAGCGGCCCGCACCTCGAACTGACCGTCAACCTGCGTTACGCCACCGCCATCGCCTGGCTGCTGGTGGAAGAACAAAACCCCGTCCTCCCCGAGCCGGATGATCTGCTGGGTATGGCGCGCATCTGGCGTCAGACCTTCCAGCCTCAAGGTCGTCTGCGCGATTTCACCTGCGCCTGGCAAACCTGTGTTTCACCGCTGAATCAGGTCGCTTGCTGACCCACCGGTTTCGCAACATCGCCCAACGAGTAGCGAATCTGGTCGGATTGTCCTACAAAACCGCTCTAACTCAAGGCATACGGACTATAGCGCTGGGACGAAAATGTTGGTAATTTTCGCCCCGGTGATCACCAGGAGTTCTAATAATGAAAAAAGTCATGCTCAAAACCACCCTTAGCCTTGCCGTAACCGTGGCATCCACCCAGATCTTCGCAGCTGGCTTTGCCATCAACGAACACAGCATCAGCGGGATGGGGACTGGGTACGCCGGGCGATCTTCTTCTGCCGACGACGCAAGCACTGTTTATGGCAACCCTGCCGGCATGTCGCGCATCACGCGCGAACAAGTCACTGGCGGTGTTGCATTCCTCGACGCAAAAACCGATATCAGCGATGGCAGCTCCAGCCCGAACGGCGGCAGCAACAAAGGCGATATGGTGCCCTTCACCTCCGTACCTATGGGCTACTACGTCAAGCCGATCGACGAGCATTGGGCATTCGGCCTGGGTGTGTACGTACCCTTCGGCCTGATCACCGACTACGAAAACGGCTTTGCCGGTCGTTACTTCGGCAGCAAGTCCGAAGTCCAGGTCATCACCTTCCAGCCGACTGTCAGCTACAAGTTCAACGACGTGGTGTCGATCGGTTTCGGTCCGACCATCAACCGCATCGACGGTGCGCTGGAATCCAACCTGTCGATCACTCAGGCTGCGCCGGACGGCAAGGTCAAGATCAAGGGTGACGACACCGCACTGGGCTACAACATCGGCGTACTGGTACAGGCTACCGACACCACTCGCCTGGGTCTGACCTACCACTCGAAAGTCGACTACAAGCTCGAAGGCAACACCAAGGTCAACTACGGTGTGCTGGGCGCGATCGGCCTGGGTGCGAACCAGAAATACGATGCTTCGCTGAAGATCACCACGCCTGAATCCGTGGACCTCTCGGTCACTCAGGCGATCAACGATCGCTGGAACGTCTACGCCGGTACCACCTGGACCCGCTGGAGCCAGCTGGAAAAAATCACCGTCAAGAACTCCGGTGTACAGCCTCTGCTGGCTGGCCAGTTCGGCGAGATCACCGAAGAACAGAACTGGCATGACACCTGGGCTTACGCAATCGGTACGTCCTACCAGCTGAACAAGGAATGGGTACTGCGTACCGGTCTGACGTTCGACCAGTCGCCGACCAACAACGTCGACCGTTCGCCACGCATCCCGACCGGCGACCGGACCATCTTCAGCATCGGTGCCGGCTGGAGCCCGACTGAAGACCTGACCATCGACGTTGCCTACTCGTACCTGAAGGAAGAGAAGGTCAACATCCGCAACGAAAACGATCGTGGCCAGAGCTACAACTCGCAGTATGAAAACTCGGCAAACGGCTTCGGTGTCGGCGCAACCTACCGCTTCTGATGCTGTACGGCGAGGCTGAGCTCTTTACCATTTGAGGCCTCGCCCATTAAAAAGCCCCGCTCTCTTCACAGAGGCGGGGCTTTTTGATGGGCGTCGATCAGGGTTTCAGCGGCTGGGAGGCAATGGCTTTCTCGATGGCTGCGAGAAATTCCGGATCATCCGGTTTGGTCAGGCTGCAGAAATTGGCGATCACCTTGCCCTGGCGATCGATGACGTATTTGTAGAAATTCCACTTCGGTGCACTGCTCTGCTTGGCCAGCACCTGGAACAGATGGGTTGCATCATCACCCCGCACCTTTTGCGGCTCGGTCATGGTGAAGGTTACGCCGTAGTTGGCGTAGCAGACCTTGGCGGTCTCGGCGCTGTCCTTGGACTCCTGCTTGAAGTCATTGGAGGGCACGCCGAGCATTTCCAGGCCCTGGGCCTTGTAGCGCTGATTGAGCGCTTCGAGCCCCTCGAACTGCGGCGCGAAACCACAGAAGCTGGCCGTGTTGATGACCACCAGCGGTTTGTCGGCGTAGCGCTGACACAGGTCGATGGATTCCTTGGCCCGCAACTTGGGCAACGAGCCTTGCAACAGATCCGGACAGTCCGCGGCCTGGGCCAGTCCGGTCAACGCCATCAGCAACGCGGGAACAGCACACCAGCGCTTGAGCATGTCGGGCATCCTTGAGCAATCGTCAGACCCCGACGTTACTCGCCCTCCCGCCGGTCTAGCAAGCACCCATGCCCAACTGCATCAGCGCCAGCCCGCCCTGATGCCAGCCCCACCACACCAGCGCCAGCAACGCGGCGCCGAGTGCGGTGACGACGATCTGCGGCCAGAAACGGTTCATGCAGCGCTCGCACGCGGTTGCAGGCGCTCGACCGGGCGCTCGCGCACCGGCCAGTTCAGCGCGGCCGCCAGCAGACTCAAGAGAACCGCCACTTGCCAGATCAAGTCATAACTCCCGGTCCGGTCATACACCACCCCGCCCAGCCAGCCGCCGAGGAACGAACCCAACTGATGGAACAGGAACACGATACCGCCGAGCATGGACAGGTTTCGCACACCAAACAAGGTCGCCACCGTACCGTTGGTCAACGGCACCGTCGACAGCCACAGGAAGCCCATGGCCATGCCGAACAGATAGGCCGAAGTCGTCGTCACCGGCAGCCACAGGAACAGCACGATCACCACCGCCCGCAGCAGGTACAACCCGGTCAGCAGACGCGGTTTGGACATCCGCCCGCCGAGCCAACCGGCGGTGTAGGTGCCGAAGATGTTGAACAAACCGATCAACGCCAGCACCGTGGTGCCGACACTGGCGGGCAGATGCTGATCGACCAGATACGCCGGAAGGTGCACGCCGATGAACACCACCTGAAATCCGCAGACGAAAAAGCCGAACGCCAGCAGCCAGAACCCGGAGTGCGAGCAAGCCTCACGCAGGGCTTCGGACAGGGTTTGTTCGTGGCCAAGCACCGGCAGCGGTTTGTCCTTGAGCATGCTCACCAGCGGCACGATCAGCGCCACCAGCAGGCCCAGCACCAGCAACGCCGCCGACCAGCCGAGCCAGCCAATCAGCCCGAGGGTGCCCGGCAGCATGGCGAACTGGCCGAATGAACCGGCAGCACTGGCGATGCCCATGCCCATGCTGCGTTTCTCCGGCGGCACAGCGCGGCCGACCACGCCGAGGATGACCGAGAACGATGTGCCGGAAAGCCCGATGCCGATCAGCAGACCTGCGCTAAGGGACAGGCCCAGCGCCGTTTCCGAGAGGCCCATGAACACCAGGCCCAAGGCGTAAAGCACACCGCCGATCAGCACCACTTTCGCCGCGCCGAAGCGGTCAGCCAGTGCGCCGGTAAACGGTTGCGCCAAACCCCAGATCAAGTTCTGCAAGGCAATGGCAAAGGCGAACACCTCACGGCCCCAGCCGAACTGGGCGCTCATCGGCGACAGAAACAGCCCGAAGCCGTGCCGCACGCCCAACGACAACGCCAGAATCAGCGCACTCCCCAGCAACACCCAACCGCACGTACGCCACATCGAACTCATTGTTATTCTCCAGTCGCGGGTATATACCCGCTTAGATTCGGAAAAAACCGGCCCTCAGGCCAGTTCATCCAACAGCCGCAGCAAGGTTTCACGCTTCTCGGCACCCAGTCGGTCGATCAACCGCTGTTGCGCCGCTTCCCAGGCCGGCAAGGCTGCTGCCAGGCGTTGCGCACCGGTTTCGGTGAGCCGGACGATGCGGTTGCGCATGTCTTCGCCCTCGGCCAGCGCCACCAGCCCCTCGCCTTCCAGCACACGCAGATTGCGCCCGAGGGTGCTGCGATCCAGGCCCATCGCTTCGGCCAGTTCGGAAATGCTCGGCTGATCCAGCCGCTGCAGGTTGCACAGCAAAGAATACTGGGCAACGTTGATCCCGAAGCCGTCGAGAGCGCCGTCGTAATGCCTGCTGACGCCACGCGCGGCGCGTCGCAGGTTGGTGCACAAACACTGAGAAGGAAGCATGATGCGTGTATATACCCGCGACTGTGTTAAATCAAGTTACAGATCAAAGTTACTTATCAAAACAAGGCCAGCCCGACCAGCACTGACATCTCCAGCAATTCCAGCAGGGCACCGGCCGTATCACCGGTGGTTCCGCCCAGTCGCCGCACCATCAAATGCCGTAGCCAGATGAACACGACAACCGCCAGCAGCAACGCCACGATAGCATTGAACCCGGCGATCACCCCGCACGCCGCCGCACTCACCGCCAGCACCTGCCAACCCGTCTTGCGTGGCAGATGATCGGCCAGCGCCTGCCCCAATCCACCGGCCCGGACATAGGTTGTGGTAAGGAACAGTCCGAGCAGCGCCGCTCGCCCGATCAGCGGCACGATGATCAACGCCATACCCTGCTGTTGCTCGATCAAGGCCAGCAACGCGGCGAACTTGAGCAGCAACACCAGCACCAGCGTCACCACCGCGATCGGCCCGCTGCGCGGATCCTTCATGATCGTCAGCGTACGCTCGCGATCACCGAAACCGCCGAGCCACGCATCGGCGCTGTCCGCCAGGCCATCGAGGTGCAACGCGCCGCTGAGCAGCACCCACACCGTCAGCAACAGCGCCGCGTGCAACAGCAATGGTGCGCCCGCCAGCGCAACGTTCAGCGCCCAGAGAATCACACCGAACAGCAAGCCCACCAGCGGATAAAACAGCAACGAGCGCCCGAGCTGTTCAGGCGCCGGCATGCCCGGCAGACGAATCGGCAGGCTGCTGAGAAATTGCAGGGCGATCCACAGGGGCAGCATGTCAGCCCACTTCCTTGAGGGAACCGTCTGCTTCGACGATCAGCGAAAACAGCGCGCCGTGAGCGACTTCGACATCCAGCAACTGCTCACGGGGCAAACCACGGGCCCGCGCCAGCAGCAGACGCATGACGCCACCATGACTGACCAGCAACATCCGCTCACCCGCGTGCGCTGCATGCAGTCGCATGACCGCCGCCAGCACCCGTACCGAAAAATCGCTGACCGGCTCACCCTGCGGCGGAGTAAACCCATACGGATCAGCCCAGAACAGCCCGAGCGCTTCGGCATCAGCCTCCATCAGTGCCGCCGCGCTCTGCCCTTCCCAGGCACCGAAATGCAGCTCCTGCAGATCCTTGTCGAGAGAAACCGACAGCGCCCGTTGCGCGCCCAACTCTTCGGCGAATCGCGCGCAACGCTGCAACGGCGAACTGACCAGCCGGTCCCACGGCCCCTGCCCGCTCACCGCCTCGCGCATCTGCGCCCAGCCCTTTTCGGTCAGCGCATCGTCGAGACTGCCGCGCAGGCCGCCGCCAAGCTCGGTTTCACCATGGCGCAGCAGGTCCAGACGCAAGGTCATGCCGGGCGATCCGCTACCGCGGCTTCGGCGAAGGTCGCCATCTGCCCGTGCAGGTCGCAGGCCAGACGCAACAACGGCACCGCCAGCGCCGCGCCACTGCCCTCGCCCAGACGCAGGCCCAGTTCGAGCAGCGGTTCAGCGCCAAGGGTTTCCAGCACATGGCGATGACCCGGCTCGGCACCGCGATGCCCGAACAGCAGCCACTCTCGGCAAGCCGGATTCAAACGCACCGCCACCAGCGCGGCGACTGTGCAGATGAAACCGTCCACCAACACCGCCACGCCTTCCTGAGCACAAGCCAGATACGCGCCGACCAAAGCCGCAATCTCAAAGCCGCCGAGATTGAACAGGGTCTGCAACGCGTCGCCGCGCTGTGCCGCATGCAGTGCCAGCGCCCGCTTGATCACCTGCGCCTTGTGGCTGACGCCTTCGGCATTCAAACCGGTGCCCGGACCGGTCAGATGCGCCACCGGGCAATCGAGCAGCGCACAGGCCAGCGCACTGGCGGCAGAGGTGTTGCCGATGCCCATTTCGCCGCCGATGAACAATTGCGCACCCGCCGCCTTCGCGCGCAGCACGCTGTCGCGGCCGCCCTGCAAGGCGAGTTCGCCCTGGGCCTGAGTCATCGCCGCGCCCTTGGCGAAATTCGCCGTGCCCGGGCCGATGTTCAGGTGACGCACGCCCGGCAGGTTCAGCGACGGGGTCACCGTGCCCAGATCCACCACTTCCAGCTGCGCGCCGAGTTGCCGCGCCAGCACGCTGATCGCCGCACCGCCGCTGACGAAATTCAGCAGCATCTGCCCGGTGACTTCCTGCGGAAATGCGGAAACCCCTTCGGCGACAACGCCATGGTCGCCGGCAAAAATCGCGATCCAGACCTGATCGAGTGTCGGTTTGACCTGGCCCTGCAATCCCGCCAGTTGCACCGCCACCGATTCAAGCTGCCCGAGCGAGCCGGCGGGTTTGGTCAATTGCTGCTGACGCGCCGCCGCGTTTTCAACGGCGTTCGCGTCCACCGGTTTGCACGAGTTCAGCCACCAGGCTTGGGTCATAACGCAGGTCCTTTCAAAGTCAGGGGCAGGCCGGCAACCGTCAGGACGACTCGCTGACAACGCTCGGCCAGAGCTTGATGCAGCCAACCGGCTTCATCGACGTAGCGGCGAGTCAATTCGCCCAGCGGCACGACACCCATTCCGGTTTCGTTGCTGACAAAAATGATTTCACCCGGCAGCGACGCCAGGCATTCGAGCAGGGCCGCGCGTTCGGCGGCGAGGCGTTCGGCGTCTTCGAGCATCAGCAGATTGGTCAGCCACAGCGTCAGGCAATCCACCAGCAGGCAACGCTCGGGACCGGCGTTTTCGCGCAGCACACGGGCCAGCTCCAGCGGCTCTTCGATCAACGCCCATTCGGCAGGACGACGGGCGCGATGGTGAGCGACACGCTCATTCATTTCGCCGTCCAGCGGCTGGCTGGTGGCGATGTATGTCACTGCCAGTGCGCTGTCAGTGGCGAGCTTTTCCGCCAAGCGACTTTTGCCGGAGCGGGCGCCGCCGAGGATCAACTGGAGCATGGGGAGATTCCACAGAGTTCACGTAACAGCCCGGTATCCAGGTGCTTCTCCACCAGATCCGCCAGCCGCTCGATATCGCGTTCGCGCAGGCCGTGGTAATCCACCTCCTGCACATCGTTCAGACCGGCCCAGCGCAACAGCGCCGCACTGGCCGCCGGCGATTCGAACAACCCGTGCAGGTAAGTGCCGAAAATCTGCCCGTCGAGACTTTGCGCGCCGTCGCAACGGCCGTCGTCCAGATGCACCGCAGCATTTTCCAGCGCCGCTCCCGTGGTCACGCCGGCATGAATTTCATAGCCGCTGACTTCAGCGTCTTCCAGCGCCAGACGCCCGCGCACATTGCGCAACTGTTTCTCGGCTTCGAGCTGCGTTTCGAACGCCAGCAGCCCCAGACCGGCGCTGGAACCCGCCGCGCCTTCAAGGCCCAGCGGATCGTGCACCTGCTCGCCGAGCATTTGCAGACCGCCGCAGATCCCGAGCAATTTGCCGCCGTAACGCAGATGACGGCGGATAGCCGATTCCCAGCCATTGGCGCGCAGATACGCCAGGTCACTGCGCACGCTTTTCGAGCCTGGGAGGATAATCAGATCGGCCGGCGGAATCGCTTGTCCCGGGCCGATGAATTGCAGATCAACTTGCGGATGCAGCCGCAACGGATCGAAATCGGTGTGATTGCTGATGCGCGGCAGCACCGGTACCACCACTTTCAGGACTTGCTCGGCCTTGTCGGTCTGACGCTGATCGATACCGTCCTCGGCCTCCAGATGCAGGTCCATCACGTACGGCAGCACGCCCACCACCGGTTTGCCGGTGCGCTGTTCCAGCCAGTCGAGGCCCGGTTGCAGCAAGGCGATGTCGCCGCGAAAACGGTTGATGATGAAGCCTTTGACTCGTGCCTGTTCGCTCGGCGACAGCAGTTCCAGCGTGCCCACCAGATGAGCAAAGACGCCGCCACGATTGATGTCGGCGATCAGCAACACCGGGCAATCCACCGCTTCAGCGAAGCCCATGTTGGCGATGTCGCCGGCGCGCAGATTGATCTCGGCTGGCGAACCCGCGCCCTCGACCATCACCAGCGGATAGGCGGCGCTCAAGCGCTCGTGGGAAGCGAGCACTGCCTGCATGGCGATGGCTTTGTAGTCGTGATAAGCGACGGCGTTCATGCTGGTGACCGCGCGGCCATGAATGATGACCTGGGCGCCGGTGTCACTGTTGGGTTTGAGCAGCACCGGATTCATGTCGGTGTGCGGCTCGAGAAACGCCGCCTGCGCCTGCACCGCCTGCGCGCGACCGATCTCGCCACCATCGGCAGTCACCGCGCTGTTGAGCGCCATGTTCTGTGGTTTGAACGGCACCACGGCAACGCCCTGACGGGTTGCCCAGCGGCACAGCGCCGTCACCAGCGTACTTTTGCCGGCGTCGGAGGTGGTGCCCTGCACCATTAACGTGGTCATGCTGGTTTGTTTTCCATAGAACGTTGCAGGGCGAATGCTTGCAGGGCTTGCTCAAGGCGCGCCTCGTCGGCGGCATCGGCGGGCAGGCCGAATCGCAGGCTGCTGTTGTGCGCGAACAGGCGCAGGAGAATGCCGCGACGAGCCATGAATTCGTGCAACGCAGCGGCCTGTTCGGTGATCAACCACTGAAACAATGCGCAGCCGCCCTGCGGTTTGAAGCCGTGGCGCTCGAGCAGCGCAGCCAGCCGTTCGCTGGCCTCGTCGCTGCGGATCCGCTGGCGAGTATGGCCTTCGGTGTCGCGCAAACAGGCCTGACCCAGCACCCGGGTCGGCCCGCTGACTGCCCAGGGCCCGACCTGTTCGGCCAGCAACCTAAGCAACTTGCGCTCGGCCAGCACGAAGCCCAGCCGCACACCGGCCAGACCGAAAAACTTGCCGAACGAACGCAGCACGATCAACCCCACCTGATGCGCATGCGGAGCGAGACTCAGCTGCGGCGTGTTGTCCATGAACGCTTCGTCGACCACCAGCCAGCCGCCGCGCTGGGCCAGCCGCGCATGCCAGTCGAGCAAGCGTGCCGGGGTCAGGTTCAGGCCTGTGGGATTGTTCGGATTGACCACCACCAGCACGTCGAGGCTGTCGAGAAAGAAATCGACTTCCTGCTCCAGCACCTCACGCACGATGTAACCACTGCGCCGCCAGGCTTCGGCATGCTCGGCATAACACGGCGACAGCACGCCGACCTTGCCGGCGCGACGCAATCGCGGCAGCAGTTGAATGGCCATCTGCGAACCGGCCACCGGCAGCACCTGGCTGGCGCCGTAATAATCGCAAGCGGCCTGCTCGAGACCGTCATCGTTTTCCGGCAAACGCGCCCACGCCCGCAACGGAATCTCCGGGACCGGAAACGGCCACGGCGCCAGACCCGTGGACAGGTCGAGCCAGTCTTCTTCCGCGATGCCGTATTCGAGCGCTGCCCTGCGCAACCGGCCACCGTGCTCAAGCATAGAATTCAGCCCCCACGCAGAGAATCAGCAGCCATAACCATACCCCGCGCTGGACCAATTGCCAGCCGCGATCAATGGAATCGGCATCCGCCGGTACGCCCTCGCCCAGTTGCGGACGCTCGTGCAGCTCGCCGTGGTAAATCGCCGGGCCACCCAGCTCGACGCCCAAGGCACCTGCGCCGGCAGCCATCACCGGGCCGGCGTTCGGGCTGTCCCATTTCGGCGCCTGAGTGCGCCAGCATTTCAGCGCCAGTCGGGTCTTGCCCAGCAGCGCGTAGGTCAACGCCACCAGCCGCGCAGGAATGTAGTTGAGGACGTCGTCGATTTTTGCCGCCGCCCAGCCGAAACGCTCGAAGCGCTCGTTGCGATAGCCCCACATTGCATCGAGCGTATTGCTCAGGCGATAGAGCACCACGCCCGGCGCACCGGCCACGGCAAACCAGAACAGCGCGGCGAACACCGCATCGCTGCCGTTTTCCAGCACCGACTCGGTGGCGGCGCGGGCGACGGCGGTGCTGTCCAGCTCATCGGTCTGACGGCTGACCAGATAACCCACGCGTTTGCGCGCCTCTTCCAGATCATCGCTGCGCAGTGCCTTGGCCACCGGCTCGACGTGCTCGCCGAGACTGCGCATACCGAGGGCGCAATACAGCGCGAGAATCTCGACGACCCAGCCCACATACGGCGCCCAGGAAAACGCCGTGGCCAGCAGGGTCAGCGGCAATACCGCAATCACCCACGCGGTGACACCATGGCTGCGCCAGCCGCGACCAGCGCTATTGAAACGTTGCTCGATACGCCCGGCGAAATTGCCGAACGCCACCAGCGGATGCCAGCGTTTCGGTTCACCCAGCAGCGCATCCAGCGCAACCGCGGCGACACTCAACAACGCCACACTCATTGACTCACTCCCCAAAAATTTTCATACAGCAGCTCATTGAGCGGCCGCGCCTGCGCCCACCCTTCGAGTACCAGCATCGGCGTCGGATAGAATTCCTTGACCGGCCCCAGGCAAAGCACCGCCAGCGGCTTGGCCCCGGCCGGCAGTTTCAGCAGATCGGCCAGCGCCTGCGGCTCGAACAGCGACACCCAGCCCATGCCCAGGCCTTCGGCACGCGCGGCGAGCCACAGGTTCTGGATCGCACAGGACAACGAAGCCATGTCCATTTCCGGCAGCGTGCGACGGCCGAAAATATGCCGCTCGCGATCGTCCATCAACGCCGCGACCAGCACTTCGGCGCAATCGTTGATGCCTTCGACCTTGAGCTTCATGAACTCGTCGCTGCGCTCGCCGAGGGCTTCGGCAGTGCGCACGCGTTCTTCTTCAACAAGGCTCTGGATCTGGCCACGTAGCGCGCGGTCGCTGATACGGATGAAGCGCCACGGCTGCATCAGGCCAACGCTCGGCGCCTGATGCGCGGCTTCAAGCAATCGGCGTAACAGTTCAGGCTCGACCGCGCCACCGCTGAAGTGGCGCATGTCGCGGCGTTCGGCGATGGCGCGGTAGACCGCTTCGCGCTCGGCGTCAGTGAAGGCGTTGTCGGTCATGGCACCAACAGTGCGGCAATCGCCGACGGATTCGACGGGAAATAGAAGTGAACGTACGAGGCGGTCATCCGCCCTTGCCGGTAAACCGCTTCCGCCCCGCGCCCGCCGTTGGGGCTGTGGCCACGGGCAATCGGCGTCAGTTCGGTGGTGGTCAGGGAATGGTGATAGGTGTGGCCGCGCAACAGGCCTTCCGGCAGGTCGACCTCTTGCAGCGCCAGTGCGGCGAGGCGCTTTTGCATTACGGCGTCGCCACTCAACAGGCCGACCAAATCAGCGCGTGTGCCTTCGACATCGGTCAGCGAGTCGAGCAGGTACAGCATGCCGCCGCATTCGGCGAGCAGCGGTTTGCCGGCCGCATGATGCGCGCGGATCGCTTTGAGCATGTCGGCGTTCTGCGACAAGGCAACGTGGTGCAACTCCGGATAACCGCCGGGCAGGTACAGACTGTCGGCGTCGGGCAATTGCGTATCGCGGATCGGCGAGAAGAAACTCAACTCGGCGCCCATCGCCCGCAGCAGATCGAGACTGGCGCCGTAGGTGAAAGCAAAGGCTTCGTCGCGGGCGACGGCAATTCGTACGCCTTCGAGTAGTTTTTCGGTGTTGACGATTTCAGGCGCGGCGAATTCGACGGCCGGTGGCAGCGCTACCTCGCAGGTGCCGGCCAGCGCTTCGGCGGCGGCGTCGAGGCGCACGTCGAGGTCATTGAGTTCGCTGGCCTGCACCAGGCCGAGATGGCGGCTCGGCAGTTCGATCCCGGTTTCCCGGGACAATGCGCCGTACCAGCGCAGGCCTTCGGTGAGGCTGCCTTCCAGCAACTGCGCATGGCGCACGGTGCCGACGCGGTTGGCCAGCACGCCGGCGAACGGCAGGTCCGGCTGATAGCGCGCCAGGCCTAGCGCCAGTGCGCCGAAGGTCTGAGCCATGGCCGTGCCGTCGATCACACCCAGCACCGGCACGCCGAAATGCCGGGCCAGATCGGCGCTCGACGGCGTGCCATCGAACAACCCCATCACGCCTTCGATCAGGATCAGATCGGCTTCAGCGGCGGCTTCCCACAACAGACGTCGACTTTCCTGCTCGCCGACCATCCACATGTCCAATTGATAGACCGGCGCACCGCTGGCGCGCTCGAGGATCATCGGGTCAAGAAAGTCCGGGCCGCATTTGAACACGCGGACCTTGCGCCCCTGATTGCGATGCAAACGAGCCAGTGCGGCGGTGACGGTGGTCTTGCCCTGACCGGAAGCCGGCGCGGCGATCAGTACCGCCGGGCAGTGACGTGGTTGATTCAAAGTTCGACGCCTTTCTGCGCTTTGATGCCGGCCTGGAAGGCGTGCTTGATCATGCCCATTTCGGTGACGGTGTCGCCCATCTCGATCATTTCCGGCTTGGCAGCGCGGCCGGTGACGATCACGTGCTGCATCGGCGGACGCGCCTGCAGATCGCTGAGCACCTGATCGAGATCGAGGTAACCGTGCTTAAGGGCGATGTTCAGTTCATCGAGCACCACCAGACCGATCGATGGATCGCGCAGCAGTTCGCGGGAGACTTCCCAGGCCGCTTCGGCGGCGGCGATGTCGCGCTGACGGTCCTGGGTTTCCCAGGTGAAGCCCTCGCCCATCACATGAAAACGCACTTGTTCGGGGAAGCGGCGGAAGAACAGCTCTTCGCCGGTGCTGTTGCGGCCCTTGATGAACTGCACCACGCCGCACTGCATGCCGTGGCCCATGGCGCGAGCGAGCATGCCGAAGGCCGAGCTGCTTTTGCCTTTGCCGTTGCCGGTCAGCACCAGCACCAGGCCGCATTCGTCTGGCGAATTGGCGATGCGCTCGTCGATCACGGCTTTTTTGCGCTGCATGCGCGCCAGGTGGCGCTCGTCGCGTTCGGGGGAATCAGTCATGGGGGAGCTCTCCGTTGAGGCTGGATAACGGCGGGCAGGCACAAGAATAGACGGCAACAAGCCTGGCATCGCCCACCGTGATGCCGCTGGATGGATCAGGCCGGTCTCCGGGCTCATGAGCGGCTTGCGCCTGGCTGCGCGCCTTCCCGCTTTTACGCAGTGGCATCAGACGCAGCTTTTACTCATTTACCGTTGCGGGGGCAGCGCCGGGATCGTGAGGGTTCATCGCTTGAAGACCCGCCTCACCGGCTTCCCTGTTTCACTCTGTCGACATGCGCCACAGAGCACCTGAAACAAGCCGCGAAGGTTAGAGGGTTGGGGGTGGAGCGTCAATTGAAGAGGGGCTTGTGCGGCGAATAACTGCCGCCGATCAATTAACTGACGCCAATCTTGTGCCACACTGTCATGAGTGATATCAAAGAGCCATGCTTTTTGACTGCAGAGAGCACATCACAATAACAAGGGAGAGCACCATGCAAGGCATGATCATCAGCAATCCGCGGCTGGAATTCCTGCGCCCGGTGCTGGAACGCTGGTTTGACTGTATCGACCGCTACAACGCCGTGCGCGGCGACAATGACACGCCCTACTGGCACGACGAAAAAGCCAACCTCGGCCTGCTGTCGGCCGCTGCCTGGATGGCCGAACTGGTCACCCTGCGTGACACCGCCACCCGCAAGCAAAACGAAGAAGGCGAGCGCAATGCCCGCGCCGACCTGTTCCTGGCTGGCGCTGAAGATCGCGCCTTCATTCAGGCCACCCAACGCTGGCCGCGCGTCACCAGCCTGAATCTGACGCAGGCCTTGGCGGATATCACCAGCGACGCCAAGCGCATCAGCTACGCCAGCGACCTGAAACTCGGCTGCCTGTTCGTCGCCCCGCAAAAAGCCCAGCACAGCGCCAGCCCGGAAGAGCTGCAGGACATGGTCGACGACCTGCAAAAGGAACACACCTGCGCCGTCGCCTGGTATTTTCCCTACGCCTATCGCAAATTGCGCAGCGAAGCCGGCAACTATCACCCCGGCATTGCCGTGCTGTTCAAGGAAGCCCGCGGCTGAGGGTTGAACCATCGGGCTTGTGCGCTTCTCTATGATTAAGAATGCATTCATAGGGAAGATCAGCAATGCGCAAGCCCCAGCTCGTTTTCGTCATCGTGCTCGCCGGAGGGCTCGCCGCCTGTGGTGAATCCTCCAGCCTGCAAGTCTCCGACGGCACCGGCCCGTCACCCCGATTGCCCGAACCGAACAAGACCCTGATCCCGACGGTGAACATCGCCCCGGCCATCGCCTGGCCAGCCGGCGCGAAACCGACGGCAGCGGCAGGCACCCAGGTGGCAGCCTTTGCCGAGAATCTCGATCACCCGCGCTGGCTGTATGTGCTGCCCAATGGCGACGTGCTGGTGGCGGAAACCAACGCTCCGCCCAAACCCGACGACAGCAAAGGCATTCGCGGTTGGGTGATGAAGAAAGTCATGGGCCGCGCGGGGGCCGGCGTTCCCAGCCCGAACCGCATCACCCTGCTGCGCGATGCCGATCACGATGGCGTGGCCGAGACCCGCACGGTGTTCCTGCAGAACCTCAACTCGCCGTTCGGCATGACCCTGGTCGGCAACGATCTGTACGTGGCCGATACCGATCGCCTGCTGCGCTTTAACTACGAACCCGGCGCGACCGAAATCAAGAGCCAGCCGATCAAGGTCGTGGACTTGCCGGGCGGCACGCTCAACCATCACTGGACCAAGAACGTCATCGCCAGCAAGGACGGCAGCAAGCTGTACGTCACCGTCGGCTCGAACAGCAACGTCGGCGAAAATGGCCTCGATCAGGAAGAAGGTCGCGCGGCGATCTGGGAAGTGGATCGCGCCACAGGCAACCACCGGATCTTCGCTTCGGGCATCCGCAACCCCAACGGCCTGGCCTGGGAGCCGCAAAGCGGTGCGCTGTGGACTGCCGTCAACGAGCGCGACGAAATCGGCAGCGATCTGGTGCCGGATTACATCACCTCGGTCAAGGACGGGGGTTTCTATGGCTGGCCGTTCAGCTACTACGGCCAGCACATCGACGTGCGCGTGGAACCACAGCGGCCGGACATGGTGGCCAAGGCCATCGCTCCCGACTACGCCGTCGGCCCGCACACCGCGTCACTGGGCCTGACCTTCGCTGAAGGCAATCGCCTGCCGGCGCAGTTCAAGGAGGGCGCGTTCATCGGCCAGCACGGCTCGTGGAACCGCAAGCCGCATAGCGGTTACAAGGTGATCTTTGTGCCGTTTGCCGCTGGCAAGCCGAGCGGAACGCCAGTGGATGTGCTGACCGGATTCCTCGACAAGGACGAGAACGCTTTGGGTCGCCCGGTCGGCGTGGTGATCGACCAGCAAGGTGGATTGCTGGTGGCGGATGACGTGGGTAACAAAGTGTGGCGAGTATCAGCGACCCGCTAATGTATTGCAGGCATTAAAAAACCCGTGGGAGCCCTTCAGCTCCCACGGGTTTTTATGCATCTGGACTAAGGGTTATGCGCCAGATGCTCAGGCTGCAGAACGCGCTTGGCGCTCAGATAGGCTTTCTGCCAATACGCCTTCGACAGGCTGTCCAGCTTCACCGTACCGCCGGTGGCCGGCGCATGAACGAAGCGCCCTTCCCCGACGTAGATCCCCGCATGGCTGACCTGCGAGCCGCCATTGGTGGCGAAGAAGATCAGGTCGCCGGTTTGCAGCCCTTCCTTGCCTACGTTCGGCGCCTGCATGACGATCATCTCGCGGGTCGAACGCGGCAGGCTGATGCCGGCGGCATCGCGGTAGACAAACCCGATCAGGCCGCTGCAATCGAAGCCCGAATCCGGCGTATTGCCGCCCCAGCGATAAGGCGTGCCCACCAGCCCGAGCGCGCGGAACAGCACGTCTTCGGCAGCGGGTGAAAAGGCCTGGGAGGATCCGAACACGATCGGAGCGCGAACCACCGGCGCAGGAGGCGGAGTGCGACTGGCGCAGCCACTGAGCAGCGCTGCGAAGAACATCAAGGCAAAGCGGGCCGACATCGTCATATGCAGAACATCCTGATCTGGCTGAGGCTTTGACTGCCGATTCGACAGAAAACAAAACCGCCTGCGTTGGGACGCAGGCGGTTTGCCATCAATATAGATCAGGATTCTAGCGGCTACGCGGCAAACTTCAAGTAAGACTTTAACTTCACCTTGTAAAGTTTAAGTCTATTGCCCCTGAAGGACCGCTTGTCGCCACGAGCGTGGCGACAAAAGCGTGATTACTTGCGAGCGGTAACCACGGTTGGAGCGTTCGCCAAAGCGCGTTTGGCTTCGATGAAAGTCTTGCTCCAGTAGCTGTCGCCCAGGCTGTCGATGCGAACACCGCCGCTGCGACGAGAGCTGGAATGGATGAACTGGTTGTCGCCCAAGTAGATCCCGGCGTGGCTTACACGACCGCGACGACCATTGGTGGCGAAGAACAGCAGGTCGCCCGGCTCGAGGTTGCTGCGCGAAACCAGCGGCGCATCAACGTTGATCATTTCGCGGGTGGAACGCGGCAGGTTCATGCCGGCTTCTTCGCGGAACAGGTAGCCGATGAAACCGCTGCAATCGAAACCGGCTTCAGAGGTACCGCCGAAACGGTAACGGGTACCGATCAGGGACATGCCGCGTTCGAGGATGCTGTCGGCCAGAACCGGAAGCTGGTAAGGCTTCTTGCCGTTGAAGTCGGCGAGTTCTTTTTCGGTGTCCAGCTCTTCCTGGTAAATAACGGAAGACTGGGCGGTGGCAGAATTTTTAGCCTGTTGTTGCTGCTCTTGATTAACAGGTGAATGAGCAGCGCAACCGAACAACAGGGTGACGAGTGCGAGAGGCACGAGGGGTGCGAAGCGCTTTAGCATGGGCACGACCGTGGCTGATAGTTGTAAAGAAGCCGAGACTATGCCCGCTATCAGCCTCATTTGCAAATTCAATCGATCTTTTTGTGACTTCTCGGTTTCTCGTTAACATCTAAGCGCTTAAGCCTATTTGAATCGAGACGCAGCCTGTGCAACCCACAGGAAAGCGGTTTTTCTGGCGCCTGAAATATGCCGAAACCGGCTGAAAGCCCCGGTTTTACCAGCCCAGGGTTTCTTTCAGGAAGGGAATGGTCAGCTTGCGCTGAGCTTGCAACGAGGCCTGATCAAGCTGCTCCAGCAGATCGAAAAGCGCGCTCATGCTGCGGGTACCGCGAGTCAAAATAAAATGCCCGACTTCATCGGTCAGGTGCAGACCGCGACGGGATGCGCGCAATTGCAGGGCACGCAATTTGTCTTCATCGGAGAGAGGACGCATCTGGAAGATCAGCGCCAGGGTCAGGCGCGATTTCAGGTCGGCGAGTTTGATCGGCAGTTCACGCGGCGAAGTGGACGCCGCAATCAGCAGACGCCGGCCGCTGTCACGCAGACGGTTGAACAGATGAAACATCGCTTCTTCCCAGTCCGCCTTGCCGGCAATCACCTGCAAGTCGTCCAGACAGACCAGTTCGTACTGTTCGAGGTTGTCGAGGATTTCGATGCCGCGATCCATCAACTCGGCCAGCGGCAGGTACACCGCCGGTTCCCCCATCTGTTCGAAGCGCAGGCACGCGGCCTGCAACAGATGCGTACGCCCTACCCCGTGCTTGCCCCACAGATAGATCAGGCTTTCGGTCCAGCCGGCGTCGGCTTCGCATAGACGCTCGACATAGCCGAGTGCAGCGGCATTGGCGCCTGGGTAGTAGTTGATGAAGGTGGCGTCGTCACGCAGACGCACACCTAGGGGCAGCTGAATCGGTTTCATGCTGACTGAACAGTTCCCAAGGAACCGTTAGTGGCCTCTGTGTAAAGTGAGCGAAGTTTATACCCGTGAAGCGGAGCGCACAATGCGACAGACCCCAAGCAAAATCAAAGGTTTGCGTTAACGTGCTGGTTTTATGACAGTTTCTTTGGCGCCACGGCCTGCATGAGACGGGCCAACCCGGCAATCCACCGGGCAGCCCGCGCGTCACGATTACAACTCCGGCTCATCCACCCCGCTGTAGATGTCGGAATCCTTGTACAGATCATGGACGTGTCGCACCAGCACCATGATCACCGCCGCCACCGGCAACGCCAGCAGCACACCGGTGAAGCCGAACAGCTCACCACCGGCCAGAATCGCGAAGATCACCGCCACCGGGTGCAGACCGATCCGGTCCCCCACCAGCAACGGCGTCAGCACCATGCCTTCCAGGGCCTGGCCGACCATGAACACCGCGACGATCCCGATCATCGGATACAAATCGCCACCGAACTGGAACAACCCGGCAATCAACGCCGCACCGATGCCGATCACGAACCCCATGTACGGCACAATCGCCGCCAGCCCTGCGATCAGACCGATCAACAGGCCCAGCTCCAGCCCGACAATCATCAGGCCGGCCGCATAAATCACGCCCAAGGCCAGCATCACCAGCAACTGCCCGCGCACGAACGCGCCCAGCACTTCATGGCACTCACCTGCCAGCGCCACCACGCGCTCTTCGCGATCACGGGGCAACAGGCCACGGATCTTGGCCATCATCACGTCCCAGTCGCGCAGCAGGTAAAAGCTCACCACCGGGATCAGCACCAGATTCGCCAGCCAGCCGATCAGCGCCAGGCTCGAGGCCGTCGCCTGACTCAGCACCACACCGACGATGTCGGTGGTCTGGCCCATATGCTCGCTGATGGCAGCTTTGACCTTGTCGAACTTCCAGAAGCCATCCGACAGCCCCAGCTTCGATTGCGCCCATGGCACGGCGGTGTGCTGCAACCAGTCGAGCATTTGCGGCGCCAGTTCATACAGCCGCAGCAATTGCTTGGCGAGCATCGGCACCAGCACCAGCAACAACGCGGTGACGATCAGGGTGAACAAGGCGAACACCGTAATCACACCCCAGGTGCGGGACAGCCCCAGGCGCTCCAGACGATCAACAAGCGGATCGAACAGATACGCGAGCAGCAGCGCCACCAGAAACGGCGTGAGGATCGGATGCAGCAACCAGACAAACGCGCAAAGCAGGAGCACCCCACCGAGCCAGAACCAACGCCGCGTATCGGCCATGTAACACTCCATTGCTTATATATAAGAAAGAAAACTACCAGCGGAACCGCAAGGACGGCGCCACCGGTGTCGGCGTCGGCGCAGCAACTGGCGGCGCCCCGGCGACCGCAGGCTGAGGCGCAGCGACCGGCGTCGGCGCCTCGGCCGGCAGTTCCTGCAGCTTCGCCAGCGACAATTGCGCCCGCAACTGATCAGCGCTGCCGTTGACCCGATACAGGATGCGATCGGCATCGACACTCTGCAGACGCACGCCAAATGGTTCGAGTAACCGCAGCAGCGCCGCGTAGTGCTCCAGATTCATGCCCTGCACTTCCAGGGTCTGCTGGCCGGACGCGCCCGGCTTGGCAACAAAGCGTGGCGCCAGACGTTCAGTCACCGCCAGCATCACCGCATCGGCCACGGCGGCCTGATCCGCGCCCTGCACGTTGCCCACCTCTTTTTTATCGCCCAGCCACAATTGCCATTTGGCCTGCCATTGTCCGCCGTCTTCGCGGGCATGTACGGCGAGCAAGGCGTCAGCGTTGTAGCGCTCGGAAGCGTTGCGCAACGGCGCCGGGTCGGCTCCTTCAAGCGCCGGCGCCGTGGCAACCAATTGCTCGCTCAAGTCCGCCAATGGCAGGCGCAACGGCAACCCACGGTGCTGGGCCGCACGGCGCAACGGCGCGGCACTGGCCTGACCGTCGCCCACCAGACTCGAGCCTTCAGTTGAATCGTTCAGCCACCAACTCAGGATCGAGGGCCGGTTGGCACCCCACAGCGCCAGCCCGGCGCGGCGCAACGCCTGCTCGGTGGTTCCCGGATCGAAATCGACTTTCAGCACTTCCGGCGGCCCCGCATCGAAACCGAACTGACTGATGATCTGCTGCGGGTCCTTGCGAACCGGCGCCAGCCCCGGGTTCTGCGGGGCCTTCGGGTCACCAGTCAGGCGCAGCACCAGCGTATCCAGCGCAGCCTGGGTCGCGCGATCGCGCTCCTCTGGCGACTGGCCAGTGACCGGTTCACGCACCTGATAAAGTCCTTTGAGATTTTCGGCCTGGCTCGCCAGGCTGATCAGAGACAAGCCACCCACTAACAGCCATTTACAAAAACGCATGGAGAATTCCCGTCGACAAGAGCGGCTGGAACAGGCCGCGTGTACCGTTGCTGCAAGCCTGTGACCACAGGCCGTCGCAAAACATTCACACGCGGTCGGTAAGTTTTTGCACAGTCCTAACGATAGACGGTTCCTTATACAGGCACCCGTGATGTCATCCACAGCGTCAATTGCAAAATTTTTCCATCGATATGCCCCTGCCCGTCGGCGTGAGGATGGCCGCTGCCCCTCAAGCCTGATAAAATCGCGCGCCTTCGCAGACCGGCAACAGCCGGGCACCCCGAACTTCGCGTGAGGCAATCGCCCCTGTCGGATTCGGCGTTCCCGCTGAACTCGGTCGTTACCCCTGAATCCCCTCCCCTAAAGGCCTGGATCATGAGCAAGCAACCCTCCCTGAGCTACAAGGACGCCGGTGTAGACATCGACGCCGGTGAAGCATTGGTCGAACGCATCAAGAGCGTCGCCAAGCGCACTGCGCGCCCGGAAGTCATGGGCGGCCTGGGCGGTTTCGGCGCCCTCTGCGAAATCCCGGCCGGCTACAAGCAGCCAGTACTGGTTTCCGGTACTGACGGCGTCGGCACCAAGCTGCGCCTGGCGCTGAACCTGAACAAGCACGACAGCATCGGCCAGGACCTGGTCGCCATGTGCGTCAACGATCTGGTGGTGTGTGGCGCAGAGCCGCTGTTCTTCCTCGACTACTACGCCACCGGCAAACTGAACGTCGACGTAGCGGCCACCGTGGTTACCGGTATCGGTGCAGGCTGCGAACTGGCTGGCTGCTCGCTGGTCGGCGGCGAAACCGCTGAAATGCCTGGCATGTACGAAGGCGAAGACTACGACCTGGCCGGCTTCTGCGTCGGCGTCGTGGAAAAAGCCGAAATCATCGACGGCTCGAAAGTCGCCACCGGTGACGCCCTGATCGCCCTGCCATCGTCCGGCCCGCACTCCAACGGCTACTCGCTGATCCGCAAGATCATCGAAGTGTCCGGTGCCGACATCGAAACCGTTCAGCTCGACGGCAAACCGCTGACCGAACTGCTGATGGCCCCGACCCGCATCTACGTGAAGCCGCTGCTCAAGCTGATCAAGGACACCGGCGCCGTCAAGGCCATGGCCCACATCACCGGTGGCGGCCTGCTGGACAACATCCCGCGCGTTCTGCCAAAAGGCGCTCAAGCCGTGGTTGACGTGGCCAGCTGGAACCGCCCGGCCGTCTTCGACTGGCTGCAAGAGAAAGGCAACGTCGACGAAACCGAAATGCACCGCGTGTTGAACTGCGGCGTGGGCATGGTGATCTGCGTGGCTCAGGAGCACGTTGAAGTTGCCCTGAACACCCTGCGTGACGCCGGCGAGCAGCCTTGGGTCATCGGTCAGATCGCTGTCGCTGCCGAAGGCGCGGCTCAGGTCGAACTGAAGAACCTCAAGGCTCACTGATGCCAAACACCTGTGATGTCGTGGTGCTGTTGTCCGGCACCGGCAGTAACTTGCAGGCCCTGATCGACAGCACGCGGACCGGCGACAGCCCGGTCCGCATCGCTGCGGTGATTTCCAACCGCGCCGACGCCTACGGCCTGCAACGCGCCAGTGACGCGGGTATCGCCACCCGCTCGCTGGATCACAAGGGATTCGAGGGCCGCGAGGCCTTCGATACCGCTCTGATCGAACTGATCGACGAATTCAACCCCAAACTCGTGGTACTGGCCGGCTTCATGCGCATTCTCAGCGCTGACTTCGTCCGTCACTACCAGGGTCGCCTGCTCAACATCCACCCGTCGCTGCTACCCAAATACAAAGGGTTACACACTCATCAGCGCGCGCTGGAAGCCGGCGACGCCGAACACGGCTGCTCCGTGCACTTCGTCACCGAGGAACTCGATGGCGGACCACTGGTCGTACAGGCAGTAATACCGGTAGAGTTGCACGATTCGCCGCAAAGTCTGGCGCAACGGGTTCACGTTCAGGAACACCTGATCTACCCGATGGCCGTACGCTGGTTCGCCGAAGGACGGCTGAGCCTCGGCGAGCAAGGTGCTTTACTGGATGGCCAGCTACTCGGGGCCAGCGGTCACTTGATTCGAAACTAGGAGATTTTATGCGTCGCGCCCTGCTCTTCGCTTGCGCTCTGCTCGCCCTGCCTTTTGCCCAGGCGGCAGACCTTCAACCGTTCTCCGCCAGCTACACCGCCGACTGGAAGCAGCTGCCCATGAGCGGCACTGCCGAACGCAGCCTGACCAAACAGGCCAACGGCGTCTGGAAGCTCAGCTTCAAGGCTTCGATGATGATTGCCAGCCTGTCCGAGGAAAGCACCCTGACCCTGGACAAGGACACCCTGCTGCCACAGTCCTACCACTTCGAACGCGGTGGTCTGGGCAAGGCGAAAAAGGCTGACCTGGACTTCGACTGGGCCAACAAACTGGTGACCGGCACCGACCGCGGCGACGCGGTGAAAATCCCGCTTAACCGCGGCATGGTCGACAAATCCACCTATCAACTGGCGCTGCAGCATGACGTGGCCGCCGGCAAGAAAAGCATGAGCTATCAGGTGGTCGATGATGGCGAAGTCGATACCTACGACTTCCGCGTGCTGGGTTCGGAAAAAGTCGAAACCAAGGCCGGCCAGATCGATGCGATCAAGGTCGAGCGCGTCCGCGATCCGACACAAAGCAAGCGCATCACCGTCCTGTGGTTCGCCAAGGACTGGGATTACCTGCTGGTTCGCCTGCAACAGGTCGAAACCGACGGCAAGGAGTACAACATCATGCTCCTCGACGGCACGGTCAACGGCAAGACGGTCAAAGGCAGCTGATCCGACGCAAAATCAAAAAGCCCCGCAAACGCGGGGCTTTTTTTCGCCTGTCGAACGCTGATCAGACCGAGAACTTGGCGACCATGCTGTTCAGGTCCACCGCCAGCCGCGACAGCTCCTGACTCGCGGCACTGGTTTGATTGGCCCCGGCAGACGTCTGCATCGCCAGGTCACGGATGTTCATCAGGTTGCGATCAACTTCCCGCGCCACGGCCGCCTGCTCTTCCGACGCACTGGCAATCACCAGATTGCGTTCGTTGATCAAGGTGAATGCCGAAGCAATTTCCTCCAGCGCCACCCCAGCCGCCTTCGCCAGCTCAAGGGTCGAGCGCGCCCGGACGTTGCTCTGCTGCATCGAGCTGACCGCCGAATCGGTGCCCTGCTGGATGCCGCCGATCATCTGCTCGATCTCCTGCGTCGACTGCTGAGTGCGATGGGCCAGCGCCCGCACTTCGTCCGCCACCACCGCAAAACCCCGCCCGGCATCCCCCGCCCGCGCGGCCTCGATCGCCGCGTTCAACGCCAGCAGATTGGTCTGCTCGGCAATCGAGCGGATCACGTCCAGCACTTTGCTGATGCTGTAGACCTTCTGCGCCAGATCCTCTACCTGCGTGGCATTGGCGGTGACATCGTCCGCCAGCAACTCGATGGACGAAACGGTCTGCTGAACCTGCTCGCGACCATGCTGGGCAATGCGATCAGACTCCCGGGAAGCTTCGGAAGTCGCGACGGCATTGCTCGCCACCTCTTCCACGGCGGCGGTCATCTGATTGACCGCCGTAGCGGCTTTTTTTTTTT
>NZ_AKJQ01000001.1:0-1257 GCF_000282255.1 Pseudomonas sp. GM25 | reverse complement strand
GCCACTAGACGAAGGGGACACACTACAACATTCACTCCCTGCCGCGTTTCGCTGTGTGCTTTACGCTGCAAGTGGCGCGCATTCTATGGATGGATTGAAAGGTCGTCAACCCCCAGATATAAATTTATTTAAATCAATGACTTCGACCTGCTTTACCAGCCGTTTCCAGCTTTTGCGTCGCCCGACGATTGACGCCTATATTCCGACACTCGCCAAGGCGTTATAGTCCACGGCACAGGTGATGGCAATCTGCACCCCAAGGGCCAGCATTTATATAAGCCGGTTCCTGGCCGATACAGATTCAGCTTCGCCGATCCAAACCCGTCGAGCGGCGCTAGGCTCCTCTATGCCAAGCCACTACACTCGCACGCGAACCCTATAAAGAGGTCTTACCGGTGACACCACTCATGATCACCCTGCTAGTCATAGCCGGGATCGCAATCTTGATCGCCATTGGCTACATGAACCATGTGGTGGAAAACACCAAACTGGAGAAGGCCCGCACCAAGGTCGAACTCAACGACCGCCTGCGCCGTTGCGGCGAACTGACCGAAACCTTCCCCGGCCAGTTCATGACCCCGGCCCTCAAACTGCTGCTGACCCGCCTCGAACTGAACGTCTGCCAGCGCCTGCTGAATCTGGAAAAGACCAGCGCCACCACCAAGGCCCGCATCACTGAACTCAGCGCCCTCGTCGCCCAGGGCGAATCGATCCCGGTGAACAACCCACCGGCCCCGATCCAGACCGAAGCCAAGGCCAAAGACGTCCGCTTCCTCCTCGAAGCCCTCCACGGCCAGATCACCCGCGCCGCCCAGGACGGCTTCCTGCCACCGAACGAAGCCAAACACTGGATCCGCGAAGTACGCCACATCCTCGTGCTGCTGCACATCGAATTCTTCAACAACCTCGGCCAACACGCCCTCCAGCAAAACCAGCCAGGCCAGGCCCGCCTCGCCTTCGAACGCGGCGTGCAATACCTGCGCAAACAGCAGGACCCGCAAATCTACGCCGAACAACTCCAATACCTGGAAAAACTCCTGGCCCGCGCCAACGCCCAGGTCATGGACAAAATCGCCCCGGTCGAAGGCGAAGAAAACCAACTGACTGCCGGCCTCAAAGATGTCGAGGCTGATGCGGACTGGAAGAAGAAAGTAATTTACGACTGAGTGCAGTCGGAGAGAGAAGCCACCGAGAGGTGGCTTTTTTATTAGGCGCGGAGAAGATCAAAGTCAAAGGCGCCCTCACTGTAGAGACCGG